>MHBM01000071.1:0-26999 GCA_001804885.1 Lentisphaerae bacterium RIFOXYA12_FULL_48_11
TGCGTTTTGTGCGTTTTATCACGGAAGGAGTATATGAAGCCGGTAAGGAGTCCTTCAAGGTGAAAAGGAAGAGGCTTCGCAAAAACGTAAGGCTGTTTCGCATAAACGAAATTGCGGAATTATATGAAAAGTCCATATCATCCGGGAAAAGGAGGATCCATATGTCTAGTTCAAGAAACAGCGTGAATCACAAGGTATTATTTTCGGGAATGGTCGCATTGATGCTGGCAGTTGTTCCCGGGTGGGGGGTGGATCTCGATACATCACCTGACCGGGCGAAGACAGATTTGAATCCCGGGCTAAAACAGATTGGCGTGATAAAGCCGCGCAGTGCGAGCGAGATTCCTGGTTCGAACTGGACTCTTGGATGCGAAACGCTTGACCGCGATTTTGCCATCTTTGATGAGTACAAGAAATTCATTGGGCCGCTTGGCATCAAGACCATCCGCCTGCAGGGGGGATGGGCGAAGACCGAAAAAGAAAAGGGCAAATATGATTTCGGGTGGCTGGATAAGATTATTGATGAAGCGATAGGGCTTGGCCTGAATATCATTCTAGAGACAGACTACGGCAATACAATCTACCAGGGTGGCGGAGGTTTTGATCTGGCTGGTGGATTCCCAACCTCGGAGGAAGCTTTAGCTGCGTGGGATCGCTGGGTTGAAGCAATGGCAAATCACTATAAGGGGAGAATCCGTGACTGGGCGATGTGGAATGAGCCGGACATTAACAAGAAGCATAAGCCTGAGGATATTGCCATATTTAACATACGAACGGCAGAAATCATAAAACGTATTATTCCCGATTCACGGATTGCCGGGCTTTCACTGGCAAGTTCGAGTCCGAAACTGCTGGATAACTGCCTGAAGGTCCTTGCCGAGAAGGGGAAGGTCGATCTGTTCCACTGGTTCATTTATCACGGTTATGAGCTCAACCCTGACAAGTCATACCAGAACGTAGAAGAATTGAAGGCGACACTGGCGAAGTACTCGACGAAAGCAAAGATGAGGCAGGGTGAAAATGGATGTCCTTCCGAAACTGCTACGAGATTTGCGTTGTCCAATCATCCATGGACAGAATACAGCCAGGCGAAGTGGGACCTGCGGCGCATGCTGGGTGATCTGGGCCACGACGTGGAGTCGGCAATTTTCACAATCTGCGATTTCAACCATGTCGGACGTGAAATCAACCGCAAGGGATTATTGCATGCAACGGCAGAGAAGAAAGTGGATCAGATCAAACTTGCCTATTATTCTGTTCAGAACCTGGTGTCGATATTTGATAATACCCTGGAACGGATCAAGGAACCCGTGGTTGCGGTGATGTATGATAAATCAACGGCAAGTTTCGGCTACAGGAATAGGGTAACAGGCCAGAGTCTCGTGGTGATGTGGGACAACTCAGGTACACCGGACGATGTGTTTGTGACACGGCCTGCCCATGTAATGGTCAAGGGGCTTACGTTTAACGAGCCCGTCTGGGTTGATTTGGTTTCAGGAAGGATATACGAAATTCCGGCGAGTAACGCGGCAAAAGCAGGCGACTGCACCATCTTCACTAACGTACCTCTGTATGATGCGCCTGTGTTGATTGCAGAAAAGAGCCTTGTAATAAGGTAAACGTATGAAGCGATGTCTTGTAGTTCTTCTGTCTTTGACATGGCTGACCTCAACCATGCTGAGTGCCGGTGAATTGAATGCGCGCGAATTTGGCGCAAAAGCGGATGGGAAGACTATTGAAACGAAAGCGATACAGGCGGCTATTGATGCCTGTGCGAAAGCGGGTGGCGGCACGGTAAAACTCACGGACGGCGTGTTCCTGTCGGGCACGATCCGGCTCCGTAGCGGAGTAACTTTGTATGTCGCCAACGACGCGGTATTGCGCGGCAGTGCGAATATTGAAGATTACCCGGGCATTACGCCGGAGATCGATTACCTCTATAAAGCACGATTCACCAAAAGCCTGATCTATGCTGAGAGCGAGGAGAATATCGGGCTGGCTGGTGACGGGGTTATCGACGGACAGGGCAGTCTCTTTCCCGCCAAGAAGGGTGATGATGGCGGGCGACCATACCTGATAAGGTTTAGCGAATGCCGCAAGGTGAGAGTAAGCGGTCTGATGCTTTTAAATTCCGCGCGGTGGCTTTCTCATTACCTTGCATGCGAGGATGTGGAAATTGACCGTGTAACCATACGCAGCCGCATCCGTGAGAACCGCGATGGGATGGATATCGACAGTTGTGATGGAGTTCGCATTCACGACTGCAATATTTACAGCGGTGATGATGCAATCGTACTGAAGTCAACTGTCGCTGAGAAACCGTGCCGTAATGTGACGGTAACCGATTGTATTTTGTCCGGTACACCTGCCGCCTTGAAACTTGGCACTGAGTCGCAGGGTGGTTATTCGGATATCTCTTTTTCGAACTGTCGGATTTATGATTCGCGTGATGGTGTTGCAATTGAGGAAGTGGATGGCGGCGTGTGTGAACGCATCGCCGTCTCCAATATTGTAATGTGTAATGTGACAAACCCGATCTTCATCCGGCTTGGAAACCGGGCCAATCCGATACCGGGCCAGCCGAAACCGGGAATGGGAAAGATGTGTGATATCTCGTTGACCAACATTGAAGCCAGTGAGGCTGGCAATACAGGCTGTTCAATCACCGGCTTGCCGGACTGTCTGGTTGAGAACGTGTCTTTGAAGAATATTCGTATCAGGTTTGCCGGTGCAGGAACTGCCGGGGACGCGAAACGTGCCGTTCCCGAAAAACCAACTGCCTATCCAAGCGGGAGTATGTTTGGAATTCTGCCGTCATATGGTTTGTACTGCCGGCATGTAAACGGATTGCGTCTGCATAATCTCGATTTATCCTTTGAGAAAGAGGACATGCGTCCGGCTGTTATTGCAGATGATGTACGTAACCTTGATGTAGTTGATCTACGTGCGAAACTTCACGGTTCAGCAAAGGCGGTAGTGCGGTTACCTGCAGAATAAGGTCAGCCTCATGACGACGGACTGCAAAAGCGTTCGCAAAAACGTAAGTCCAGTTCGCATCTGCGAAATTGCCCGATTGTCCCGAAGAAACTAACATGCCGACATCACCTTGAGAAAGGGAACACAATGTCAAAGGTAAATAGCATCAGCGGGTTCTTCTGTTTCAGCTTAATGATCATGACCGGTCTTGCTGCAGCTGACAGCTTTGAATTTGTTAACACCACGCGAGTGGTTCCCATCATGGTCGTTGCCGGCGAACCGGAGTATGTGCTTCTGGCCTCGAATGACCTTGCCTCGGATGTGCAGAAGATCACTGGCCGGAAGCCGGAGATCATATCAGGATCGATGCTGCCATCAGGCAGCTGTGTTGTGATCGGAACGGTTTCCAATCCGTTGGCAGCTAAACTCTTTTCTGAACTGAAAGTTCCAGAAGTTGAAACATTGAGCGGCAAGTGGGAGTCATACCGCGTGACTTCCGTTGCAGGTGGAATGCTGGCTGTTGCAGGCAGTGATGCGCGTGGCACAATGTTTGGCCTGTATGACTTCATTGAACAATACGTGCATGTTGATCCGCTTGGATTCTGGTCGGGCCGTGAACCGGAAAAACGTTCCGAGCTGAGATGGGATTCGGTTTCTATTATATCAGGTCCACCCGCTTTCAAGTTCAGAGGCTGGTTCATCAATGACGAGGACCTGTTGACTGAATGGATGGAGAGCGGTGGCAAACGAAACATCGATTATCCTTACTATTCACAGGTGATGAATCGCGAAGCGATGCGTGCTGTGGTGGAAGCGCTGGTACGCAGCCGGTGTAACCTGATCATACCTTCCAGTTTTATCGATATACTGAATCCGCCGGAAGCGGCGCTCGTGGATGAATGTGTGCGGCGCGGGGTATTTGTGTCCCAGCATCATGTTGAGCCGATGGGTGTAAGCGCCTTTTCATACTTCAACTATTGGAAAGCGCGCGGGAAGGACTTGAAGTATTCGTATTTCAGCCATCCTGCCGAAGTGCGCGAGGTATGGCGTGTGTACGCGGAGAAGTGGGCAAAGTATCCGAACGTGATCTGGCAGCTTGGATTACGCGGCATAGCTGACCGCCCGATGTGGCAGGCAGATCCCAGCGTACCGCAGTCGGATGCTGATCGCGGCCGTCTTATTTCTGATGCGATGGCAGCGCAGGTAAAAATCCTGGATGAAATCAGTCCAGGCCAGCCTCGATACCTTTCCACTACGCTCTGGGCGGAGGGTTCAGTGTTGAATCAGAAGGGGTTGTTGGCGATTCCCGAAGGGACGATTGTGGTTTTTGCGGATAACTCGCCAGGCTGGAAATGGCAGAGGGATTTTCATGAAACACCGCGCAATTCGAAGAACACTTATGGGGTTTACTATCATCACGGTTTGATTGGAAGTGGACCACATTTGGCACAAGTGGTTTCGCCAAATAAGACTTTTGATATGTTGAAGGCTGCCGCTGATAAGGGAGCTGGTTCCTATGCGATTTTCAATGTTGGCAACATAAGGGAATTCGTGCTTGGGCTGGATGCGTCTGCCAAAATGACATGGCAGATGGAAGGATTCAATCCTGATATATGGCTGGAGGATTGGGTGAATCAGCGTTTCTCGACTAAACGGCCCGGGATTCTGAATGCATATCGAATCTATTTCAATGCATATCAGATTCACGATAAGCAGCAGGTGCCGTTTCTGATGGATGGACAGATATTCAGCGCTGGTAACAGCATACTCGGGCAGATCACCAAGAAGTTGAGAGCAAACAAAGTGGGGATGGGTGCGGAAATTGAGAGAATGGCATGCGGGGCTCTTCAGGGAGATGCAGTGAAGGATGCTGATGCCTTTTGGTCGGGTTTAAGCGATATGCATCCGGCCAGTCTTGGAAGGAGAGAAAACATCAAGCGTTCTGCAGTGCAGAAGACCGGATTTGGCTTGGCTGTATTACATGGTATAACGGTTGCAGCTGCTCTGCCCGCTTTAGAGCAAATATTTCTTAAGGATAACCTGCTTTATCATGCTGACTTCATGGTCCAGGCCAGTACGTGGCTGGAACAACTTGGCCTGGCGCACGAGGCACTGGATCTTGGTGATATGAAAGAGTGTATACGGGCTCTTGAATCGGCAGATTCCGCTTTTGGGAAAATACCGGCGCTGGCCGAAGGTTACTGTCAGGGCAAGTGGAAGGAATGGTATCGTGGCTGCAGGAAGCTGAATATATCGGTAACTGCAAAGCGAACGCACGATGTGCTGGAGCTGGCACGGAAGGGTAAGCAATGACAAACGGACTGGCGGGACTTGATTACTTTGCGATCACCATTTACCTGATCATGATGGCCGGTATTGGTGGTATTCTTGGTTTGTTCGTTAAAAACGTTAAGGAATATTTTGCTGGTGGAAATGCAGTACCCTGGCACCTGGGTGCAATCAGCAACTACATGACCATGGTGAGTACCTTTGTGTTTGTTGCGCATGCCGGCGTGGCGTACAAGGACGGGCTGGTGGCAATAGTGATTTTGTGGAGTGCGGTGCCGGCGGCTCTGCTGGGTACGGCATTTTTGTCGCACCGCTGGCGGCGGGCCGGACTGGTGACTCCGGTGGAATATCTCGAACAGCGCTACAGTTCTGCGGTTCGGCAAATCACTTCGTGGGGTGGTGTTTGCTTCCGGATTCTCGACAACATGGTCAGGCTTTATGCCCTGGGTATTTTTATTTCCGGCACATTGGGCTGCTCCATGAACGAAGCCATTGCCGTATCCGGCGGAATTGTGATTGTTTACACCATGATCGGAGGATTGTGGGCGGTGGTGGTAACGGATGCAGTACAGTGCGCCATTCTTCTGATGATTACTTCGGTTATGGTGCCGCTGGCGTTGAGCGCAGTGGGTGGGTTTGGGGCGTTGACAGAAGCACTTCCTCATCATTTTACCTGGAACCATGGGCCAAAAGGCACCTTCTGGTTCCTTTTTGTTTACTATGCAATGATACTGATCAAGTACAATGGGAACTGGGCTTTTATCCAACGTTTTTATTCCACGCAGGATGAGAAAGAGGCACGGAAGATGGGCCTGATGTCGGCGGTACTGTTTTTCATCTGCCCGGTGATCTTCCTTTTGCCGCCAATTGCGGCAGCAGTACTGGTTCCTGACCTTGTGAATCCAGAAGAAGCCTATGTAAGCATCTGCAAGCGTTTACTTCCACCCGGTGCGATGGGGCTGATGATTGCCGCCATGCTTTCGGCCACCATGTCTACGCTCAGTGCGGAATACAACGTAACGGCGGGAGTACTGACGCGAGACATTTACCGGCGTCTATTCAGACCAAACGCTGAGAACCGTGAACAAATGATTGTGGCACGATTGATGACAGTGGCGCTTGGCACGCTGATCATATGTGGCGCCACACAGGTCTCGCGTTTTGGCGGTGCATTCGAGGTTAATAAGACACTTATGGGTTTGATTGGCGTGCCGTTGGTGATTCCCCTGCTGTGCGGCATTCTGTGGCGTCGTCCCAAGCCATGGGGTGCGGTGGCGGCAATCGTGGCTGGAATTGCAGCCGGACTGTTGTTCCAGAAATGTCCGGCTTTGTGTTGGGAGACGGCCACGTTCTGTCAAATGCTGGTTTGCCTGGGGGTACTGTTCATTTCCGTTCCCGGCGAGAGCCGTGACGAAGCGTATCGGCAGCGAGTAACAGCGTTTTTCAAACGACTGGCAACTCCTGTGAGCGAGAGCGAAGGGGTACAGGTATCTACTCCGAACGGCCATCGTGCCATCATGCTTCTGTTTACAATTGCAATTGGACTCAGCGGATTGCTTTTTGTCGGGATCAGTTTGACCAACATCACCTTGTATAGCGGGCAGCTGACGTTTGGGGCCGGCACGATCTGCTGTATCATTGCGGCAATATTAGGCTGGAAGATAAGAAAAAATTGAGGGGATAACATTATGATAACTTCAGAAATGATCAAACAGCGTGGAATGTCTCTTGGTGCGGATGCGATAGGCATCGGGAACATTGAGCGATGGAAGGGTGCGCCGCTGCAGATGGATCCGAGGCAAATCATGCCGGAATGCAAATCGATGATAGGAATGGTGTTTCGCGTGATGCGTGGGAGCCTGCGTGGTGTCGAGGAAGGCACATTCTTCAGCAACTATTCATCCATGGGATACGGCGGAATTACATACCTGTTCATGCCGATGGTGGTTATGAATCTGTGCCGCATGATCGAAGATGACGGGTTTGAAGCGATACCGATGGGGCACCAGAGCGACTGGCGCGGAATAGACAACGAGGGAGCGATGCGGCAGGGGTACAGTGTACCAGTGGTGCCTGGAAAAGCGGCACCGGATGTAATGCTGCAATTGCGTATCGGCGCTTATCTTTGCGGGCTGGGTGAGATCGGTTACAGCAAGATGTTTCTCTCGCCGCAGTTCGGACCGCGTTGTCGCGTCGGACTGGTTCTAACCGATCTGGAACTTGAACCTGATCCGATTTACAGCGGACCACAGCTTTGCAACAAGTGCAAGGCATGTACGGTACATTGCCCGGGACAGGCTATGAGCCGTGACAAGACGGTAAGGGTTGAACTTGGAGGAAAAACGATCGAGTGGGGCGAACTTGACTGCAAGGCCTGCGATATTGCATTCCGAGGAGGCAAGGTGGTGGACGATCCGGCGGCAAAGGGATTTTATACAGAGGCCATGTACGGAAAGAAAATCACGGCCAGCCAGTATTCGCCGTTCGTAAAGAAGCCGTCTAATCTTTATAATACTGGACAAGCCGTGTGTGGCGGACGAGGATGTGTGCGCGCCTGTATGATAAGCATGGAAAAGCGCAACGTACTTAAGAATAAGTTCAAGAAAGAATTCAGACGTGATCGCCAGTGGACGGTTGACTGGTCCACGCCGGAAAACAGACGCGTAGCGGCAGCAGGGGAACATATCGCGCAGGTATCGCTCTCGAACACATCGGCGGGAAATTTGATGAAGGCGGCAGTGGAAGGTGAGAAGAACGGAGCATTGCCAAGGATTAAAGAGGCGGACTAGGTGGGGGGCTCGCTGAGTCGTCCACGGATGAGCCGGCGGCTCATCCCTACCTTTGAAGGAATATTTAAATGAAGTTTACCGTGGGATACAGATTGCCAACAGAGTACGGGTCGATGGTGGATATAATCCGCGATTTCCGTGATGATATTGTGGAATGTTACTTTGCCATGCCAGGTGATCCAAGCGGGCGCGGTTCGCTGGCGGTACAGCACGGCGCACTGGATATTCCGTCTGTCGAGACATTCTGGAACGAAATGCGCGAAATTGTGCGCATGGGAGTCAGGCCGGTCCTTCTCTATAATGCATCCTGTTACGGCAAGGAGGCAATATCCGAAGCGTTTGAATCATACATTCTGAAAAACGTGTGCGAGGTGAAAGACCTGCTCGGGGTTGCATGCATCACAACAACATCTCCATTTGTTGCCGAAACGGTACGTGCGCATTTTCCGGATATCGAATTGCGTGCGTCGGTGAACATGAGGCTTTATTCACTGGCTGCCCTTGAGTGTCTCGCACCGCTGTTCGACAGTTTTTACGTGGCAAAGGAGTTGAACCGGGACATGGCTGCGCTTAAGCGTATAAGGACATGGTGTGATGCACATGGCAAACAGATTCACCTGCTTGCCAACAGCGGATGCCTTTATCACTGTCCATGGCAAACAGACCATGATAACAGGGTTGCGCATGAAGGGGAGATAGCGGAGAACTGCAACGTAATGCAGCGATATCCTAGTCACTGCTGGGATTTCATAGCTCAAGAGGAAAACCAGGCACGGATTTTGCAGAACACATGGATTCGACCGGAAGACGTCAATTATTATTCCGGTGTAACGGGTGTGATGAAACTTGCCACGCGGATGCACTCTGACCCGCGCCGCGTGGTGGAGGCCTATGTACGGAGGGGTTTTGATGGCAACCTGTTGACCTTGTTTGAACCTTCATATGTGCCGGTTATGGGTGGGCTTATAGTTGACAACATGAAGTTTCCAACAAGTTGGATTAAGAAAGTTACGACCTGCGGGCATGTATGCGATACTTGTGAATATTGCCACAAAGTCTGGGCTAAAGTGACTTAGCCGTCAAATACAGACATTCTTATTTACCCGCATACAAAGTTTCTTTTCATACTGTAAAGACTATGGTTTAGATCTATCATATAACATGATCATGAATAAGCGTATCACAGGCATTTTCGTTGTACTTGTGATTGAATTATCCCCATGGCTGTGTAGTAACTTATTTTCGCAGACGACAGGCGATCCTTTTACCGGCATGGCGGCGGTGACAAACCGTATTACTGTAGATGAACAAAGTGTTTTAGAAAGATTTGTCCACGACAATTTTTTATTCCGGAAGGAAATATATTCGCAATTATCATGGAGCAGGGAAGCACCTGGATCGAGTAATGTCTACAGCAGGCAGTCCGCAGGTTTCGAGGCATATAAGAAGTTTTCCACAAAGACGGCAACTGTCGCGGCGTTTGATCTTCAGTTCCGGCTGGTCCGGCGCGACCATTTTCTGCCGGTTGTCAACGATATGGAGGGAGAGGATCGAGACGGCTTCTTTGCTGAAGTTCATAATGTTTATTTCGACTTTTACAATGTTCTCAATCCATTTATGTCTGATCAGGCTCGTGGCAGCAATGTCGGCCGATTTAACTTCCGTGCAGGAAGATTTTATGTGCCTTTTGGTTTAAACCTGCAGACCGATACGCATGGAACATTGTTACAACTCTCGAATGACCGGAATTTCGGCTTTGAGCGCGACTGGTGTGCAGGGTTCTGGGGCTCACTTACGCCTGATATTGATTACAATATTTCCTACCTGCTTGGATCGGGTTACGACATTTCTTTCGACGGGCAGGATGGTTTGCTTTCGGGTCGACTTAGCCTTGGCAGCAGGTACTTGAACGAATTCGGCATGGAAGGTGGAATATCATTCATGAGTGGAGAGAGAATCTTCAGACACACAACCATGCGTACTTTGTCCTCCATGCAGGAACGTGATGAGCATGAGACTGTTGATACGATTCGAGGAGGTCTTGATGGACGTTACTCCCATATTGTACCGGGCGGAACAATGTCAGTTTCAACGGAGTTGAGCGCGGGAAGTGATGAACAGGCGGATATATTCAGCCAGCTTTACCAGGTTGATTATCTCAACCGGTCCCGCAAGTGGGGCGTAGCGACACAGTATCGCCGGTTCTGGCAGGATTCCGAGTCCGATCCTGCGGACTCATCGCTGTTTGGTGAATTTACCTGGTACTTTAGAAATGATATAGGCAATACGACCCTGCATTGGGTAAAATTGAACGTGGAAGATCAGATAGAACAGCAGGAGGGGGCCAGGGATGTCATTGTTTCGGTACAATACTACCGTTACTGGTAAGGAGTATTTCATGCAGAAAGCTTTTTGTTTTGCACTGCTTTTAAATCTTATATGGCAGGTATCCGGTGCCCATGCTGCGGTGGGTTGTACGCTGAGTAATCCATCGCAGGACCTGAAATATCTCTTCCCTGAAATGAGCACTTACCGGGAAGATGTAAAAGCGCTGGATCAGATGGCGGACGGCAGGGAACTTTTCCAGAAGCTGAAAGAACGTCTTGGCAGTGACCTTGATCCTGTTTATGAAACCTATGAAACGCCGTATACAGTTTATACGATTTTCAAGGGTGATAATGTAATCGGCTACGTTCACGGTGTGAATGTTCCGGGAGAGGGCGGAGTGATCCAGATATTTGCCTCGGTTAACCCGCAAACAGGAGCGATGTCCCGTTTTTTCTTTCAGCGCCTCGAAAGTACCGTGGCAAAGCTGCTGAAGAAAAAAGAATTTCTTTCCCAGTTCAACGGGTTGACGCTTGCTGATTTCTATAAACACGACTATTTTTCAAAAGTAGAACCTGCTTCCACAGAGGATAAGGTAGCCGGGATTAAGAACCCGATTCCATCGGGCCAGAATGACAGTGATTATAGATCAACACTGCGCGGAGTTCGCAAGAATCTTATATTGCTGGACATGTTCGTATATAAGCAGAAAGATGAACCTTTCTATAAAAGAGCCCAGGAAGTGCTTGCTGAGAAGAAGAAAGAAGCTGTGAAACCATTGGAGAAGAAGCAATGAAAGCAATTCTGACAATATGTGGCCTGATCCTTCTGGCAGGAATACTGTATATCGGCTGGCGTGTTACACGACCTGATCATTATGGGCGTGCTTTCCGTGGAGCGAAGGAAGTACAGATAGGAGAGATCGCAAAGAATCCATCGGGTTTTTCCGGGGGAGAAATACGGATTAAAGGTAAGATTGTTCGCCAGTGTCCGGCGGCGGGCTGCTGGTTTTATCTTGATGACGGGAATGGCAGCCAGGTTAAAGTTGAGATGGGTTCCGTGACACCTCAACTTCCACAGAATATTGGTAACTATGCTGCTGTGGAAGGCCAGATGATCAAGATGGGCGATGAATACCAGCTTGCCGGCGAAGGTGTTGAATTTTCAAAAAAGTAACTGGTGTATATGCGATTTGTTTCCATGGCATTTAAGAATCTGCGGCGGAGACCGGTGCGGTCGATACTTACCATTACCGGGGTGGCGCTTGCCGTTGCAGTGGCTGTAAGTCTTGCCGGCTTCAATCTTGGTTACCGTAATGCAATAGAGAGAAGCATAGACCGGCTTGGTTTTCAGCTGATGATCATGTCAAAAGGCTGCCCTTACGAAGCGGCCACCATGATGTTGAAGGGCGGTACAGGTTTGCTTTACCTGCCTTCCGAGATATACGAGAAAGTACGCAATGATCCCGACATTGGAAGTATCACCCCTGTTTTCATAGGAATAGCGGAGAAAGAAGGCAGTGGTATCCGGGATGATTCAGGGAGTGCATTTGCCATCATTGCGGGGATTGATGTTCAGAGTTACATGGAGATGAAACCGTGGCTGGAATTTGAAACGGGTACAGGATTTGAGAACGGGAGATGGTTCAAGGTTGATTCGGAAGATGAGGTGGTGATGGGATATGAAGCCGCCACTTACGAACAGCGGAAAGTTGGAGACAAGTTTCTTGCCACTATTTCACCACAGGGTGCTGCCCGGTCCATCCAGAAGACTTTCAGGATCGCGGGTATCCTGAAGCGTACCGGCACCCAGGATGATGGTACAGTTTTTCTACCGTTGAAAAATGCCCAGAAGCTTTTCAACCGCCCGAATGAACTGACGATACTGGGCATTAAAATGAAACAGTTCAGCGGTGCCAAGTTGCAGGAATTTGAGTCGCGCTGGCTTAGCCTGCCTTCGGTACAGGTTGTAAGCCTTCAGCAGGTGAAGAGTACTCTCGTAATGCTTATCGGTACCGCCCAGACGATGATTGCAGCGGTGACGATTATTGCAGTTCTTGTCGCGTTGATTGGCGTCATAAATGCCATCCTGATGAGTGTATACGAGCGTACTGGTGAAATAGGAGTGATGAAGGCCATTGGGGCATTCCGCGGCGACATCTTTCAGCTGATCTGGATCGAGACGCTGGTCATCTGTATTATCGGTGCTGTGACCGGCACTCTTGTGGCCATTTCCGGATCGCGGCTGGTTGAGGCTGCGATTAAGAAGCTGATCAATCTGGGGGTACAGGGCAGCATAGTGCTCATTAACTGGCAGATAATTACCGGTGTCATGGCCGGTGCTGTGATAGTTGGTTTTTTTGCCGGACTTTATCCTGCCTGGAGAGCTGCATCGATGCATCCGATTGATGCGATACGCGAAGGGGAATAGAAAAACAAATGCCGATTTCCGAATGCAGAATATCGAATGAAGAAGAAATCCGAACGTCCAATCAGAAGATAAGATTCAGAAAATCAGTGTAATCTGCGGATAGAATGAAACATGGAAAAGGGAAAGACCATTATAGAGGGGTTTGGACTGAAGCGCTATTACCAGCGTGGCAGCGAAACTGTAAAGGCGGTTGACGGTATTGACATTGTGATCAGATCTGGCGAGATGGTGTCGGTGCTTGGCCCGTCTGGTTCCGGTAAGACCACGCTTGTACATCTGCTTTCATGTCTTGATGCTCCCACGGGCGGTTCTCTTTTGGTTGAAGGCGTTTCTGTCGAGGGGCTTTCCGAGGATGAGCTTGCCGGTGTCCGCCGAAAGACCATGGGTTTTGTGTTTCAGAAGTTTTATCTGTTGCCGACCCTTACCGTGGCGGAAAACGTTGAACTACCGCTGTTATTTCTCCGGAAACAACCTGATCGCGCGGCTACAATGGAAGTCCTGGGCCAGGTCGGGCTTGAGGACCGTGCAGAACATCTGCCGAATGAACTCTCAGGCGGACAGATGCAGAGGGCTGCGATTGCGCGCGGCCTGATTATTAATCCGAGGCTCCTCATTGCTGACGAACCGACAGGTAACCTGGATTCGGAGAATTCCAAAAGTATTTTTGATTTATTTGGGCATCTTGTCCGTGATAAAGGCATAAGTATACTTGTCACAACCCACAATCTTTCACTGGGTCGTCTCGCCAATCGTGTTATAACACTTCAGGATGGTAAAGTTGTGAAGGAAGACCGGTTCTGATGATGAACAAGTTATGAAAATTCTTCTTATAGGTGGAACTGGAAATATCTCATCAGATTGCGCCGAGTTGTTATACCGGCGTGGTCACGAGGTAATGGTTTTAACTCGTGGCACCAACCCGGTCCCGGCAGAATACAAGTCGATCGTTGCCGACAGGAAGGATGCCGCGGCTTTTAGGAATGCATTGAAAGGCATTGAGATTGATGTCGTAATAAACTTCCTTGGTTATTTTGTTCCCGAACTGGAGATTGATTTTGCCGTTCTGAACGGGCGTATCCGGCAGTACATTTTTATCAGTACGACGATGGTTTATGCCAAGCCGCATCGCAGCCTGCCCATCACTGAGAATAACCCGGTCGGCAATCAATACTCCGACTATGCTCAGAACAAGGAAAAATGTGAGAACTGGCTGATGGAGAAATTTCACTCTGTAAAGTTCCCGATTACAATAGTGAGGCCATCGCATACATATTCGAAGCTGTGGATTCCAAATCCAGTTTCAAGCGCAGGGTATGCCTTCGCGGCACGACTTGAGGCAGGACGACCTGTTTACATGCATAACAATGGCGAGAATCCATGGACGCTTACCGCGACAACCGATTTTGCAGTTGGTCTCGCAGGTTTGGTTGGTAACAGCCTGGCGATCGGGGAGACTTTTCACATAACAAGTGATGAAGCACTCCCGTGGCATAAGATCTACGATGAGATTTCCGCTGCGGTCGGAGTGAAGAACCCGAATATTGTGAAAATCCCGCTGGAATTCATATGTGAAAATTTCCCCGAACTTACTTGCTGGCTTAAGGGCGATAAGGCGGAGCCGGCTATTTTTGACAATTCAAAGATAAAGAAATTTGTTCCGGATTTTGTCTGCAGGAAGCCGGTCAGAGAAGGTATTCCTGAATCAGTAGAATGGATGAGGAAGCATCCGGACCAGAAGAAAGTAAATCCCAAGGTGGATTATTTCTGTGACAGGGTTGTTGCCAAATGGCTTGAAACAGGCCAGAAGTCCGGTTGACCAATGAGTACAGATAAACACAGATGGCCGGAGAAACCGTTTCACGTGGTGCTGGTTGAACCTGAAATTCCTCCCAATACCGGGAATATTGCAAGGCTTTGTGCGGCCACCGGTTCAACGCTTCACCTTGTGGGACCTCTTGGTTTCAGGCTGACAGACCGCGAATTGAAGAGGGCTGGGCTGGACTACTGGGAGTCAGTAGATCTGGTTCGCCATGACAATTTTGAGTCTTTTCTGTCGGCCCTTAAACCGGAAAGGTGTTTTCTGTTCAGTGCGCGCGGGAAGCGGAGCTATCTGGATGTTTCATTCAAGCCGGGTGATGCGCTTGTCTTCGGCGGGGAAAGCAGGGGGTTACCAGGTGATATTATGAGGGACCATTCCGATAAGGTCCTGGCAATCCCCATGAAGAATGATGCAGTCCGGTCGCTCAACCTGGCCACAGCGGTCGGCATAGTTTTATATGAGGCATTAAGGCAGATAGCATGACTGCCATTGTACGGTTTCATTCCGCTGCTTTACGAATGACGGGGAACAGGCCGTTGACTACTCGTGCCATGCGCTCATAGTCGAGTTTGTCCGGTGTGTCTTTATCCGTATGGTAGAACTGGTAGCGAAAAGGTGCAGTATCGGTAATCATTATTGCAGGATATCCGTGTTTCCAGAAAGACCAGTGATCTGACCAGAATATGCCCGGGATCCATCCGAAAGTTGCCACACCCTCTGAAGGGAATGAGGTTGTCTTTCGGAACGTATTAATAGATTGGCGCACAAGATGACGTGATCGAAGGTTCCCTATGAAGCCGATAAAATTACCCTTATCCGGATAGAAGAGGGAAAAGACAGGAGGATAATGCTGGCTTTTTTCTGCATCGGAATAATACCCGACTGTTTCGAGAGCATACATTGCTGTAATTTTCTCTCCGTTGTCTCTTGCTTCCCTTGCATGCACAAAGCTGCCCATTTTCTCCGTAAGGAAGAAAGGTGGTTCCTCATTCACAAATGCAACGAATCTTATTCGCTTCCGCGGTGGAGGGGATTTTTTCATCATGCGGGCCAGTTCCAGCAGAGCGGCGACTCCTGATGCATTGTCGTTAGCTCCCGGCATTCCGGCAACGGAGTCATAGTGTGCGCCGACGACAATGATTTCTTCCGGAGCATTTACCGGCCGGATTTCGGCAATAATATTACACACCTCTATGTCTCTGGCCTGAAATCTCTGCTCTGTAACCGTGTAACCGAATGTTGTGAATTGTTCCTTAATATAGTTTACGGAGGCATTGAGCTGGTTGAGCGAAGAAACGCTTCTTGGACCTATTTTCTCCGCTAACATGCAGACATGGCTTTTGAAATTATCGCGTAAAATGATTTCTTCATCCGAAAGCTGATTTAGCCGCCCTGTATAGGTTTGGCCCGGCATTGAAACCATGAACCAGATGAGAAATCCCAACAGGCCAATGATGATACCCCATCTCTGGAGAATTCGAAGGTATTCATCTTTGCCTGAGGGCAGCAGTTTCATGATTGAGAGATAGAATCAGGATTTTTTCTACAAGTCAACGGGAGTAAATCATATTTGTGGGTAGTGAGGAGCGGGTCGCATTTTGCGGTGAAGCCGGACCGCCTTTGTCACGACACTTCGGCTGTGGACCCAGCCTTTGCTGAGAAGCTTCGGCGGGCAGGCAGCCGACTCTACAAGAAGCGTGTGTTGTCCACAACGCATTCTTCCGATCTGTAGCGTACGCTGTCATCAGCGTATTCTTCCAAATACCGTTCTGAATTATTCCCAAAATTACAATACCGTGCCTGTTTCGATCTTGTAACGGATGGACATTCCCTGATAAGTTCGGCGGAATTAATCAGAATCTGGCAGAGAAAGCCGGAGATGCGATACTGTTACGGAATGCATAGAAGATGAGAAAAGGTTACAAAGATAATACCGGTGTTCGTAAAGATATGCCACGAAACGGTAAAACGTTTCCCGAGATGTGTCACTTGCTCGGCAAGTCCGGCCCATATGTCCATAATCTTCAGTCCAAGCTGGGCCTTTATATCCCGGCCGGCGGTGACGGTTATTCCAATGCTTATATAATCTTTCTGCAGACGATCATTTCACTTCGTACTTTCAGCATTCCGCTGGATGATGTCTGCCAGCTCTTTGAGACAGAGAAGAAGCTGTTGAAACTGCTTAAAGTTGATTCGTTGACTCAATCAAAGACCTGGTATCTCGATGCGTGCAATCTGGCTCGTGATGGCCGGGACGGCAAAAGGTTGCTGCTGACAAACCACGAGATAGATCTGCACATCAAGCCAAATGCCATCCAGTCAAACCTCGATTTCGGGGCAAAAGAAAAAGAGCTGTTCTCCGGGCATGAAATGGGAGAGGATGCGCGCAAGGTGTATGATGTGTATCGACGACAGCGTGATGAGATAATGTCGCGTGTACAGGATGAAACATGCGTACTTGAGCGGGCGCTGGACTGGCTGATAAGTGTTTCGCCCTAAGCAGCTTGAACCTGTCAAAACTTCCTTTTCAAGGCATCGGCAATGTCATACCGGCAGAAGTTCTGCACTAACTTGGTACAGATGTCGGCGTATAAAGTTTCTTTCCCCGAGAATTCCTTCAAGATGGCGTCAGTATCTATCCCGGCCAGCGTGGTATCGCTGACATATTCTTTCATCCAGGAAGACATTTTGTCCCGGCCTATTTCGAGGTGAAATTGGAGGCCAATGGCACGGTATATTCTGAATGCCTGGTTTTGGCAAGAGGTGCCGCTGGCCAGAAGGGTTCCTCCTGTTGGAACGGAAAAGGTATCCTGGTGCCACTGGACAACCGGTAGAGGATTTCTGATACCGGTGAATATGGGATCTTCCCTGCCGGAAGTTGTTTGTTCGACTTCGAAGTGGCCGATTTCCGGGGTAATGTTTTTTGTAACTTTACCACCGGTTGCTTTGCTTAACAGTTGTGCGCCCAGGCAGATGCCAAGGATTGGTCGGCCTTCCTCTGCCCATTCGCGTATCATTGTGGTCTCCCAGCGAAGGAATGGGTATTTCTGTTCCTCGTAAACATTCATCGGACCGCCGAGAACCAGCAGTGCGTCTCCGGCGATTATCGGTGTTTGTTTGCATTTAAAGCATTCAATGACCTCTATTTCGGCGCCATATTCTTCAAAGGCTGTGCCTGCCTTGGCGGCATCCTCACAGGGATGATTTTGCAGTACCAATACCTTCATTTTGTCACATCATTTGCTTGTATTGTTTTGAACCTGTTTATCCGACAGCAGTTGAGCCTTCCTCGCCGGTCCGGATTCTTATTACGCGGGGCAGGTCCAGGACAAAAATTTTGCCGTCGCCTATATGTTCGCTTCTTGCGCCGGCCAGTATGGCGTCAATCGCTGCCTGTACAAAATCGTCGTTGACCGCGATCTCCAGTTTCACTTTTCTAAGGAGGCTTCCAGCTTCCTTATGGCTGCGATAAACTTCTGCAATGCCCTTCTGGCGGCCGCGTCCGGCAACGGTGGAAACCGTTACCAGGTGGATTTCCTTCTCTGTTAGAAGTTTTAAAACGTTATCGAGCTTGTCAGGTTGAATTACGGCAATGATGTATTTCATGGAAGTTATATCCTGTGTTTATTTCTAATCTATGAGCGTATAGCCGGCTTCCCTGTGTTGTGTCAGGTCGAGGCCGATGGATTCTTCATTCTCGCTGACCCTCAGTTTAAGTATGAAATCCACGAGCTTGAAAAGTAAAAGGGACATAATGAAAGAATATGTTCCGGTGATCAGCACGGCTTTGAGCTGGAGCCAGAGCTGAATCGGATTTCCATAGAACAGACCATCCACTCCATTTGGATTTACAGCCTTGCTTGCCCAGATTCCCACGGCCAGGGTCCCCCACAGACCGCCGAGACCATGAACACCGAAGGCATCGAGTGAATCGTCGTACTGGAACTTTGCTTTCATTGCAGTCACGGCCAGCCAGCACAGTATCCCGGCGCCGAACCCGATCCATATGGCGCCGGAAATGTGTACAAATCCGGCCCCCGGTGTTACTGCGGCCAATCCTGCAACGGCCCCGGTTATCATGCCCAGGGTTGTCGGTTTTCCGAACTTGACCCAGTCTAATACAGACCAGGTCAACCCGGCCATTGCTCCTGCAACATGTGTTGCCAGAAAAGCGCTGATAGCGATGCTATTTGCCGCAAGAGCGCTGCCCGCGTTGAACCCGTACCAGCCAAACCAGAGCAGGCCGGCTCCCAGAGCTGCCAGAGGTAGATTGTGCGGAGGAGATATGGAATCGGGAAAACCTTTTCTTTTGCCCAGAATTATAACAGCGGCAAGGGCTGCCACGCCTGCATTTATGTGTACAACAATTCCTCCCGCAAAATCAACAGCACCCATTCCGCCGAGTGTACCGAGAAATCCGCCTTTACCCCATACCCAGTGTGCGATCGGGTTGTAGACGAGAGTTGCCCAGAGCACACTGAAAACACAGAAGGCGGAAAACCTCATTCTCTCGGCAAATGCACCTATGATCAGGCCGGGCGTTATTATTGCGAACATCATCTGGAAGATCGCAAACGCCTGGTGGGGGATCGTTGGTGCGTAAGGAGAAGGATTCATGTCGACATTCTTAAGGCCCAGCCAGTCGATGTTTCCGATAATTCCGCAAACGTCTGGACCGAACGACAGGCTGTACCCGCAGAACACCCACTGCAGGCTGATTATGCAAAGTATCATGAAACACTGCATGAGGATTGACAGGATGTTCTTTCTTCGTACCAGCCCGCCATAGAAAAATGCAAGGCCCGGCGTCATAAGCATAACAAGTGCTGCTGAAAGAAGGACCCAGACGGTATCTCCAGTATTTACTGCTGATTGGGTAACAGTTGCTGCCACATTGCTGGAAGTGCTGATTGCCGGTTCTGTATTCTGGGCCAGGAGATGCTCCGTTCCCGCTATCATGAACAGCAATGAGATTCCTGTCAGTCTGCCTGTAATTCTCTTCCATATCCAACTCATGAAGAATGATCCCCCCTGTTTTTTGTGAATTGAAGATATATACGCAGACAACATGCCAAATCCAGGGGCGGTTACATCGGGCAGGGTTGCTATCTTTTCCGGATTATCGTCTTAAGTATCACGTATATAGGACTTTAAGTGTTCGGGTGCAGGCTGACCTGCAGTGATAAATGTATTGAGAGGTATTTTTATCAGGAACTGGTAGATACAATATTGTCATTATAATCAGATCGATGTAACAAGAATGTAAGATAGTAGTTGGTGTTTGTCCCGCGGTCAAACCCGGAAAGCCGGCGCGCTTTAGTCACGACACTCCTCCTCTGAAACAGAGGCCGGGAAGAACTGTAGCGCCGCACTGCTTGTTACGGCGTCTTGTCACGCCGTAGCTTTAGCGAAGGCGGAAGTCTTTAGACGGAGACTGGTGTGCGGCGGTTGCGGCACACAGTGCCGCACTACATCAGGTTATGTTTCTTGCCCTGAAAGATCTGGCTCCGGGTCGGTGGCTTTACTTCGGCTTGGAAAGCAATCGTCTTTTACGCGCCGGTTCATCGCGAGGATTCACCACGAGCGGCCTCGATCTATTTCGGCTGTGGACCCAACCTTTGCTGAGATCATCGGCGGGTCTAGCAGCCCCGCCCTACCGATTTAATCCCAAGAGCGCGACACGTCTTCTACCGTTGGCAATAGCAGGCCCTAAACAAATGCACCAAATTGCAGATGCGCTTGAATTACAACCTATTAGCAATGTGAACTTGTATTTGGTTTGATGCCCTGCTTAAAATCTTCTGGATTCGGCGAGTTTACATGATTAAAGGAGATTACTCATGAACATTAGAATCTGGCTGGTATCTGTTATGGCGGCGGGGTTTTGTTGTATCAGTTCTTACGGTGGGCCCCTTGCGGGGGTTGGCGTGAGGGATTCGGCGCTGGTTGGTTCGATAGAGAGATGGAGTGTGGGGCTTGGCGCCGAATGGATGAATCGCGATATAAAATTCAGCCACAATGATCAAACCGAAGAGATAGAAGCCAGAACTTTTGAGTTATTTGCAGGTTATGATGTTGCCGACTGGCTGACAGTCTTTGCAACTGCAGGAAGTACGGAATTCAGATCTTCGGATGCTGTTGAATACGGGGATAACAACTTGAAGTTTTCTGCGGGATTGCAGGGGAATTTATGGCGGACGGAAATTATGGATCCGGAATTCATGACTGGCACCCTAACCTTGAAGTCTGTGATAGAGTTTTCAACTCATCAGATTGATGAAGAAGATGAAGGTATTGACGGGTACTGGATGGAATATTACCTGGCTATACCCGTTTGCTACGAGATTTTCTCCGATACCCCCGATAATTTGCAGCAAGTTCCCTATAGTCTTGCAATTTCCGCGGGACCGGTGTTTTCCCTGATCGATGGTGATATTGACGGGTTATCCGGGTCTGATTCCGGATTCAGGGGAGAGAAATCGGTAGGTGTCTTTGGTGCAGTTGACATCTATTTTGCCCATAATTTTTCGATTGGATGCCAGGTTGAATATATTAACTCTGCCACTATCGGCGGAAGTATGACTTATCATTTCTAACACGTATATTCAGAGTGTTCATAAAACAGACAGGGCATGCCGGATCCGGCATGCCCTGTCTGTTTTATAAGAAGATATATTTGATTGTTACTTCTTTTGAGCTGCTGCCTTCTTTGCATCAGCTGCGGCTTTAATCTCCGCCTGTTTTGCTTCAAAAGCGGCCTTGTCAATAGCATCCATGGACTTCACGGAGACAAGGCTTCCTGATCCCAGCTGCATGCCGGTAAGTTTAACTTTCAAGCCTTCAAAGATTGCATAATTCTTGACCTTGGAGCTGGGCGGCAACTTCCATTCTTTGCCTTTGCTGTCGACAAGAAAGAAAGCTTTCTGGATTACTTTGCCATCCTTATCTTTTATGTCTTTCAGCTCAACCACGCCAAGCATGGATGCTTCCTGGCTCTGCATATCATCTTTTTGTACGGATTTCTTCGAGGTTCTGCCGGTTGTCTTTGCGGCGCTGGCGATGGAAGCGGTCAAAGACAATACCAACCCTGCACACATCAATCCAATCACGACTTTCTTCATACATTTTCTCCTCTTTGAGTGTTGATTAAAACGTAAATATTGCATAATTCCACCGAAAAAGCCAGCAAATTTAACCAAGAGCCTGTTCTTAATCCGTTTATGGCCGATAACCCGCCAATCTAAAGAGATAGTTTAAAATCTTGATTTAAAGGATTAAAGAATATTACTTTAAAACAGTTGTCCTGGTGTTTGGTTCAACGAAAGAAAAGGAGGAGAGCTAGTGAAGAAAATCTTAGGTGTGCTTGCAGTGTCGGTTGGGATGGTAACGGTTGCCAGTGCGGAAGTGATCGTTGATGTCAGCGATGCTTTTACCGCTGGTAAGTTCACGTATGACGATGCGACAATCAAAGTAAAATCTTCTGCAGCCAATCCCCGCGGGAGCCTGGAATATCGTTTCAACGATACTCCGTTTGCGATTGGTGTGGAATATGCCACCAGCAAGAATGAATTTGATGGTGAGTATGAAGACAGTGATGGAACGCTTGAGATGGAGCGAACCGAGTATGTCGCGTATGTACGTCTTGGCGGGAGGAATTCAACCAACCTGCGTCTGGGATACAGGAATTTTGAATATGATATTACTGATGCAGTAATTGATCAGTATGAGGGTGGCACGCTGGTCGAACAGGATATTAATGGTATCGCAAATGGTGCGATGGCCACCGGTATTGATGCTGAATTGAATCTTATCTTTGGCGACAAGATTACGTTTGGCGTTGGCATTGGTTATACTTTCTTCACCGGAGCGGAATATACATGGGAATATGATGCGATTCCCGGAGGCCACCAGGTTGGCAGCGCCGAACTGGATGCGCATTCGCTGAGGATTCGTCCGGAAGTCTCATTCGAAGCCATGGAGAATCTCAGGCTCTATGTGAATGTCATGCTGGCTGCAACAGCGTGGGAAGGTACCCCGGACGATGGCAAGGATTATCCGGGATTTGACGTCTACAGCGCGGCAGCTGTGGGCCTTCGTTATTCGTTCGGGAAATAGACTCTGATTTTTCCTGCGAATAAAAAGGACAATAACTTTACGGGGCGGCTTGAGAAAGCCGCCCCGTATGTTTAAGTCAACGATAATCAGGGCATTCCGCCCAGATCTGCTCCGAATCCACCCGTAACAATTGTTGCTCCACCATCGTGAGTAATGGTAAAATGTCCGATTATGCCGGTGGGCGGATTTACGGATCCGGTACCGGTCAGGTTTGCACTTATGGTCTGAGTATTAATGTCGGCTTCAGTATATCCAGGGCCAATGCCAGTGAGAGTGTAATTACCGCCAGCGATCGGGTCTGCAACAAGAACTCCTCCGACAATACTCCCTTCAAATAAGTAATTCAGGCTGATAGATTCACCCGTATCCATTGCAGAACCAACAACTTGCCAGGAGTTTCCACTGCCCATTCCGATCATTACCTGTGCGGTGCAGTTGCCGTCGACATAATACGATGAACCGCCATATTTGATAATGGCGGCAGTGGCAGTGTTAGGACCTTCCATGAGAAAACGCTGGAGGCCAATGGACAGGGATGCTACATCGCCGGGAGTAAGCACGGCATGACCGATAAAATCGGCCATTTGAGGAGGCTGCGCTGGTAATGCCCAGACTCCCCATTCCCAGTCGGTGCCGGTTCCAAGTTGTGTATATTCGAGAGATGCCGCGGTTGATATAACTTCTTCCAATATTGTTTCTGCGGTTTCCACGGTTTCAGGCGGGAGATTCTGGAGTTCCGTCAAGATATCCTGCTGTATATCTTCCAGTAATTCCTGGTTGGCCAGATCAGTTATTTCACTGACGACAGTCTCAATGATTGCGCTGGTATTTTCGTCCGGCGGAGGCGGCGGGTTGCCGGCTGGTCCGTCAGGGGCTGTGAGCTGTTCGATAAGGTCAACTGCTTCCTGTGGTGTGATAAAGCGCTGCGTGATGCCTTCGCCTTCCTGAATGGCGATCATTGTTCCGGCCTGTAGAATTTCAATTGCGGCTTCTTTGTTAACAACTCCCGTCAAATTCATGCCGGCGGCGGTGTCCGGATTGATTGTCACATTTATACTTTTCCCGTCCGGCAGGCTGAGCACGTAAATATTCTCGGAAGTCTGGCTCACGGTAAAAGCAAGTTCACATCCGCGGATTCCAATGGTTGCCATCCTGGTCTTTACCTTGAACCTGTCGGGATTGAGGGCGGTTATCCTGGCAGTTATTGCGCGAAAAGCTCCCTTGGTGAGATTTAGCGTGCATTTGTTGTCTGCCTTGACCTTGGGGTTATAAACATATTCATCAATTGTCATTTCGCTTTTTTCGCCCTGCGAGACAACAGAATCATCCAGGAACATGATTTGCAGAGAGGCTGCTGCGTCGGTCTTTATCCTGTCGTTGAGGAGAACAGGCGATTTAAGTTCGAGATTTCTCGATTCCCCATTCTGGGCGGTAGCGGTGGCTTTTCCGGTGAGACTCACAATAGTACCGACAGGATCCGCGGCAAAAGAGGTTATTGCCGTCACCGTAAATATTGCTGTAATTAAAATCAGGTTTGTTATTTTCATGTTTTCCCCCTCAGAATCTCCAGCTTGTGCTGAGAGTTGTTACATAACGTTCATATTCATAAAGATCAAACGAAGAGTCGTTGTTGATTATGTTCTCGGTCAGTGCGACTGTAAACCTGTCTGATATATCTTTCGAGAGACCCAGTGCAAGCATGAACTGATTATCTTCCCTGTCCTCTGGCGCCAGGACATCCTTCTCCCTGTAATTCTTATAGTAATAGCGTGCTTCTCCGAAAGCGTTGAGTTTCCAGGGGAGCCTGGCATCGGCGCCAGCGATCAGTCCCGCGCCATTGTATTCATATACGGCAGAGTCGGTATGGTCATGCATGATTTCCGCCCCGCCGTAGATGTTGTATTTTCCGCCGGCGAACGATTTTCGTACAATTTCGCTCAGAGAGAAATAAACACCGTCTCTTGCGGTCAGTGTGTCGAAATCCCGCAGTTCACCTGTTACTGTGGTGATGAACGAAATCCCGGTCATATCTGCGGGTGCATAAGCGAAGAATGGGTAAAGACCATAAATCCAGGCCAGTGAATCTCCGCCATATTCGAGATAGCGTGTCCGGAATGGCAACTGGATGAAGCCCCTGTCGAGCATCAGTTTTGGGCCGATCCCGGCTTGCACACTTGTGGTCTCGAAATCACTTTCTTTAAGTATGTTCTTGTACAGGTCGGCATCTGTTGCCATCAGCCAGCCCTTGGGCTCTCCTAAATCATACAATGCCCGTGCTGACGCGGATACGGAAAGTCCAACAGTATCAGCCGGTTTCGAACTGTCCGATACGTTTAATTCTCTGATAGTTGTGCCAAAGATGGAAACTGGCGAGATGCTGATTATATCTGAGTCCGGACCAATGTTAACGTTGCTATCGTAGATGCCTGCAATCGTAACATTCCCGGAATAATACCACTTGTTGATCCCCCTGTTGATTTCGTCCAGGTAACCCTGGACACTCTGTCTTACGGCAGATGGCAGGCTGGATGTGAGCACCTTTTTCAGTTCCTTTTTTGCTTCAGGGAAGCGTTTGGCCATGATGCGCGCCCGTGCCAGTTCCACTCTTGTGCGGTCATTCTTCGGATTGATGTTCAGAACGCGATCGAAAGCGGCCCCTGCCGGAGCCGGATCACCCAGCGACAGCCATGAAAGCCCGTAGGCAAAATTAATACCTTCGCTGGCGGGATCCAGCCGTACCAGCCGGCCGAGTATTTCATTCACCCTGGCCAGTGTTCCATCCTTGAGGGCTTCCTGTCCTTCCTTGAGACGAACATCAAGAAGGGGATCTATGTAACCTGTAGCTGTCTTTGCAACTAGGATCTTTACACATCCGATGGACTCAGCATCTGTCGCAATGCGTAACGGTGTCCTTCCTGAACGATCCTTTATTCGCGAATCCGCTCCTTTTGAAAGCAGCAGGCTGACGAGCCTGGCATCGTTCTTTTCCACAGCAAGATGAAGCGGCGTTTTCCCGCTTTCGTCGGCCTGGTTGATTGAGGCTGAATCCTTGTTGATTACAGCGGCGACTTTTTCAGGATCACCGGAGTTGATTGCACTGTGAATTTCCGCCCCAGCACACAACTGGAGAGAGCAGGCAATAAATATTATTAACAACTGAATGCTGATTTTCACTATGTACCCCCGAATACGAAACAAATGAAGTAAAACCTTATATCTTACTAAAACATCAGTAAAGCCAATTAAATAATCAATTTACGTGCCCTATTGACTTTGATGCTTCTGAAACATATAATTTGCACACGAAAAATAAGGGGGTATTTATGCGAAGATATATTTTGGCGCTATTTAGTGTATGCTTACTGGCCGGAACTTCAGTTGTGCAAGCTCTTGAGATTGGCAAGGTTGAGAAATTTGAGGGTGTGGCTCGCATTCTGTCCGGGGATAAAGTTACTGACATAACAGCGGCCGGTCAGGCTGTATCGTCTGGCGACAAGATTCAGACTGAACAGGGTAATGTCGAAATCAAGCTGAACGATGGCGCTGAGATCAAGGTTAAGCCTTTCTCGGTAGTTTCAACAGTTGAGAAGAAAGAAGAAAAAGGCGTTTTCTTCAAGACAACAGAGGATGCACGCCGGGTCACCGCGCATGTAGGCAAGGCCTATTTCAAGTCAGCCGGTCCTGCCGGTACCAAGAAAAATTACCTTCAGACGCCTACAGCGGTTTGCGCACTGCGCGGTTCTGCGGCGGATTTTGGCGGTAACAACCAGCAGTCATTCCTTCAGATGTACACTGGCGAAGCAAACACAAGAGGTAATTTCCAGCGCGGGAATGTGCCGGACTCGAATAGTGCGATTGCTTCCCTTAACAGTGTTTTTAGTGCAATTGATCGGGCGGTGAGAGCGGCCAGTCAGGGTGCATTGGCTGCACAGAAGGCGGCCTTCCATGCTCAGAAAGCAGCGGCAGAATCGCTTTTGGGTAATCCTGACGGACAGGCGAGGGCCATAGCCAAGGTGGAAGCTGCAGTAGCTGATGTCCAGATAGCGGTTGCCGATACAAAAATTGCGGTTGAAGCAGCCCAGCAGGCGACTGATGCTGCAAAAGCTGCTTTGGCAGCAGCCCAGCAGGGAGCGGATCCGGCGGCTATTGCCAGGGCCCAGGAAGCTCTGAATAAGGCAACAGAATCGCTGACGACAATACAGTCCACCTTGCAGCAGATAGAATCCATCGCCCAGCAGACATTACAGGCTGCAGCA
>MHBM01000071.1:27032-70637 GCA_001804885.1 Lentisphaerae bacterium RIFOXYA12_FULL_48_11
GAGAAAATGAAAGAAGTTACTACCGATTTACAAGAACAGCTGAATGATGTTGGAGTTGATCTGGTAAGTGATTTGCCTCCAGTGGAAGTGATGGAGCAGATTGAGCCTCCGCCTGCGGTTGAGTATGAAAATCAGTAAGTTGGCGGGTGTGCATTTGAGGATATCCGGGTTTTGAGATATTTTCAGGCTCCCGGACAAAGGTCCGGGAGCCTGTTTGTTTTTCGGCAATGAACCACTGATTACGCAGATGACGCTAATAAAAAGGCAAGATGATAAGGTCTATCTTTTTCCGTAACCGTGTTATCCGTGATAATAAGGCCTGATTATGTTCGACAAGAAAGCACTGAATAACGCGAATAACCAGCCTGATACAGCCGGTATGTCGCAGGGCAACCAGCCTGCTTCGCCTCCAGTTTATTACGGACCCATGCCTTCAGCTTATGGCGGCTATCCTTTGTACGGCGGGCAGACCGGATTTGAAGATTCTTCCTGGTCTGAATTGGCTGAACTCTTCAGGATACTCTGGCTTAAGAAATTTGTTCTGCTGCTGATGCTTTGCTTCAGTGCCATAAGCTGGTCATATTACATATATACTGCAACGCCGATCTACAGGGCGGAAAGCATTGTTGAGTTGAGCGTGCGACGTCCCAGGTTCATGGGCCAGCAGGATGCCGTAATTGATGATACAAGCCGGATGGGGTCTGTGTCTTCCTCGGCCGAACTTTTCAACACCCAGGTTCTCAAGCTGCAAAGCAATACACTGCGGAAAAAGGTTATGGAGCGCAGTAGAAGATTCTTTCCGGAACTGGCCGGAGACGAGGAAAAATTAGCCAAATATTTCAAGGATAACGTCAGCATTGATCTCATCCGTCGTTCCAGCCTGGTCAAGATAGCCGTGAAATCTCCCAAGCCTGCCATAGCGGCGACTGTCGCAAATATTTACTCTGCCGAAGGCATTGAAATGGTCTACGCATTGAACAAGGATTTATCGAAGAGCGCGGTGTCGTGGCTTGAGACCCAGATCGAAACGCAGGGCAAAATGCTCAAGGATGCCGAGAAGAAGGTTCTTGATTTCAGGAGTCAGAGTCTCCTTGAAACGCTCGAAGCGCAGAGAGATGCCATAAAGGAGTCGCTCATTGCCTATAGCAAGGAGTTGACGGAAGCCAACGCTGCGCGGGATAAATTGCTGTCGAGGTACACACCAAACCATCCGGAAGTCAAAACGCAGGATCAGCTGATTGCAGCCATCAAGAAACAATGCGACGATCAGATTCGCCTTGCCGAGGATAAGGAGCAGGAAATTGCCAGGGGCAGGGCTGAACTTAGTGTGCTTGAAAGAGAGAAAAGCACGATCGAAATAACGTACAGGGGTATCCTGGCAAGGATGGAGGAAGCCAGGCTGTCGTCGGACGAAAAGACCACCACAATCAAGATTGTCGAGCCGGCGGAAGTGCCGGCAAAGCCGATCAGCCCTCGCAAGGTTTTATCGCTGGCGCTGGCGCTGTTCCTTGGTGGATGCGGGGGAATATTCCTTTCGATGCTGTCCTACAAGCTTGAAGATCGTATCTGGGGTGATGCCGATGTTGAAAACGACATTGGCCTCAAAGTGCTTGGCAGTGTGCCGCGCGTATCCTGGGTTGTAAGGAAGCAGCTCGCCTTGATAGGATTAAAGGACAAGTTCAGCATAGCAACCGAAGCCTTCAGCGGTATCAGGGGTCTGATTGATAAGAATTGCCAGGGGAAAACATTTCTTTTCACGAGCAGCGAACCTCGTGAAGGCAAGACGATATGCAGCTGTAACGTTGCCATCATGTCTGCAAAGGCGGGATTTAAGACTCTTCTTGTAGACTTGGACATGAGGCGGCCACAACTCGCCAGGGTCTGGAGCAAGAATATACCCGAGATCGGGGATGCTGAATGGAGTCTGCTTCACGCTTTGTGTGATATTGTCCCCCCTCCATTTGAGAAGCTCTGCACCAAGACGGAGCTTCCAAACCTGGCTATTATTGTCAGCCAGATGGCAAGGGACATCAATCCTGCCGAAGTTCTGGGCACCAAGAGGGTTCGCGAATTCCTTGAATGGGCCATGCAGAATTTTGATCGCATCATTATAGATTCTCCTCCGCTTGGTGCAGCCAGCGATGCAATGGTTCTGGGCGGACTTGTGGATGGGGTTGTTCTTGTCTTCAGGTTCAACAAAACCAAGAAGAGTACTGCCAAGCGATGCGTCAAAAAACTCAATGAAGGCGGTGCGAACATACTTGGTGCAATAATCAACGATGTTGACCTCAGCCGGGTCGGGCATGAGTATGGGCATTATTATGGATCTGACCACCGCGATCGTGGATGAGGGATGGGAAAGGTGGGAGGGGGGGAAGACGGAGGTCAGACATCGGATATTCGAACTCGAAACTTGGAACCCAAAATTCAGAATTCGGATCTATTCCTGCCTGCATAGTATACTAATTAATCAGCAATGGAGAGTATGTTTCCGTTGGCATGACGGCGATGTATCTGACGTAATAAACTGGCAAAAGACATCAACCCGTGGCAGATTTTCCTGGACAGGTTATGGAGTGGTGATGTGATTGGGCAGGGGTAGCTATTGTGTGACGGGACAATGGCGGGTACTTGCTGGGCGAAGACGCACTTGTGCGCCGAAGCAATGGGCAGACATCCTGCCCTGCGTAGCTTTTAGCGAAGCATTGTGGGGCGAAGGCGCGACCTGTGACGCCGTAGGCCTCGCGAAGGCGCATAATTGACGGGCACGGAGTGTGCCCGGATGCCGGATATCTGATGGCGGAAGTCAGATGTCGGTGTCGGAGGTCAGCAGTCAGAAACCCGTAAAGGACATTGTACAGGTCTGGCTCTGGCAGGCGAACCGTTTCAGTCTTGTTCAACAACCACTGCAGGGCTGACCCGGAAATTCCAGAAGATGCATAGCAAAGTATAGTTGACTATTACTGTTTCATATAGCAAAGTGTAGTTGGCTGTAATTTGTTTAAAAGTGCATGGGAAGGAAGCATTCATGTTTGATGAACTGTTCTATATCCACAGGAAAAGCGTTGAAGATATCCCTGTGAAGTTCAGGAGATATCTACATGATGCCATAGATTGGGATTCTCCGCATATTTGCATAACCGGATACCGCGGAACAGGGAAGACCACGCTACTGCTTCAACATTACGTTGAGAAGTACAATGATGTTGAACAATGCCTGTATATCTCAGCGGATAATGTGGTTGTATCAGCCCTCGGTCTCTTCAAGATCGCCGGCGAATATTTCAAGCTCGGCGGCGAGGCGCTCATCATTGATGAAATTCATAAATTTCCGGGGTGGGAGCTTGAACTTAAGAGCATAATAGACACTTTCAAGGGAAAGAGGATCCTGGTTTCCGGCAGTTCCTCTATTGAACTCAAGCGCGGGAAGGCCGATCTTTCCAGAAGAGTTGTCTATTACAATCTCAAAGAGCTTTCGTTCAGGGAATATCTGGAGCTCAAGGAAAACATATCATTGCCTGTACTGACCCTTGACGGCTTACTCAAAAAGCACGTAATGATATCAGGCGAGATTACAAAGGGTGTGTCCATATTGAAATATTTCAATAAATACCTTTCGGCAGGATCTTATCCTTTTATTGCGGAGGGGGCGGCCACCTATGTTTCCAAGTTGTTGAATGTCGTCGAGAAAGTCATATACGAGGACATTGCCATTGCCGGCGACATGAAACAGTCCAATATTCCGGTACTGAAAAAACTCCTGTGGCTCATTGCAAGTAGCGTTCCTTTCCTGGTGAACATAGACAAGATGAGCAGGGAGCTCGGAATATCAAAAGAATATGTATACAACTACCTTGAGTATCTTGACAGGGCGGGAATGATAAATTCAATCGCTTCTGAAGGCAAAGGATACAGGCTGGTGCGCAAGCCGTCGAAAATCCTTATGGCGAACAGCAACCTTCTTTTTGCAGTCAACAATTCCATGATGTCTGAATCGGAAAGAGGCGCGGTTCGGGAGACTTTCTTTGTCAGCCAGTTCAAGAACAGCTTCAAGATAACTCTTTCAGATAAAGGTGATTTCAAGGTAAATGATAGATATGTCTTTGAAATCGGTGGGTCGGGAAAGCTCGATGCACAAATCAAAGGCGTTGTAGATTCATATGTCGCAGCAGATGGCATTGAGGTTGGGGTTGCCAATAAAATCCCCCTCTATCTCTTCGGCTTTTTATATTAACCCGGCGGACATGAAGTGAGAGAGGATGTAATCTGCGGATACATACTCATATCTTTCCCTGGAAGAAACCGGGAAAAGATTTTAACGCAAAGAACGCAACAGATCCCGAAAAAGAGAGTTTCTCGTTTCGCGGTCTGACCCGAATGGCGCTAAGATAAGCATGTTTTTCAGAAATTCTGGTGTGCGAAGCACTTTGGAGTGCGCTGGCTTGACAGCGCTTTCTTTATTGATCAAAGCGGCGTCCAACCTTCGCCAAGGCTACGGCTTGGCAAGCAAGCCGCCGCAGTCCAAGGCATGCTTGCAGCATGCAAAAAGACCTTAACTTAGCGCCATTCCGGTCTGACCCTTGAGAATCCGGAGTGTGCCTTGAGGAGGTGATGAGCGGGGAGTTCTGCAAGAAGAAGAAATATGATTTTTCCCTTGAACTGTAATGCTATGAGCAATACATTATCATTATGAATGGAATGCGATTTGCATGGGACGAAGCGAAAGCGGCTGAAAACCTTCGCAAGCACGGTGTATCATTTGAGGAAGGCTCAACTGTCTTTGCCGATGAAAATGCACGATTGAAGCACGATCCGGATCACTCGCAAGAGGAAGACAGATTTATTCTTCTGGGATTCAGCGCCAAACTGCGCTTGTTGATCGTCTGCCATGCTTATCGGGAAAATGACAAGGTGATTCGAATCATCTCGGCACGGAAAGCTATTCCAAACGAACGAAAACAATACGGGAGTTACATATGAGAAAAGAATACGATTTCAGCGACTCAGTCCGCAATCCTTACGCCAAGCACTTTCGCAAGCAGGTCACGATGCGTCTTGGAACTGATGTGATCGAATACTTCAAATCTCTGGCCATGGAAACGGGCGTACCTTATCAAAACCTGATCAATCTGTATCTCAGCGATTGCGCTCATTCGGGGAAGAAGCTTGCCCTGAAGTGGGCATCATAGGATCGCAGAACCAACGCATGGAACTAACCCGAATATTTCCTACGGAGGTGAAATATTCGCCCTTTGGGCTTCGCCTCCAGCGGCGTAAGCGCCTGGAATTGGACCTGTTAACCTGTAACTTTTATTTACGATACATCCCAGACAGATGAACTCATGGATTGTGGTTTTGGATAAAATGATCCGATCGGATTTTAAAAATCATAGTCCATTGTACAGGTGAGTGACCCTGGCAGGTACGGAACTTGGAATTGACTATGGAAGTATTGCGGTAGCGGAATTGCGATGATTGACACAGCACAATATGCTGTAGTACCCTTGAATAAGGAAGAATGAGGTAAAAGCATGAAGACAGGAATGACATTCGATAAGATTGTTGGCCTGGCAGATGGGTTGTCATTGCCGCAAAAGGAGTCCCTCGTTGAAATTCTCTCCAAGCGATTGATAGAACAAAGGCGCACAGCCTTGCGGAAGGACATACGGGAAGCGAACCGTGATTTCAGGGCTGGAAAATGCCGTGCTGTCACGCCATCTGAACTCATGCAGGAGATCACAGGGTGAGTTGGACTCTCATCCGCAGTACGGCCTTCGTGAGGGCCGTCCGCAAGCACATAAGTCGGCATCCTAAACATGCAACGGATTTATTTGAGGCATTCACGCAATTGGCGGAGGATCCGTTTCACCCTTCACTGCGGACTCACAAACTAACAGGCGCTTTGGCAGGTTCTTGGGCGTGCAGTGTGGGTTACGACCTTCGCATCATCTTTAAAACGGTTAAACAGGGCGGCAAGCCCGCCATTCTGTTGGAGAGTGTTGGGACGCACGATGAAGTTTACTGATATCTGATTGGCCTGGGAATTCAGCAGTCAGCAGTCAGAAGCAAATGTGCAATGTGAAGTTTACCGCGACTATTCGGGGATACGACCCAAGAAGGCTGTGAGAAAAGGCCTCATGGAAGAAAAAGCAAAAGATCAAACTTGTTATTCACAGTCTGACCCCGGAAACTTGGACCCCGGAAACTTGCGGAAACTCTCCCGGAAACTCTTCCTTGGTGTACTTAGAGTCTTGGTGGTTAAGTGTTTTTTATATTGCTGAATAGTGAAGCAGAAAGCAGTAAAGTACATTGTACAGGTTTGACCCTTAAAACTCCGAATTATTGACTTGCGCCAATAGATCGGAAAGAGCTATGTTTGTGGTGGGAAATCCCACTAGGCATTTAACAAAGGAGTAAGTGATCATGACGACGGCAGTGTTGAATCAATATACAGCGCATCTGGATACCAAGAAGCGTCTGACCATTCGGGGCGCTTTGTCGGAGTTCTTTTCCGTTAAGGTGTTTACTGATGGCCATGTAGTGCTGGAACCTCGCGTTCTGATTGATCCGAACGTTATCTCCAAGAAAGCCCTGCGCATGATGGATCAATCGGTAGCCAACATGAAGAAACGTGTGGTGTCTCCTGTGATCGACCTCAAAAAGTACCGGTGAGGAATAGTGAATACCTTCAAGATCCGAATGGGTGTGCCGGAGATGGAAGCGGTGTGGAATGATTTGGCCGTCCGGTATGAACAGGGAACATTATCCAAGGACGAGCAGAAGTTCTTTAAGAAGTTGGTGAAGGCGCTGGGATATCTGGAAGTCAATCCACGGCACAACAGTCTTGAATCGCATGAAATAGCCCCTTTGACACGACGGTACGGCATGAAGGTATGGCAGTCCTATTTGGAGAATCAGACTCCAGCCGCCTTGGGCCTACGGACCCGGGAAGAGAGAGATCACTATCCTGGCTGTTGAACCGCATCCGGAAGACCAAAAACACGGCTGTTATGACCGTATCGAACTCTCGGACTTGCCCAGGTAAAACAAGAGAGTTTTCCCTTAAGTTTGGAGAGTGTCGAGTTATGAGTAGTGAACGGTGACCGAACCCAAAACTTGAAACTTTGAACCCAGAACCCGAAACCCTGCCTGTCCTGCGGTGCCATTTCTGGTTAAAGAATCTTATACCCGGAGAACAACAAAGTACATTGTACGGGTCTGACCTTGAAGTCTACGCAAATGTGCAATGTGAAGATACGTCCCTGGAAATCTGTCCCCTGAAGCCTTTTAACTCATGAGATGAGGCGTATGGTTAATATTTACAGATTCAACTTTTTTTTACAGAGAGTTACAGCTGCTCCGCCTAAATACCTGTGGATAGAACCAACTAATAAATGCAATTTTAATTGTGATATTTGTCCGGTTAATAGCCTCATGAAAAGAAAAAAAGGCTTCATGGAGATGGGTTTGTTTAAAAGAATTGTAGACAATGCAAGAAAAAACGGCATTACCGGTGTTACCATAACCAATTGGGGAGAGCCATTACTGCATCCTAAAATAGTAGACTTAGTTGAGTATGCAACAAAATCAGAAATCAAAGCTCGAATTGTAACAAATGGAAGTCTTTTAACAGACAACAAATCAAAGGAATTGATTCAAAGCGGTCTTGATTCAATTGTATTCTCAATTTACGGAAATGAAAATGATTATAAAAAAAGAACTAATATACCTTTTGAAGATATTAAAAATAAATGGTCAACATTCATTGATATTAAGAATAAATTAAACCCAAATATAAAAATAATATTTAGAACAGTAGAAACAGACGATAATCACCCCAGGCTAAATAAGCTCATAAAAGAATGGTCACACCTGTGTGACGAATATGAAGTTCAACAGCAAACAATTTTCAAAGCGGAGCTCATAGATAATAGAAAGCTAAGTTGTCCAAGCCTGTGGATCTGTCCCGTTGTGTTATGGGATGGCCGAGTTGTACCATGCTGTGTTGATTATGATGGAGAACTTGTTGTTGGCGATATGAATAAGGATGACCTAAAGAATTTATGGAACGACGCTTTAATTAAAAATTTGAGGAAATTACATATAAAGAATAGATTTCCTAATAGATGCTTGAAATGTGTTGAAAGAGTACCTTCCAGATTTGTCGGAATTACACTGAGATCGATTCTAAAGAAAGCAGTGAAAAAGATATTTAGTTAATCCATTGACCGGGACCAGTGGGACATACTGGGTAAATTCTTGTGCATGAGGCATTAACAATCTAATTGACGCCCCATCTCAGGAATGCGCTAAACTATTAAGGCTGCCCAAAAGTTACCAACTACTGAACAAGGAGAAATCATTATGAATTTTGCGCTAATTGGTGCGGCTGGATTTGTCGCTCCGCGTCATATGGAGGCTATCAAGGATACTGGGCATACACTCACGGCGGCCCTTGACAAGAATGACAGTGTCGGTGTGTTGGATCGTTATTTCCCTGATACGGCATTCTTTACGGAATTCGAAAGATTTGAGAGGCATGTGGAGAAACTTCGTCGCGGGCCGGAACAAGGGCATATTAAGTACGTCAGCATTTGTTCTCCAAATTATCTGCACGATGCCCACATCCGGTTTGCCCTGCGATCTAAAGCTGATGTTATTTGTGAAAAACCTTTAGTACTTGAACCGTGGAACCTTGCCGCCCTGACTGAAATGGAGCAGGAAACAGGCCATCGTATAAACTCGATTCTGCAGTTGCGTCTGCACCCGGCGCTTATCGCACTTCGTAATAAGGTTATGACGACAGGTAAGAATACTGTTCATGATGTTGATCTCACCTACATTACATCCAGGGGTAAGTGGTATCTGATCTCGTGGAAGGGTGATGATCATAAGTCGGGTGGCATAGCGATGAATATAGGGGTTCACTTTTATGATTTACTCCTCTGGATCTTTGGTCCAGTTCGACAAAACAAGGTCCATCTTCTGGAATCTACCCGGGCGGCCGGATATCTGGAATTGCAGTATGCAAGGGTAAGGTGGTTCTTGTCTGTTGATGCCAGGGATTTGCCTGAATCAGCAACGCAGAACGGCAAAAACGCTTACCGTGCCTTGGTGCTTGATGGCAAGGAGGTTGAGTTTTCTGACGGTTTTAAGGATCTTCATAAGAAGAGTTATGAAGAAATCCTTTCGGGAAGAGGTTTCGGTACGGCTGATGTCCTTCCCTCGATTCAGCTTGTGCATGACATTCGGAATGCGCCGAAAGCCGGCCTGACAGGAGACTATCATCCGCTACTTCGTTGATGGTTGACTGTTAATTGTTGATCGATCGGAAAGGGAGGGGGACATGGGCGACTATAAGCAATTGACGGCATGGCAGAAATCGATGGATCTTGTCGAAGAGGTGTATGTCTGCACGCGGGATTTCCCAAAAGAAGAAATGTATGGGTTAACAGGCCAAATTCGGCGAGCAGCGATTTCCATTCCTTCGAATCTGGCAGAAGGCGCCACTCGGGCGGGGGTAAAAGAGTTTCTACAATTTCTTCATATTGCCCGCGGATCTGCCTCTGAGTTGGAAACCCAACTATTGTTGGCTATAAGAATTGGATACCTTCCGACCAAGCAGAATCTGATTTCCAACCTGATTGGTGTCAAACAACTCATTAATGGGCTCATACGTTCGCTTAAGGAGAAACAATGAACGATCAACAACCAACGACCAACAAACCTGACTATTTTATCCATGAATCATCATATTTGGATGAAGGGGCTGAAGTAGGGGCTGGTACTAAGATCTGGCATTTTTGTCACATCATGAAAGGTGCCATGATTGGCGAAAGGTGTGTAATTGGGCAAAATGTCAATGTAGCTGGCGGGGTTGTAATCGGTAGCAACGTCAAGATCCAGAACAACGTATCGATTTACTCTGGTGTGACTATTGAAGATGATGTGTTTCTCGGTCCATCCTGTGTCTTGACAAATGTTTCTAACCCGCGCTCTCAGGTCAGCCGTAACAACCTATATGAGAAGACTGTTATCAAGCGTGGAGCAACGATTGGGGCCAATTCCACAATTGTCTGTGGTATTACGCTTGGCCGTTACTGTTTTGTGGCGGCAGGAGCAGTGGTTACGAAAGATGTGCCCGACTATGCATTAGTTGTTGGTAATCCCGCCCGGCAACAAGGCTGGATGAGTAGGCATGGGCATGTGCTGCGGTCACGAGGCGCCAGCAGCGGTTCATCGTTGGTAGTTGATAGTTTATCGTCAGAGAAGGAGACGAGGATGTCTTCAGAACTACCAACCATCCTCATTTGTCCTGAAAGCGGTTTTCGTTATCAACTAACAACTGACGACCAACAATCAACAATGCCTGTCCTCAGATGTTTGGATTTAGACGAAAACATGCCTTTGCCAACGGAACTCTCACACGGATCGAAGTTGTACGACGAATTCAAGTTATAGAGGACAGAAGTCTGAAGCAAATGTGCAATGTGAAGATACGTCCCCAGAAGGTGGTCGTTGATCAATGCGGACTCTGATTCTCATCACAACACGTTTTCCTTACTTGCCTGGCGAGGAATTCATGGAAGCCGAAGTGCCCTATCTTGCATCAAAATTCGACCGTATGGTCATTGTGCCAACTTTAGTTTCCGGGAAACCTCGGGGCCTTCCACCACGCGTGGAAGTTGAGACTGGACTGGCGTCAATGTTGTCGATTTCGCGCGCAAGCAAATTATTCCTTCTCACACACCATCTTTCTTTGTTTGGAAATGCGATGCTAGGTGGTGCGGGCAGGCCACTCGCCATGTACAAAGCAATGCGGAATGCAGCTCGTATCGCCATCTGTGAAAAATGGTTCTCTACGTACCTGATGCATCGCGTTGAAAACTCGGAAAAGGTATTATTCTTCTGTTGGTGGACGGCGCTTCCGATCCTAGGAGCGAGATTGGCAAGCAGAGGATGGCAGAACGTTGTTGGTATTGTGTCAAGAGCGCAAAGGTCCGATCTTTACATTGAGGAAGGCGGTGATCCAAACTGGCCATTCCATGAGCGTGTTCTAAGGTCTCTGGATCGTGTTTTCGTTGCCTCTGAGCATGGTGTTAGGTATCTCACCAGCCGTTATCCTTGGATGACTACTAAAGCCGAAGTTGGTCGGCTCGGTGCCGCGGACGTCGGCGTAAAAGAGCCGTCCAAGACGTCCACGCCATTTGTTGTTTGTTCGTGCGCCTATCTGAATCCCGTCAAACGGGTTGACTTGCTCATTCGGGGCCTTGGTCATGTGGGCACCAAATTCCCTAGAGTCATGATTCAATGGCACCATTTTGGCGATGGGCCACTTCGTGCCGAGTTGGAGAACATTGCCCTTGCTTGTCTTCCTGGAAACGTTGTCGCGACGTTTCATGGACGTGTTGATAACGCACAAGTGCGATCGTTCTATCGAAACACTTTTGTCAACCTGTTCATCAACACAAGTTCTTCAGAAGGCGTTCCTGTGTCCATCATGGAGGCTCAAAGCGCCGGGATTCCAGTTATTGCCACAGCCGTATGTGGCACACCTGAATTGGTGAACGCAAGCAATGGATTCCTCCTGACCGCAAATCCCGATGTGGCCGAAGTTGCCGCAGCGATCGGCGCGGCAATCACTGAACCTAGTTGCTGGCTTACTAAGAGAGAAGTCAGCCGGAAGACCTGGCTGACCCTGTCTGACGCCACAAAGAATTATGGCGGTTTCGCCCATCGCCTCGGCCAGTTCTTCGATGTTCTCAAGTAAAACACCGATCAGAACATTAGCAAGACATGCAACGCAGAGCGTGTTCGCCCACCGAGTGGGAACGATTGCCTTGATCTTGACGAAATAAGCCGTTACCAACTGAACTCATGCGGGGCATGAAGTCGTACGACGAGTTTAAGCTATAGAGGGTATGGTTGAAAACCAAATGAGATGAATCAGGATACAGAAAGCACTAAAGTCCTAAATCAGGGATTAACCACGGAGTCCGCAAAGCACTCCCGATCCGCAAAGGTAATGATTCTGTCATCGGGCCAAGCTCTGACCACGCTCGTGAGCATTGCCAGTGCCGCCATACTCTCGCGGGTGTTTTCCCAGCACGACTACGCCAGCTATCGGCAGACGATGCTGGCCTATATCTTTGCTGTACCATTCGTGACGTTGGGATTTGACCGGGCGCTCTACTACTTCCTGCCTGGTGAAGAGAAACGTTCGCGTGGGGTCCTGGTCGAAAACCTTCTCTGGCTTTTTTTAGGGGGGACACTACTCAGTCTTTTTCTACTGGTTGGCGGGAATCACCTGCTGGCAATTCGTTTCAACAATCCAGATCTTGCCAAGCTATTACTGCTATTAATTCCCTATCCGCTATTGATGTTGCCTGCCGCATCCTTGTCAGCTTGTCTGATGGCACGCAATCGAACGGAACAGGTGGCAGGCTTCAACGTTGGCAGTCGCCTGCTGATGTTATTGGCAATCGTTGTGCCATGCCTGATCTGGGCCAGTCCTGACACTGCGATCATTGGTACGGTTGTCGGTGCGGCCGTTACGACCATCGTAGCGTTGATACTAATGTTCCGTGCCTGCAATACAGGCAGTTGGTATCCAACTTTAGCGGGAATAGGAAAACAGATCCGATGCAGTGTGCCCCTGGGACTTGCGACTCTTATTGGAGCTGTGTCAGTGAGCCTCGATCAGGTGATGGTCGCGGCGATCTGCACCCCTGCAGTCTTCGCAATTTACGTCAACGGGGCCATGGAGATACCGCTGATTGGTATGATAACAGGCTCCGTTACATCCGTGCTTATAGTGGACTATGTCAAACTCTACAAAGAAGGTCACGTTTCAGAGATCATTGCGCTGATACATCGTGCAATGGTAAAATGTGCGTTACTTCTGTTTCCAGCCATGGTATTTCTGATGTGCATGGCACCGGAACTGATGTGTCTTTTATTTGGTACGCCCTACGAGAACAGCGCCATTCCCTTTCGCATCTATCTGCTCATGCTTCCGGTCCGCACCATCACATTCGGTGCGGTACTTCTGGCGACGGGCCACAGCCGGGAAGTTCTGATCCAGTCCGTGATCTCGCTTGCAACGAATGCCTTGCTCCTCTGGTGCGCGATCCGCTTTCTCGGGCCATTGCTGGCTCCGATCGGACCAGTCGTTTCGGGCTATGTATTCGTTGTGCCCTATCTGGTTCTCACACTCCGAGCGGTCCTTAGATGTTCGATTGCCTCGTTGTTTCCATGGGTCGAGCTGGCCAAGGTGATGGGTGTGAGTTGTTTTGCCGCACCTTTTCTGATGGCGCTTAAGTACTACGGGGCAGACTGGTCTAATACGGTTGTTCTGGTTACTGCCGGCGTTGTGTACGGAGTGATTACGTTCAGTGGACTATTCGCGTTCGGTTGGAGTGATGCCTTGCCTTGGCGAGAATGGATGCGAAGACTTACGACACGTTGATTATGGCGAAACGGTGTGTGACCCGTAGGCTGAAGGATGAACAAAAAACAATAGGGATCAGAAAATGAGGTTTGAAGAGGGCTGTTACGAAAATGCTGATCTGAGGGCCATCAAGAATGTTAGCGCTGCTGATCGACAACGTATTGCAAAGTTCGCATACAAGTCACCGCTTGATGTTAGTTGTGGGAAAGATTTCTTTTGAAACAGAAGTGAGCCCGGAAGTATATTTTGGTATACGTCCCATCTACTAGGAAACAATCATGAATATAAATGAATTAGTGCAAATTCTCTGCTGCCCTTGTTGCAAATCAAACTTAGAAATTACTCAACACATGTTAATCTGTCGGAAGTGCTCTGGAAAAGTACTTTCTACTGGTCGTTTGCTTGATTTTCGAGCTTTAGTTCCTCAGATACCCTTGCACTTTGCTAGATATACCCAAAAGTTACATGAGCAGGCTGGACAAACAATGCCGGATATCCCCATAGATGGGCGGGTTCAGGCAATATTGGACAAAGCAAGAATGCTTGGGGCGGGTGATGTTTGTTTGGAGATTGGCGGCGCGGATGGTGTAATGACACAATGTTTAGAATCTCTGTACACAACTGTTCTCTCTCTGGATTTTGGGATGTCATTTCTTGAAAGAGTTGAGAAAAAAACTAAAAAAACAATCTGTTTATGCGGTGATACTCACTTTTTACCGTTGCGAGATCGATCCGTAAATCTTGTAGTTTGTTCGGAGGTGCTCGAGCATGTGGCTGTCCCGACACAGCTTATGTTGGAAATCAGGCGGGTTTTAACAAGTGGTGGCAAATGCATTCTCAGTGTTCCTAACGAAGAGACATTGAATTTCTTGATGACCGGACGAAAAACCAAGCAGATTCCTGGGTGCGATTCTCATGTAACGTTTTATACCGCAGCAACATTGAGGAAGTTTCTTTTTCGCATGGGATTTGATATTCTTGAATTTCGTTATCTTTCTGCTCCCTTAAAAATGAGTATTTCGCCAAGAAAAATCATCTCTTCTCTGAAAGGAATGTTGTTTCCTTCTCATCTGTTTTGTTTGATCCAGCCTATGAAAAGACCTGATATATATTGGGAATCTTTGTCGTTCGCTATTGGTTCAGATGTAAATCATGGCATCTTGAATGGGGAATAAGAAAATATGGTATGTGAAAAACCAGATCAATCCATTGAATTAAATTCTGTATTACATCAGCAAAAATGCAATTTGTGCGGTGGATCAAGTACCCCGGTAAACACGTTATTCTTGTTGGGATTAATTAACTGTACAACATATAAATGCGATAATTGTGGCGCGTTTTTCCGTTTTCCACTGCCAAATGAACAAGCAGTAGCTCAATATTATGCATCTCGCTATTTCCGCTATTCTGACAAAATCGAGCGAACTATGGCTGAACGTCAGGGACAATGGATTTTACAAGCGTTGAAACAGGACGGCATTGCATCAGATACAGTAAATTATGTTGAAGTTGGTGCCGGTAGAGGATGGTTGGTTTCGTTCATGCAGAACCAGGGCACAGCTTCTGCTGTTGGGTACGAGCCCGATAGTGCTTCTGTAGCCTGGGGGCAGAATACCTTTGGGATTGATCTCCAAAAGGGATCCTGGATGGATGCGTTACAGTCCGAGGATCTTCCGAAAAAAGGTGTTTTTCTCTTGTCGCTAGTTCATGTCTTAGAGCATTTGCATTCGCCGCTGGAGGTGTTGCAGGAGCTAAAGAAGTGTTACCACGATCCATATATATTTATTGAAGTACCTGATGCAAGATATGAAGGACCTGTCATGGAATTAGACACTTTCCCAAAAAGTTCAATGGGGCAGCATTTCTGGTCATTTACTGAGCAAACCCTGAGTGTTGTATTAAAAAGGACAGGGTTTTCTGTCATTGCTATGGAAAAGGATGGTGATTTTCGTTTCTGGAATAACCGGTTAACAACTTTAAGAATCTGGAAGGATATAACAGATCTTTATCGCGGATGGAATTGTAATGAATTCAATCTTAAGCAAGGGGCGATTTCATCATTAACGATTCTTTGCCGGTGTTTATTTGCTGGATTAAAGACGCGGATGCTAAGGCTTCAAGGGCATGGCTGTAATAGACTTGATCTGCCAATTATTCGTGTGCTTGCCAAAGCTGTACCACCTTCATTATGAAGAATCAGAGCCGAGGCAGGGTTTTAATAACAGATGGTGCTTACAAACATACCCTTGGCGCTGTGCGTTCTCTTGCATGTGAAGGGTTTGAAGTTGATGTTATCGGACATAGACACTGTCTTTCCGGTTGGTCTCGATATTTATCAAATGTTACGTACCCACAAGAAGCTTTTAACGATCAGTCAATCAATGAGTTTGCTAAGTTCCTTGATAATGCGTCATATGATGTACTTCTACCAATAGGAGCACGCTCAGTTCAGCTGGTGTCACGGCACAGGTCAGCATTACCCGAACGATGCTCCATTCCTCTCCCATCAGGAGAAGTAATTGCGTTATGCCTCGACAAGGAAGCGACATATAATTTTGCGGCTACGCTGGATGTAAACATTCCTAAGACGTGGGTTTATCAAAGTCAGGCGGAACTTGAGGAACATATTTCGGAGATAGTTTTCCCCATTGTAGTTAAAGGGAAAAGCGAGATTAACAAGGACAGACCATTTTACGCATATAATGCTTCGCAGCTACTTGCACAAATTAAGAGTTGGGGTAAAGGATTGTCTGGAGAGGAACTGCAGTTCCCTATAATCCAGCAATTTATCGACGGAGTGGGTGTTGGTTTCTTTGCCTTGTATAAAGGGGGCGAATGTAAACGTGTTTTTATGCATCAACGTGTGCGTGAAACGCCTCCATCTGGAGGTGCCAGTTGTTGTGCTGTAAGCATTTATGAATCAGACCTGCTGGCAGCTGGGAGAAAAATCCTGGACGCCATGAAATGGCACGGTGTTGCGATGGTTGAATTCAAACGCGAGAAAAGCACGGGTGATTTGTATCTGATGGAAATCAATCCTAAATTCTGGGGGTCTTTGGATCTTGCGCTTGCGTGTGGTGTTGATTTTCCGGTGTTGTCTGTTCGGCTGGCTTTGGGCGAAGAAATAACTTATTCAGATCAGTATAGGGTCGGCTTGAAATTTCACTGGCCATTGGATGGTGAGCTCGCTCATATACGGGAAAAACCAAATGCTGTTTTCAGAGTTATTCTGGACTGCTTGAATCCAGGCGTGAAGTCAAATCTCAGACTTAGTGATCCACTGCCAGCTGTTTATTCCATTTATAAGATATTACGATCATTAATAATGTGGATGTTGACTAAAGTGGGCTTAGGAAGGTTCTTGCACCGGACGAAAAAACAAGGCCTTCATGTGGCTATCATGCGCACTTATTCGGAAAGTACGGGGATACCTATTGTTAGATACAGCAGAATTACCCCGCAAATATACGTCGGGGCACAACATAGCTTTTTAGGTAAACGGAAAATGGATCGACTTGGTATAAATGCCATTGTGAATATGCGTTCAGAGTTTAACGATGAGCAGCACGGCTTGGTTTTGGGTGACTATTGTTATTTGCCAATCGAAGAATTTACGGCACCGGAAATCGAATATCTTCAGCAAGGAGTAGATTTCATTCAACATATTGTTGAGAGTGGTGGAAAAATTTATATTCATTGTTCTGAAGGTATTAGCAGAGCACCGACACTGGCTGCCGCCTATTTTATCAGCCAAGGAATGCCTCTGACTGAAGCAGTGGCGTTAATTCAAAAGTCTCGCCCTTTCATTAATATCTTGCCCATCCAAATGGTACGTTTAACCGAATTTTCAAACATGTATGTTGTTGGCAAAACTTGAAAATGGATCAAAGGGTTGAATACGTGGTAGGTATTTTATTGGACATGAGTTGTGAAGAACTCATTAACTTACCATCATGGCTTACATATGGCAGTCAGATGGAGGTTGGCGACAAACCTCATGTTCACATCATGGCTAGCGGATTCTTTGGCACTTTCTATGGCACAAAAGGTTCTCTTCCTGATCTGCCATTACGTGAAGTCGAGGGCACACCTTTATTATTCGGCACACCGATAGTTGAAAAGCGTGGAAATCTGTTGATGATTCATGCCGATATTATTGCTTCAGCGTATTTTCTACTTACACGTTATGAGGAATGGATTCGGTGCGACGTGCGCGACGAGCATGGGCGGTTTCCTGGCAAAGAGTCACTTCCCTTCAGAGCAGGATTTCTGCATCGGCCGATTGTGAATGAGTATGCTGAACTTCTGCGCAAGTGGGCCAATGAAGTTGGTATTGATTTGCCTGCGCCGAAGCGGCATTTCTCAATTTTGTTGACCCACGATGTGGATTATCTTGGTCCAGAGATAGGCCTGATGCCGGCTGTACGAAATATTGCCAGCGGTTTGTTAGGAAGGAGGCCTTTCCGACAGGGGATTTCGGATGCGATTGTATCATGTGGATTGCGACGTAATGCCTGCGATAATCTTGATGAAGTGATACGATTGGATCAACAATTAACGGGTCTTTTCTCGCTTGGTCGTTGCCGCTCGCTTTATTTCTTTATGGCAGGGGGTAAATCCCTGTATGAAGGTGGTTATTGCCTTCGCAGCGTAAGAATACGCGACCGGCTGCATGAGGTTTTGGCCTCAGGTGTCGGGATGGGCTTACATGCCAGTTATGAAGCTGGAGTGAATCCTGACAAAGTTGGCATCGAGCGAGAAGCATTACAAGAAGCCTCTGGTGTCCCTATTGAAAAGAATCGGCATCACTTCCTCGCTTGGCGTGAACCGGAAGACGGATTGGAGATCGCAAAGGCGGGAATTAGATGGGATTCGACCTTGGGGTATGCTGATGTGGCCGGCTTTCGCCTGGGGGTTTGTCGTCCCGTTTCTTTATTTGATCCTGTGCAACGATGTCTCATAGGTATAGAGGAACATCCGCTGATTATCATGGACTGTACTCTTGATAGAACAAACTATATGAATCTTGGCGAAGACGCCGCATTTAAATATGTCCGTGTCCTGGCCGACGCCACTTTCCGTTACCAGGGTGAGTTTGTTTGTCTTTGGCATAATACCGTATTGTCGTCCATCGACACGAGTTATCACAAGCGATTATATTCGCGAATGCTGGACTACTTAGCGGGACTACTACAGACCACATAATGTTTATTGAATGAATACATTGTACTATATTCCCAATGCCTGATGAACCTGGAATATGGTGATGACAATCGCGGAAAAACAAATACCAACGGTACTTCTGGTTGTGTCAAATTATTTGACCGCTCATTCGGTTGGAGCGGAACGGGTGCGCAAATTCGCCAAGTATTTGCCGGAGTTTGGATTCAATGTTTGTGTCTTAACTTCGACAAAGCCTGATCATCTTTCTTCTGAAAGCACCAAAATCTACCGGGCTTTTGAGCCTGGACATCTTTATCGACCATTTTTCCGACGGTGTTTCCATAAATCGTATCCTTCCGATTCAGGACAGCAGGTTAAGCCATTGTCGCGGTTTGAAAGCGAACTGGACAAAACGCTTTTACATGGTGTCCGGCGTTGGATGCTGGATAACGTGTTGATACCGGATTTGGGAATCACTTTTTTTCCCGGCGCCATTTGGACTGGTAGAAAAGTTGTACGTAAAGAAAGTATTGATATTATTCTATCTTCCGGTCCTCCCCACAGTGTGCATTTAGTGGCTGGTTGTTTGGCGGCGTTGACGAACAGACCATGGGTAGCCGATTTTCGCGATGGTTGGCTGTTCGAATCGCTTAATCCTCTGCTTCGTACGGATAATTGGCGTCGTTGCATAGAGAAAAAGATGGAGAGATGGGTTAGCCACCATGCCGATACGATCATTTCGGTTAGTCAACCCATATGTAACTATTTTGAACAAGCCTATTCATTGCCGTCAGCCAAAAATCATGTCATTACCAACGGCTTTGATCCAACAGACTGGTGCAACATCAGGCCGATTCCTCAAGATACTGACAAATTCAGGCTGGTATATACCGGTTCCTTTTCTTTAAGCCGAATGACCCAAAGTCCGGAGCCAGTCCTGGCAGCTTTGCAGACTTTACAGCCCGAAGTCAGGGCACATCTGCGACTGGCATTAGTTGGCGAATTAACTGATGCCGAACGCTCTGCCATACAGAAATATGGTCTTTCTGATATCGTAAAGGAGATCGGATTAGTCAGTCATTCGGAAAGTCTGGCATACCAGGTATCTGCAGATTGCCTTCTCCTGATGGTCGGTAGCGATCGCAGTGTTGCCACGTCAAAATTGTATGAATATCTGTATTCTCGACGGCCGATTCTGGCTATCAGCGCTGAAGATACCGCCGCGGCAGATATTGTCAAAAAGACAGAATCGGGAAAAGTGGTCGCTCCTGATAATCCACAGGCGATAGCGGCTACTTTAACCGATTTGTATACGCTCTGGAAAAAAGGCGAACTGATATGTCGTTCGGTTGGGATTGAACGGTATGAAAGACGAGAATTGACTCGGCAGTTGGCTGAGATTTGCGGGGAACTTGTGCAAAGCAAATGTCAGGCGGTATCATAATTCGTTAACAGATTGTCCGTTGAGAAATTGCGGACTGTATGTACAGATGGTTGATTATATTGTTTAGAAATTTTGACGGGTTGAGCTTCCCTTTGAAAACTGTTATCCAGTTTAACTGAAAAGAGTCCAGAAATGACCTTCGGAAAATTGTATACAGAAGAAAATTATAAGGAAATCTTACGTCAGATTGAATTGGGAATATTAGTATGTCCTGTGACTAAACGTAAATTGAAATTACACAATAGTGAATTGCTTAAGACGGAAGGCGGTGAATATACTTATAAATTCTTGTTCGGCAAGTTGCCCGTGCTGATCGCCGACGATAAATTGGTTGATGAGTATGCAAAATCTTCTGAACAGATGAATCTGGAATACACCTTGGAGTATTTACAAAAAAAGAAAATTGGTTTAATAGACTTAGAAGGCACGATTATAGGACTGAAGATAGCGTCCGAGCGAAGAACTCGATATTCGAAAACTTAGACAAGAATGCGATCTGTATATCAATAGGGGGTGGACCTTCACGAGCAGATCCAAAGCTGTTGAATGTAAATATCGGCCCATTCCCGAATGTGGATATTATAGCTGATGCTCATTGTTTACCCTATGCCAACAATAGTGTTGATGCAATATATTGCGAAGCTGTTTTCGAACACTTGCATACTCCCGTGTTGGCAGCTCAGGAAATTTGCCGAGTGCTGAAAAAAGGCAGAAAGGCATATATATGCACACCTTTTTTACAGGCCTATCATGGTTACCCGTGTCATTATCAAAACTTTACGCTAACAGGTCATATAAATTTATTTGAAAAAGCAGGGTTAAAAATCGTCAGTTCCGGTACATGTGTCGGGCCAACTTATGTGTTGAGGAATATGATTGCGGTTTTTATCGCAAACTACACTCCATTTCCAATTAGAACAATTCTAAGAATATTATGGGCGGGGGTTTCGATGGCTATAGCTCCATTAGATATCCTGCTAAGGAATAAAAACAACTCACATATCATGGCCAGCACAACGTATCTTTTGGCTGAAAAGCCATAGAACTTTTTAAACTCATGAAACCTCGAAGGTGTCCCACGGTGTGAACCTGAAAATTGAGGTATCACGGAACCCCCGAGTGGTGTCGTGGATGATCTGTTAGGAATCGCAGGCTTTAAATCGTAGCTTACATTATGGAAAATTATTGGGGAATCTTGGGTCTGATCGCTTTGGCATTTGTTTGTTGTGTATTAAGACCAAAGTGGGGAGTGTATTTACTGATTCTGGAGGCTATACTTGGCGGAAACGGGCATTGGTTTGATTTTGCCGACACCATGATCACACCCCGCTATATTTTATTTCCCCTAGTGTTCTTTGGTTACGTCACCAGTAAACTACTTGTCGGGAAATTACGGTTCCCGCGGATAATGTTAGGTCCTCATATATTGATATTTGGCGTGCTAGTGGCTGGTTCGGTGATACAAGCTTTGATCAATGGTAATCTTGAACCGTTACAGGAAGCCCAGGTCTGGCTTTATCTGTTGATTTATCCTGTCATTGTTGATTTGTGGAAACCGGGTGAGAGTCCCTTTAGACTTCTGCGAATCTTTATATGGAGCACAGTGGTGATGGCCATATTTCAGATTCTTCTAATGTTATTTGTGAATCTATTCTCTGGGCTTCAAGGCTATCTGTATGCAAACACTCCTATGGGAGAAATGAGAATATTAATATCTAGGGTGTCCGGGACAGATTTATATTATGTTTTCTGGGGTAATTCGGCGCTATGTGGAGTACTGCTCGCTATTTCTCTCCTGATTGTTGGATCGCATAGAATGAAAATGGAAATCATATCGCGTGCCACGGCCTGGAAGATTACGATTCTAATGTGTCTCGCAATGATTTTAAGCATGACCCGTGGTACATGGGGACAGTTTGCCTTGACGATTCTACTTATTGGTTTCGATTTTGCCATGCGCCGTAAAATATCATGGCATTTAATTCTGCCTGCTATAGTCATTTTTCTTGGAATGATTTGGATGTCGTCAGAAGTACCATTTATACGCGATGCTTTTTCTGAGCGTTTTGGAACGCTTTTGGCAGATAAATCCACATTAGATGACAGTGATTCAATGGTTGTAAAAAGTATTGAACAGAACCAGCTTTGTAAGGCGATCGCGGCAAAACCATTTTTTGGTTTCGGGTTTGGAGTGGGTGATTATGGAATATTCGGCGACAGGTTGGTGGATACTTTAAGATTTCACAATTATTTTCTTGGTTTTGCTCTCAAGACAGGGCTGATTGGTTTGGCTGCCCTATTTTTCCTGCTTTTCGGCGGATGTTGGTGGGCTATTCGTGTTGGGCATATGGTACGTCATTATTTTCCGGAACAACGTGCTTTCCTTTTCGGCATGGCATACAGCTTCGTTGGCATTTTCTTGGCAACCACCTCAAATCCGCATCTCGGGGTTCCGGCGGTAATCGTGATTTTCGCCTTGATGCTTGCCATGTCGGACTCTGTGTTCAATGAATTCAGAAGACATAACTCAATAATGTATAATCCGAGTAAACATAAGTGAAGCTCAGCATTTGTATTGTCAATTACAATTCGGGCAAACTGCTGAAGCAATGTCTGGCTTCAATAAAACGTTTTCCGCCTAATTCTGATTATGAAATAATCGTCGTTGATAACAATTCAACCGATGGTTTTCAGTCAGATACTTTGGCATTGGAATGTGGCAACATTATTCAAAACGACTGGAATGCCGGTTTTGCCGGTGGAAATAATCAAGCCTTTCAGGTGGCGAAGGGTGAGTATTTATTATTATTGAATCCTGATACCGAAGTGTATGAAGGTGCTCTCGATGCACTTGTTGCCTGTGCAGATGCCCGTCCGGGTGCTGGTTTAATCAGTGCCAGATTGATTAATACTGATGGTACCACGCAGGTTGGTTTCAACATCAGGCGTTTACCCGGGTTACTTACTGCTTTCAACCAATTATTGATGGTAGATGAAATCTGGCCGGGAAATCCCATGACCCGGCGTTATATGGGATTGGATTTGGACTACGACAAACTTCAGGAGGTGGAACAACCGGCTGCTTCGGCTCTGCTTTATCGGCGGACAACATGGGAAAAAGTCGGCGGATTTGATATCCAGTTTTCCAATTGGTATAATGATATGGATTTGTGTAAACGTGTGAGGGATGGGGGCTGGGAGATCATTTACTGTCCCACATCTCATGTTATGCACTATGGTGGTATGGGGTCGTCTTCTCGCTTGCTCGCAAGCGCCTTAGTGGAAATGTATCGTAGTCAAAGGCTTTACTATTTCAAACATTTTGGCCCATGGGGTTATAAAGTCGACAGTGCGCTAATCGTAGTGGGCATGTTTATCCGATGGATGGTTCTGGCAATTCTGCCTGGTAGAGCGAGTTCAGTAAATACGCGCATAAACCATGATTGTCCTGATGCCTTGCGCCAGGCTTTCAAGGGGGTTCTTTGTGATACTTTGAATACCTGGACGAACTTGCCTGCTCACTTTCGATCAGCTTCCAAGACGTAATATATGTCTATACCTGTCAGTGTGATTATTCTGAATTGGAACGGACGTCATTTGCTCCCTGATTGCCTCGGCTCGCTTGCCCGGCAGAATTGGCGGGATTTTGAGACAATTCTTGTGGACAACGGATCGGAGGACGGATCTGCAGATTGGGTGAAGGCCAACTATCCTCAGGTACGAGTAATACGTTTGGATTCAAACCGGGGCTTTTGCGGAGGGAATAATGCCGGCATTCTGGCGGCTGCAGGTGAATACATCGTCCTTCTTAACAATGACACCATGGTTGAGATCGACTGGCTTAAAAACCTCTATCAGGCAATCACGTCTGATCCGCAAATTGCTGCTTGTGACTCAAAGATTCTTTATTTTAACGAGCGCGATAAAATCTGGATGTCGGGAGTGAATTATTCCATTGCCGGTATTCCCATCGCTCGCTGGGCCGGACAATTGGACCGGGATGAATTCCGGCAATCCGCGGATGTCTTTGTGGCGTGCGCCTGCGCGGCGATTTATCGTAAGAGTGTTTTTGATAAAATTGGATTGCTCGATGAAGATTTCTTTGCTGGTTATGAAGATGTGGATTGGAGCTTTCGGGCGCATTTGTACGGATATCGTGTTGTCAATGTTCCCTCGGCGCGGGTTTATCACAAGGTTTCGGCAACCCATGGACATAACAGTGAAATGTTTGTGCGTAACGGACAGCGTAACGTCTCGGCTGTCTTTATTAAAAATATGCCGATGCCTCTTTTACTTCGCTACTTGCTGTTGCACTTGATCTATGTTGGCGGCAGTATGATTTATTTCTTGAAAATAGGTCGTGGGCGGGCATTTTTCCAAGCCAAATTGGACCTACTGAAACAGTTGCCTGTTCTGTGGCGTAAACGCCAGCAGATTCAAAAAAACCGACGGGTCTCCTCGGCGGAGATTGGCTTGCTTCTGAAGCGAAGTTGGTTCAAGTCGAAATTTGACAAGGTTAAAATCCTTTATCGGTAGATCCACACCTGCTTCCCTGCGGAGGAAATGTCTATAGTATTAAGTGTCAGTATTCTTCCAATGTTTAAAGTAGCGATTATCAATTGTGTTTATCCTCCTGAGCCGGTGGTATCTGCGCAGATGGGACGGGATCTGGCGGAACATCTGGCGCAGAATGGTGCGCGTGTGACGGTGTTATGTCCGTTTCCGACGCGGCCGTTTGGGGCGGTGTATCAGGGGACAGGGGAGAGGGAGCAGGAATCAGAAATCAGGGGACAGGGGTCAGCAGACAGCAAGCAGGGATCAGAGGACGGCCGGCTTCGTTACGAAGTCGAAACTACGCCGAGCCAAGGAGGTCAGCCGGCTTCGTTACGAAGTCTAAACTACGCCGAGCCAAGGAGGTCAGCCGGCTTCGTTACGAAGTCTAAACTACGCCGAGCCAAGGATGTCGGATATCCGAATTTGCAGGTTGTTCACCTGCCTTCATTCACTGCGCCGGAGTCCAGGTTGCTGCCGCGGATGTGGGAAAGTTTCAGTTTCGGATGGCACGTGTGCCGTTATCTGAAACAACATCTTACAGATATTGACGTTGTGTATGCAAATACATGGCCATTGTTCAGTCAGGCCATGATTGCCAGATACTGTAACCGGCGGGGCATTCCGCTGATTCTTCATATTCAGGACATTTATCCAGAATCGTTAATGGGGAAATTGCCGAGCTTCTTGAGGAGTATGACAGCCTCATTGCTCATTACCCTGGATCGGTGGACTGTACGGCAGGTGATGCAAATTGTGGTGATTTCAGAAAACATGCGGAAGATTTATTTGACAGGTCGAGGTCTTGCGCCAGAGAAAGTTGTTGTGATTCCGAATTGGACAGATGAGAACCGATTTGCATGTCTGCCTGAAAGAAAAGACGCATGTGTACAATATGGAATACCGGAAGAGAATTTCACGTTCCTTTATCTTGGCAATATAGGTCCGGTAGCGGGAGTGGAAGAATTAATTAAAGCGTTTCATGCAACACGGTTGAAACAGGCGCAACTGGTAATTGCCGGGGATGGATCGGTGAAGGAGACGTGCGTAGATTTGGTAGAGAGAATCGGATGTAACGGTATAAAATTCGTTTCTCCTGTAAATGTTGAGAATGCGCCTTTGATTCAGAGTATGGCGCATGTGTGTTTGTTGCCGCTACGTAAAGGGGCTGGTATGAGCTCCATTCCTTCTAAACTGCCGGCTTACATGTTTTCGGCAAAACCAATTCTGGCAACTGTTGATGCAGAAAGTGATACGGCGCGGTTCATAATGGAGGCGCAATGCGGGTGGGTTGGAGAACCGGAGAATGTTGAATGGCTGTCGAAAAAAATGACAGAAATAACCACAATACCTGCAGACGTTCTGAGTGAAATGGGGGCAAAAGGCAGGGAATATGGCTTGAAACATTTTTCAAAGGCGCAAGGAGTGAGGAGACTGGGAGATGTTGTCGAGGGAATGGGAAGGCAGAGGGACAGGGGACAGGCAGAAGGGGCAGTCAGCAGGAAACAGGGGACAGGGGGTAAGGGGCGGAGGGCTGACATCGGTCGGCTTTGTTGCGAAGACGGAACTACGCCGAGCCAAGGAAGTCGGATACCGTACCCTATGAGAGAGGGAAGATTTTTACCACCAAGATCACCAAGGAAGAAAGAGTTTGAACAGAAGGTTGCGAAGGTAACAAAGGCAGGAAATCTGGGATGAGTAATAATATTAAAAGTCCTGTAATTCGTCCCATGGTCTACGTGGATGTTGAGTCCGTTGTGAATTTGCATGTTCGGGCTTTCCCTGGATTTTTTTTAAGCTTTCTCGGGCCCAGTTTCTTGCGGGAATTTTACAGATCGTTTACCCGCGATTCTAACGGGGTGGCGTTTGTGGCTGTAGAGGATGCGAATAACCAGATTATCGGAGTGATCGCGGGACCGGTAGTTCCTGATGGCTATTTCCGCCGTCTATTGGTGCGGCGCTGGTGGGCTTTCTGTCTGGCTAGTTTTTGGGCAGTTTTGCGCAATCCCCGGATTATACCCAGGTTATGGAGGGCTGTATTTTATCGTGGGGAACCACCCGCCGGTATGCCTCGGGCATTGCTCAGTTCTATTGCTGTGTTGCCTGATGCGCAGAATCGTGGTGTTGGACAACTGCTCGTTAAGGCGTGGGTGGATGAGGTGAGGAAACGCGGAGCGACTGGATGTTATTTGACAACAGATGCAGAAAACAACGATGCCATCAACCGGTTTTACGAGAAAGCCGGATGGAATAGATCGGAAACTTTCGTGACGCCAGAAGGACGGAAGATGTATAGGTACTTGTTGGATTTTTGGAATCAGGGATAAGGGGACAGGAAGCAGGATATCAGAGATCGGAAGTCTGAAGATAAGAATTGAATAGACTAAACTGCAACATATTGAAGAATAGTCTAGACTAATCGGCAAAGTAGAGTATATTAGTCGGTATGAAAAGGTATCTTAATGATATTATTGTGCGCGACCTTCAACGTAAAATGGTTTTACTAAGCGGACCTAGGCAAGTTGGTAAAACCTTTATGGCCAGGGAGTTAATGAAGGAGTTCAAGCGCCCGCAGTATCTGAACTACGACAATTTGGACGACTTGCGCATTATCCAGGAACGTACGTGGAGGGCTGACGCTGATTTTCTGATCCTGGATGAGATTCATAAGATGCGTGATTGGAAAAACTTCCTGAAGGGGATTGTTGATACGCGCCCTTCAGGGCAGGCTATCCTAGTGACTGGTAGTGCGCGTTTGGACACATTCCGCCAGTCCGGGGAATCTCTTGCAGGTCGCTATTTCCCTTTCCACATTTACCCGCTTTCTGTCAAAGAATTGACGAACCAATTTTCACCGGCAGAAGCGCTCGCCCAGCTCAACCGGCTTGGCGGTTTTCCTGAACCCTTCCTCTCAGGTTCAGAAACCGAGGCTGCCCGCTGGCGGAACCAGTATTACAGCGATCTGGTAAGAGAGGATATTCTCGAGTTCAGTCGCATCCAGGAAATCAGGTCTATGCGCCTCCTTTTGGAAATGCTTCGTAAGCGTGTGGGATCACCTCTTTCACATGCGTCACTCGCCGGAGATCTTAGGATCGCTCCAAATACATTACGCAGTTACCTTGAAATTTTAGAAAATCTCCACATCATTTTTCTGGTCAGACCATTTCATTCAAATGTGGCGCGGGCTATTCAGAAAGAACCAAAGGTATATTTCTACGATTCCGGTTATGTGGATGGTGACGAGGGGATCCGGCTTGAGAACACTGTTGCCGTATCGCTGAGGAAGCATGTGGATTATTTGCAGGAAGTCATGGGCGAGACGAATAGCCTTCACTATGTACGGACCAAGGATAAGCGAGAGGTGGATTTTGCACTTGTAAAGCAGGATACGCTGACAACTCTTATCGAGGTCAAGTTATCCGCATCTGCTCTTGCCCCCGGGTTGAAATATCTGGCCAGGGCGCTCGGTGTTCCATCAGCCTTCCAGCTTGTACAGAATCTCCGTCAACCGCAATCCATCGATGGTATACATGTCGTGCAAGCGGCTGAGTGGCTTTCAGCGTTAAGCGCATGAACTTTCACATTATTGCGACCACGCGGTGGTTGCAATGGGGCGTGAAAACGGAGAAGAGCGACCACGCGGTGGTTGCAATAAAGAGGGGAAAAGGTGAAGAGAGAGAGGATTGCCGGGAATTTTAACCACTATTTGCGCCAACTGTGTGGTGGCAATATTGCGAAGCGTTTTCTTGATCTGGTTGTTGCACTTGGCGGTTTGTTTTTGTTGAGCCCTTTTTTCGCATTTCTCTGGCTGGCGGTGGTTTTTGAGAGCGGGTTGCCAGGCTTTTTCAGGCACAGGCGAGTAGGGCTCGGCGGGCGTGATTTCGTGCTTTTAAAATTTCGAACGATGGTGATTAAGCCCGAAGCAGATATGGGTTCGTTTGATGTTGGAGACGTTGCAAGGATCACAAAGTTTGGCCGCTTTCTCCGTAAAACCAAACTGGATGAATTACCTCAATTGTGGAATGTTCTCAAAGGCGATATGTCCATAGTTGGGCCGAGACCCGAAGTAAGGAAATGGGTGGAGGCCTATCCGGAACGCTGGGCGCGGGTGTTGACCATGCGGCCGGGGATTACTGATCCGGCGTCTATTGAATTCAGGAATGAGGAGGAGTTGCTGGCGCGGTCACCCGACCCGGAACGAACGTACCGGGAGGAGATCCTGCCCCGCAAACTGGTCTTGTATGAGAAGTATGTGGCGACACGGAGCTTCTGGGGGGATGTGGGGGTCCTGTTCAAGACAGTCTGGGTCGTGGTGGGGAAATAGGGGCAGTGGTTTGACCACGCGATGGTGTGACCACTCAGTGGTCACGCTGGAGAGGGTAAAAGGGGCGAAGTTTGGGCAAGAGACCAAGAAAGCACTACGATTACAACCGCGCTGGGGTGGCGATGCTGACGCTCAAGGCAAACCCCGGCATCTGGTTTTGCCGAATTACGCAGGAGTCGTTCGCGCTGTCGCCCGTTGGGAAGTTGGTGCAGAAGGAGCTGCTGGGCATCCCAGGCTTCTACGAGCAGGTGAAGATCGGGCAGTACCAGATTATGCCGGATCATCTGCATGTGCTGGTGCATGTGGTGTGTGATTTGCCGCCGGGTGTTACGCTGCAGCGCATAATGCGTGGCTTCAAACTGGGCGTTAACAATGCTTGCTCCGAGGCGAATGGCGGCAAGCGCATCCGCGTTTTCGAGAAGGGCGCGTACGACAGCCTTGTATTTGACAGGGAACATCTGGCACGCGAAGTGGCGTACATCCGCGATAATGTGCGGCGTTACAGGCTGCTTAAGGCCAATCCTGAACTCTTCCAGAAGGCCGCTATGCTGATGACCCTGCCGGACGGCGTGCCATTGTGGGGCTTCGGCAACCGCTTTTTGCTGGAACATCCGCGCAAGGTGGCCGTGCAGTTCTCGCGCCGCACAACAGAGGCGGAATGGCCGGAAATCGAGGAGCAGCTCGCGGATTATCTGGCGCAAGGGTATGTGTTTGTCTCGCCCTTCATCTCGTCATTCGAAAAGCGCGTGCTGCAGGAAGTTGTGGCGCAAGGCGGGCGGGCGATCCGCCTGACGCACCGGTTTTTTGGTGAGCGCTACAAGCCTGCAGGAAGGCTTTTCGATTTGTGCAGCCAGGGAAGGCTGCTGGAGCTTTCGGTGGCGGGTGCGTTCCCAAGGTTTGCGCGGCTGGACCGGGCGGCGTGTTTGGTGCTCAATGGAGTGATGGGGGTTATTGCGACCACGCAGTGGTCGCAACGGGGAGCGCAAAGGGGAGTGGAGGAGAGCGACCACGCGGTGGTCGCAACTTATGCTGCTGCGCACGTTTTTAACCTCTCCACACAGCGATCCACTGTGTGGTCGCAGTTTCACCGCCTTCATATTCGTTGAAGTTTATGTTGCCAACCTCTTGTTTTGTGACAATATTGAAAAATTGCTGAACGCGAAAGTAAAACCATGAACATCCCCTTTTCAAAAGTTGATTGCTCGGGCAACGAGCTGAAGTACATCAAGGAAGTGCTTGAAAGCGGCTGGCTTACTACCGCTGGTAAATGCGCGGAGTTCGAGCGGCAGTTTGGCCGAAAAGTCGGGGGCAAATATGCCTGTGCGGTGAATTCTGCTACAGCGGCTCTGCACCTGGCCTGTGAGGCTGTTGGAATAGGGCCTGGTGACAAGGTGTTTGTACCGGCGATGACCTTTACCGCATCAGCGGAAGTGATCCGTTATATGGGTGCGGACCCCATATTCCTTGATATCGAATACGGCACTTGTCTTATCACACCGGCCATTCTGGATGCCGCGGTTAAGCGTTATCCCGGAGCCAAGGCTTTGATGCTGGTTCACTTTGGCGGCCAGGCGGCTGAGATGGGAGAACGGAGGGCTGAAGTCAGAGGTCGGGCCTCGGATATCGACGGCATTTTGGACATCTGCCGGAAGCATGGGTTGAAACTGATTGAGGATGCGGCACATGCTTTTCCGACTCGTTATCATGGGCGAATGATCGGATCATTCGGTGATGCGACCTGTTTCAGTTTTTATGCCAATAAGACCATTACTACAGGTGAAGGCGGGATGCTGGTAACGGACAATGAAGATATTTACAAACGCGCCAAGGTAATGCGTTTGCATGGTATCGATCGCGATATATGGGATCGTTTTACTGCCAGGAAGGCTTCCTGGGAGTATGATGTGGTTGCGCCTGGTTTTAAATATAACCTTCCGGACGTGGCTGCCGCCATTGGGCTGGCGCAACTTGAACGTGCGGATGAATTTCACCGGGCACGACAAAAATGCGCTGAGTTCTATTATGAAAACTTGTCGGATATCGGATGTCTGGACATGCCCGTTTGTCACGGTGCATGGGAAGATCATGCATGGTATCTGTTCAGTATCGTGCTCAACGAGAAGAGTCCAATCACGCGTAACCGGTTTATAGAATTGCTTAATGAAGCCGGGATTGGAACGTCGGTCCATTACAAACCGCTATACCATATGAGCTACTACCGAGATCGCTATAAACTCCGTGCAGAGGATTATCCTAACGCAGAACGTCATTGGCGCGGTGTTGTCAGCCTGCCGTTGTATCCGGGGTTGAAAGCGGAGGAGCTGGCATATATCTGCGAGACGATAAGAAGGATATTGGGATAGCGGTGCATGGTGAGGTGAGTGGGAATGGACAAGAGGGAAGTAAATCTCGATTTTTACCACCAAGATCACCAAGGAAGTTGTTTGCCATTCCAATGCTATGGGACATGGGGAGCTGAGGGGATTTTGTGAACAGAAGGCCGCCAGTAAACGCCCGACAGAAGACAACAGAGAGAAGATGGGAAGAGGTTTTGGGTTAATAATTTCTTGATATTTTCAGCCATATTGGATAATTATACCAGTAGTTGTTTATAACGATTGGTAATATAATCCATGAGGGAGAAAAACATATCAGAATCTGCAAGGGCAAGAGCCATGAGGCTTATTCGGGAAAGTGGTGGAATGATTCGTAGTTCCCAAGCTATTCGGGCTGGTATTCATTCTCGCACACTTTGTCAGCTACGTGAAGAAGGCCTTCTTGAACTGGTCTCCCGCGGTATACACCGCCTTGTGGATCAGGCGCCAATTTCGAATCCAGATCTTGTTACGGTGGCCATGCGAGTTCCTAAAGCAGTGGTCTGCCTGATCTCCGCACTGGCTTTTCATGAACTCACAACCCAAGTCCCGCATGTGGTTTATATCGCGCTGAAAAAGGGGGCTGAACCGCCACGGCTTGAGTATCCGCCAATCTCTGTGCATCGGTTCTCGTCGGCCAGCCTGAACGCAGGGATAGAGGAGCATCTGCTCGATGGCGTTAAGGTCAAGATATACAGTCCCGAGAAAACACTGGCCGATGTTTTCAAATTCCGCCATAAAATCGGGATGGATGTGGTTATTGAGGCGATGAAACTTTATAAGACGAGGAAAAAAATCAAGCTGGGTGAACTGCTGAAGTGCGCCGAAATCTGTCGGATCGAAAAAGTGATGCACCCTTATCTTGAGGCGATGATGTGAGCGCCAAGCCGCCAAAGAATGTGCCTGCATCAATCCGCCAGCGCCTTCTCGACCGGGCCAGGAGCGACCATAGGCCATTCAGCGAACTGCTCCAGTATTATGCCATGGAGCGATTCCTTTATCGGCTCTCGCTCTCTCCTCATGCCCATTGTTTTATCCTTAAAGGTGCACTGATGCTGAGGGCTTGGAACTCATCGGAGTTCCGGCCGACCATGGATATTGACTTGCTCGGTAAAACTCCTAACGAGGAAGTGAGTATTGTTACCCAGATAAAGGAGATTCTCGCTGTCGCAGTATCTCCTGACGGACTTATTTTTGACGCGAATTCGATTCAGACGGAGAGAATTACACAAGACGCAGACTATGAAGGTATCCGGATTCGGTTTAAAGCCGAGCTGGATTCCGCCCGGGTCATTGTTCAGATTGATGTTGGGTTTGGTGATGTTGTTTTTCCTGAACCACAATTGTGTATTCTCCCAACTTTGCTTGAATCACCTGTACCACAGTTGATTGGATACACCCGGGAGAGCGCTATTGCCGAAAAATTTGAATCAATGGTGCGGCATCGCGAGCTAAACAGCCGGATGAAGGATTTTTATGATATCTGGCTGTTGTCCAGGCAGTTTGATTTTGAGGGAACCCTGCTGGGTGAGGCAATTCGCCGTACATTCGACAATCGTAATGTCCTCCTGCCGGAAGAGATTGTTGCTTTCACGGCGTCGTTTGTATCAGTGAAACAGGTTACATGGATGGCATTTAGGAAGCGTCTCAATCAGGACTCCGTTCCGATATCCTTCGCTGAGATTGTTGCCGTTGTAAGAGCGTTTATCTCGCCGTTAGTCTCGGCGATAGTTGCCGGAAAACCGATTCCTTCACGTTGGAATGCGCCTGGCCCATGGCGATGATGTATCCATCCCTGAACTGGTGCATAGAATAGTTGCTGTCTTTTAAAAGTGATGCCGTGAACATCCCGCCTATACCTGAGAGACTGTGCTCTTAACCAAAAGAAGCTTGCACTTCAGTGGGCATCATAAAAGTTTTGGGTTATAGGTTTTGGACTCGACAGAAAAGTCGCAACTAAATGAGTGGTGGAGGAATTTTACCACCAAGGTCACCAAGGAAGAGTTTGAACAGAAGGTAGCAAAATGTAGGAGCGCGGCTCCGTCCGCGCGATCCGGAGAAAGAATCGCCCCGAATGTTTGGGGCTTGTGGCTATAATCACCTTGTTATATAGCCATGTATTGGCTTTATTCTGGGGTAATACATTGGGTGTAAGGAGAATTCGATGTATCGGGTAGCGACCAAGCAAGGTTCAATTAATACACTTGGTCGTGCGTACCGACGTTTACAGGAATGATGGTCTTGCCTTCGATAAGAAACTCAATGGTAATCCTGTATGAGATATTAATAGATACAGAATGCAGGTTCTCAAAAGCGCCTTTAAGTTTATGCAGGCGCAGAGAAGGATGGAATGGGTTTAATTCCAGTAATTCGAGAGTCTTCTGATATTGTATGAGAATTTCCGGGTGTTTTCGAACGAACTTGATTGCGCGCCTGGTATAGCTTTGAGTGAAGACCAGTTTATATTTCATCCGTAATACGCTTAAGGTGTTTTGTTACAGTGTTGTCCGCAATACGTCCTGCATTGTAGTCGGCCCTTGCTTCCCGAACAGCTTCAGAGAGTTCCAGTTCGCGCAGTGTGTCGTACTTCTCTGCCGTCATTACCACGAAACGAGCCTTGCCGTGTACAGTGATGATAACTTCACCTTCTTTGTCCAAAGCAGGTGTCAGCGCAGAAACGCCTCCTCTTTTCAGCTCAGCCGCAGTTAAAGTGCTCATAATATTACCTTTCAGAGTGCTAATATTAGTACTATAATGTGTGCTGTATGTCAACCTCGGGGCGGCGAAGGCCCAGCCAAAGGTTGGGCGTGTCGCGCCTGTTCGGCTCTCATTTACCACCAAGGTCACCAAGCAGAAAGAGAATCCTGGGTTTCAGGTTTTGAGTTGCAAAAAAGACGGGGAAGGGACTAATACAATCGACATATTCGGTGCGTGGTAGGGACGGGGCGCCGACCCGTCCAAGGACGCCTCGGCGAAGCGTCCAGATCCGGTATCTTCTGCGGGCATTTGCCCAAAGAATTATGTCGTTTGTATTAGTTTATCTTGCATAAAACGTCCATAAAGCTGTTTATACTTGCATAAAACACCAATGAATTCTGATAATAGCAAAATGCAGAGTATTAGTGGGATAGTAATTGAGAGTCCATTCATCAGAAGGACTTTGATCGTTGTCTGGCATTTCCTGGGAATATGTGTTTCACACTGGCTGGCGTTTCAGTTGAGGTTTGATTTCGACGTTCCTTTCGTTGCACAAATCGTCTTTTTGAATACCTTGCCGATTCTGCTTATTGTGTGCCTGTTGATGTTTCACCTTTTCCGGCTGTATTCGGGACTTTGGGCATATTTCAGTATTGATGATCTGGCCAGAACAGCGCTGGCTGTTTTCTGCGCAATAATAGCTTCCATGTTTGTGATTCTTGCCGCACAAGGATTCACTTTTGCCGGCATTCCAAGATCCATGTTCTTTTTAGACTATCTTTTTATCGCAGCCTGGATCGGCGGCGGCAGGTTTGCCATAAGGTATTTTCGCCAGCATAGAGGTGGAGATTTCGAAAAGGAGGAGGATAGGATCGTGCTGGTCGGACGGACCGAGGATCTGGATCTGCTGATCAGGGGAACACGCAATATCCGGCTCGGCAAATTCGTGGCGATTGTCACGGATGATTCCGCTCAGGATGGCACGACCATCCATGGCATAGATATTTCCGGCAGCTTTGGTGAAATAGGGAGAATAGTTGAGAAGAACCGCGCGTCCTGTGTGCTGGTGCTCCCGCCTTTCAACAGGCCCGGCCAGATGAATACAATTGTTGATCAGTGTAGTAGTATCAAACGGCCGATAAGTTTCCGTACAATTCCTTCACTGGCTGAACTGGCGACAGGTCGCTTGAATGTATCTTCCATCAGGAAAGTTGATATTGAAGATTTACTGGGCAGGGGGACGGCTGATCTTGACCGCTCGGAAGTACGACGGTTTGTAAAAGGCAGGAAAGTGATGATAACCGGTGCAGGCGGCAGTATCGGTCAGGAACTCTGCAGGCAGATCGCCGGGTATGAACCATCATGTATGGTGCTTTTTGAAATCTCCGAGTTTGGCCTGTATGAAATAGAGAGAAGACTTAAAAAACAATGTCCAAACATGAAGATAATCGCTTTTGCAGGTGACATTCGACACCCGGAAGAAGTCCATGCGGCAATAGACCAGGCCGGCGGAATTGATATTATCTACCACTCTGCGGCTTATAAGCACGTGCCTTTAATGGAGTCCAATGTAACCGCGTGTTTCAGAACTAATGTGCTTGGTACCGCAAGGCTTGCAAAGGTTGCTGTTGAACGCAAGGTTGACAGGTTTGTGATGATCTCGTCCGACAAGGCTGTGAGGCCAACGAGTATAATGGGGGCCTCCAAGAGAATCGCCGAACGCGTGATTGCAGAACTTCCATCTAACGGTACAACATTTGTGTCCGTACGGTTCGGTAACGTACTGGAGAGCAGTGGAAGCGTGATTCCCTTGTTCAAGGAACAGATAGCCAGGGGTGGGCCGGTCACCGTCACCAGTCCGGATGTGAAACGCTTTTTCATGACGATACCAGAGGCAGTTGATCTTGTTCTTCTTGCCGGCACTATCGGTCGAAATGGCGAGATCATGGTGCTCGATATGGGGGAGTCCATCAGGATTGTTGACCTCGCGAAAAAGCTGATTGAACTTTCGGGCCTTGTTCCGGAAAAAGATATAAAGATTGAATTTATCGGATTACGACCCGGCGAGAAGGAATTTGAGGAAGTCATGACTGAAGACGAGAATGTTGTCCAGACGGACCATAAAAACATATGGGTCTTCAAGCGTGGCGACGATCACGTGGATGAAGCACTTGTCGACTTGTCTCAAATCGAACAATCCGTGCTTGGGAACGATGTTAAGGAATTGCGCGGACTTGTACTGAAATATGTGCCGGAGAATATGTTTGGGTGTGAGGAGAAGGATGAATCTTGAGACCTGAAACCTGACAATTCCACCATCCGGCCTCTTTTAACCATGTCGGATGACGTGGCACGCGGGAGAAGCTGCCTCCGTCACAAACTAACCTGAAACAGAGGTCGGGCAGAACTGTAGCGTCGCACTGCTTGCCACGGCGTCTTGTCACGCCGTAGCTTTAGCGAAGGCGGAAGTCTTTAGACGGAAGACTGGTGTGCGGCGGTTGCGGCACACAGTGCCGCACTACATCAGGTTATGTTTCTTGCCCTGAAAGATCTGGCTCCGGGCCGGTTCATCGCGAGGATTCACCACGAGCGGTCTCGATCTATTTCGGCTTGGACCCAGCCTTTGCTGAGATCATCGGCGGGTCTGGCAGCCGACTCTACAAGAAGCGTGCGTTGTCCACAACGCATCGTTCCGATCTGTAGCGTACGCTGTCATCAGCGTATTCTTTTACATACCGTTTCTACGGTCCATTCGAGCCGAAGCTTCGGCTATCTGTGGTTTCCATTCCGCGCGGACGCGGAAAATGGAGAATGGACCCACATTTTTGAATTACACCCATTCAGTTTATCGCTTACATTACTGCTGGAATGTGAACGTAACCACAGTTATACTTCCCGACCATGATAATTAAGAGAAATGTTTATGGAATTATCGCAGTTTCACTGCGCTGTGTCTGGCTTTGTCTGTTTCTTGTGGAAGTGAACGGTTGCCGTACGCCCGATAATTCTGATGAGAAGGCTGGCGGGTCAGGTTTGTCCGATGAACTGATAGCGCGAAGAGATAAGGTGCTTGAACGGGAAATTGCCAGCATAAAGAAAACTGTTGCTGATGGGCAAAACGCAACAAGCAACAGGGTTGAAGCGTCGGCGTTGCCGGTCAAAAAGGGACAATCGACAACAGCCGGCCCAAAGGTTGAACAGCGAAGATGGTATTCTTTCCTGTGGCCGTTTGGAAAACAGTCTTTACCCCATACCCCGCAGCCGGCAGGTTCTGGATCTGCTGTGAAGACGGATAAAAAGACCAAGGATGTTCCCGTGACTGTTGCCTCGGAAACAGCCGGGCAAAAGGGATTGCATCCGGACAGTGCCACGGTAACTAATAATCCATCGTCAGGCAAAACCAGATGGTGGCGGCCATGGGGAGGTGCGCGTCCAGCTGATGATAAGGTTGTAAAGGAAACTAAACAGCCAATCACGAAGGATAAAACGAATGTGGTTGTTTCAGCCTCCAAAACTCCACAGGAGAATGTCAAGGTTGGTCATATCTTTGACAGGGATGCGCGTGGGAGTTTTTTCAAGCGTAAGGAACCTGCAGAAAAGACTTGGCGATGGTTTGGCTGGTTCAGGAGGGACAAATCAGATTCTAAAGAACCTTCTGCAAAAGCAGCCGGTAAGCGCGAAAACACAGATAAGGAGTCAGAGAAAAAGAATATTACGCTTCAGAAACCTGTCAAAAAAGAAGTTACTCCTGAAACTCCCGTTGAACCAGTTAGCGCACCTGTTGTGATTCCAGTGGATACAAAACAGGTTGATGACATACGTTCAGGCATGGTGGCCAAAGAGCCATTGCTGAAGCCCGGCTTCATGCTGAAAATTAATGTCCTGGCTTCGGGCAGGAAAGAGGTTGATGAGCCTGAGAAAAGGGTGTCTCCTTCCGGTACCATAGCCCTGCCGCTTGTCGGAGAGTTAAATGTGGATGGTATGACTATTCGGCAACTGGCGAACAAGCTGAAGGATTTGTACAGTGTATACCTCCGGGAACCGATGATTGATGTTGATTTTGTTCTGAAAACTGATACGACCGGATCGGTATCGCCGTGGGGATATGTGACGGTTCTGGGGCGGGTGAAGAAGCCAGGCCGAATCAATATTCCTCCCACGCGTGATTTGGCGCTGAGCATGGCAATCCAATTGGCAGAGGGCCTTGATTCCAGCGCCAAGCTTACGGGTATCAAAATTACCCGTGAAATCGCTGGAAAGGTGGAACAGTTTGAAGTAAATTTGCAGTCAGTAGGGGACAAGGGGGAATTGGACAGTGATATCAAACTCAGGCCCGGCGATGTGGTCTATGTGCCTGAACGTGTGTTCTAACAAGGGAGGTTAACGTGAAGAGAGTATCTGTTATAGCATGTCTTGTGGGCTGTCTTTTTGTTGCTGCGCAGGTCTTGAATGCAGCAGAGTCAAAAGATGAAGGAATCAAAATCGGCGATTACCGGCTTTTGCCTTATGCCGATCTCATGTCCATATATGACTCAAACGTGGAAACCCAGCCCAGCAATGAGAAAGACGACGTGTCTTTCCGGCTGAAGATCGGGGCGGGGTTCAAGAATACATCTGAAAAGGTCAAGTTGGATGCTGACCTCTGGGGTCTTTCCGAGAAATATTTGGATCTCAAAGATGAGGATCATGATGACTTTGGAGAATCTATCAATCTTGAATGGCCGGAGATGGGACGTTTCAGCTTTGGAGTTAATGAATCTTACGAAGATATACAGTCACTTGATTATGCTGTCGGTTCCATTCAAGCACGTAAGTTGATGCGGTTAGGTACGCATGCTGGAAGCAAGATCACTGAGAAGATGAATGCCGATTTATCATATAGTTTCAGCGACACGGATTATGAATCACCCCGCCAGTTTGACTGGAACGAGCATATTGTAAGTCTTGTTGGCTTGCATGATATGACCGATAAAACGGCCGGCAAAGTCAAGATCGGGGCCAATTTCCAGTCCAGCGACGCCAATGTCAAGGATGGGACATGTGTTTCTGCGCTGTTTGGTGTGAAGTCGAGACAGACCGAGAAACTCACCGGTGAAGCCGGTATTGGTGTCATGAATCTCAGCGGTGAAGATGAGGCCACCAGGCTTGCTTTCGATGCAGGAGCGGATTGGAAGGCGACTGAAAAGGTCAACGTATTCATGAACGCGAGGAATGGTTTCGAACCCAGCGTACTTGACGAAAACAACTATAACCTTACAACAAGGGCCACTTTAGGTGCGAAATGGGCTTTTGTGGAGAGTTTCTCTTTGATGGGCAGTGGCGCTTATGCAAGGAACGATTATTTGAATGATGTTGTGGTAAGTGGCGAATCAATGACAAAGCAGGATGATACACTGACTGGTACTGTCCGCCTGACTTACAATGCGCCTTCCAAGTATCTCAAGATCTATCTGGAAGGTAAGTATGAGGATAAGAATTCGACGCTGGATTCGAATGATTATGACCAGACCCAGGTGACGATTGGGGCGTTGTGTTCGTACTGAGGGTTATTAGTTATTGGTTAATGGTTTCTAGTTGCAGGATACTGGATGCGAGTTAATGGTGTTCGCTATACACTATTAACTGATAACTTATAACTGGCTTTCCCTATGATGCTTATCCTTTTATCGCTTCTGGTTGTCTATACAACATGGATGAGGGGCGGCAGTTCTCATGGATACCAGCCGCCAATCATCTGGTTGTCGTTTTTTTGTCTCGTTCTTCTCTTTTTGCAGTTAACTGCAGGGCGCAGTGCTGCGAGAAATGATCAGGCTGTTGTGTCAGGAGTCCGGCACTCATTATCCGGGTTGCTGAAGGATCCATTGTTTGCCATTGCGGGTCTGTTCTTTGTCTTCCTTGCCCTGCAGTGGTACAATGGCGGTCGCTTTATTTATTTTAACCAGATTGATTCCTCGTGGAGTTTTTCAGAGCCTGTAATTCCTTTTCTACCTTCGTCGATACGTAAGAAAGAGGCGGCAGAAATGTTTGTATGGTTTTTGCCCGCATTTACGGCTGCCCTTTGCATAAGGCATGGTCTTTCAACAAGATCGGGCATAAGAACATTGCTGAGCGTTTGTATCATCAATGCCGGCTTGTTGGGCTTGTTCGGGGTGATACAATTCCTGTCTGGAACAAGAAATGTTCTGTGGACATGGCCGCAAAAGACACATTTCTATGCTTCATTCTCATACCAGAATCATTCAGGTGAATTTTTCCTTATCATGTTCTGCCTCTCTGTCGGATTCCTTCTGAGATACCTGTTATTTGACAAGACTGCCCGGCGGCGATTGATGTGGCTGGGAGTGTTTTCAGCTGCCAGTCTGTTTGCCCTTATATCGGTGCACCTGTCACTTGTGGCGGCTTCAACGATTTTTGTCTGGGCGGTTATGGCTATTGGTGTGGTGTATGCCTGCGTGATTGTATTCAGGAGGTTTCCTCCCGTAATGCGGCTTAACCTTATTGTGGGTGTTGTCATATTCTCCTGCCTGACGTTCTATGCCGTGTCGGGTACGGCAAGGGAAAAGGTTGCCAGGGAATTGGCAGGTATGGCGGACAGCAAGGAATTGGCAAAAGATTTTACCACGCGATGGTGGCAGGTTGTTACCGCCAAACAGATCTGGAACGACAACAAGTGGTTCGGGGTCGGAGGATGGGGATACAGGCATTTGGTAGGGACTTACATGCCGGATAAGGCCTGGGTTCTTCTCAAGGAGGCAGGCCGGGCAAATGTTCATAACGATTTCATGCAGTACCTGGCAGAGTTCGGGGTCGTAGGTCTGGGTTTGATTCTTCTTGCCGTTGCTGTCCTGCTATGGCCGATCCTGCGCTATCCGATGTGGAACCATCCTTTGATTTTATTTCCCATGCTGGGTATTCTTATGACTTGTCTGCACAGCGCTATAGACCTTCCGTTCAGGAATGTGGCAATCATTCTTTCCTGGACAATTATTCTGGCTGCCGCCGGCGAATATGCGAAACTGACAGCATTCCGCAGACGGACGCCACGCACGGGACAACATACCTCTGGTTCCTGACTTCTCTTTCCACTGTCTCTTATTTCCTTTGTCTCTTCTGCTCATCTTTTTTTTCACATTTTACGCTTTCCGTGGTGTAGTGGTCTATCTGTTAACCGGCCCGCCTCCATCACGACACTGACATGAAACAGAGGCCGTGCAGAACTGTAGCGCCGCACTGCTTGCCACGGCGTCTTGTCACGCCGTAGCTTTAGCGAAGGCGGAAGTCTTTAGACGGAGACTGGTGTGCGGCGGTTGCGGCACACAGTGCCGCACTACATCTCTGTAGCGTACGCTGTCATCAGCGTATTCTTTTACATACCGTCTATCCGGTCCATTCCGCTATCTCCGACGAAATCTTTCACATGCAATTCCTTCAATTTAGCGGCTTTTCATAAGTTGCCTGTCGTGTTACTCTCTTTTTCGCATGGCATCAGAAAACCAAAGATATAATTTCGGCAGGTTGTTCAGGGGTAAGACCGGAACAACGCTGTTTGGTGTTCTGGCCGCGTTGGTTATTTTCTTTGTTATTCTGGAGGTTTCAAAACGCACACAATTCTTTTCTGCCATTGAAAACGTTGTCGGTGACAACCTGTTCCGGATGCGCGAACCAGGGATGGATGAAATAAACCGTCATGTTTCCGACAGGTCATGTCTGCTTGCTTTCGACGAGGACTCACAGGCTGTGATAGGCAGGTGGCCGTGGAAGCGTTATGTGCATGCCGATGTGCTTGGTAAGCTTGAGAAGTTCTCGCCGCGCCGGGTGATGGTGGATCTCCTGTTTATAAATCCTGAACAGCCCCCGGAATATCTCATGAACTTCCTGGACGTGGATGACCAGATCAAGACGAAGATAGCCTCGCTGTTCAGTGATATGGATTCCGCAATTACCGGCGTGCTGTCTCAGCATCCAAATGTCTATCTCGATGTCCAGCTCATAGATCGTCCAAGGCAGGATCTTCCACCGGAATACCTGGAGCGGATAGCGTTAAACGAGAAGGAGGTTCTGAAGAATGCAGTCCAGACCACAAACGTTGAAAATGCGCTTGTCTTTGGCTCGCTTGAGCCGATTCTGACAGACTACATTATGAATTCCACTCCGGCCGCCATCAATGTGCCGCAGGATATGGACGGCAAGATCCGCAGCTGGCCTTTGTACTACGTATACGTGAAAGAAGATGGAACAACGTGGTACCTGCCTTCGGCTGTTCTTCAGCTGATAAGGGATTATTATTATGTTGGAAAAGGATCAGTGCAGTACCTGGCTGACAAGATTGTGCTCAGCGGCGCCAGCGTGCCGGAGATTGATTCTCGGACTTCACGTACCCAGGTCAGCCTGTACAGCTTCAACGATTTGACGGGGCAAGTGGCGAGGCTGGCGCCACCTGCTGATTATTCCTACAATGCAAATCTTGGCCGCCTGCTTACAAGCAGTAGCGGGACAGGTTTGATCTCAAATGGTTCTATCCCGTTTGTGATTCATGCCGTCCGTACCGGTGAAGGCAAGGTGGAAATACTCGATGGCTGGGAGGTTGTGGGGGCTGCAAGAAGCATCAAAGCCGATAAAGTCAACGTGGTCTGGTACAAGCGGACTGATGTTGAAATCCCTACAGCCGGGCGCGGCTGTTTTTACATAAATTATGGTGGTACAGAGGGTAATTATTACGATGACGTTAATACCGGCGAACGCAAGATGTTCAGCCGGGTTCAGACAGAAAGTTATTCCCGGATGTATTTGTCCCCGCCTATTCCTGACATTCCCGACCTGAACAAACAGGGCAAGATTGATACCAACGAATATGACATTGCGGGACTTGAGGCTTGGTTCCTGGGCTATTGCCAGAGCAAAGCGGCAGAAATCCAGAAACAGGCGTTCTTTCATCTCCGGAATAAAATGGAGGACCCAGAGGTACTGCTGGCGTATTTAAATGAACGGCCAGCTGAATGCAGATATTTCCTTTATAACGAATTCTTTGTACGAAATGAGCCGCAACCGGGAATGCTGGGGGCTCTCTACGAGAAATATCCTGAATTTGCCGCCACGATGAAGCAGGATTCTAAATATTACCTGACGGAGCGGCAGGCGGTAGATGCGTTGCATGACTTCTATCGCGAGGAGTTCTCGAAATATCTCGGTAAATTTGTCTTTGCCGGTGGAACATCCCTGGGAATAGGTGATATCCAGCAGACACCTTTCCGCGCGATGTTCGGCATACAAGTGATAGTGAATTCTTTTAACACGCTGGCAACCGGCAATCTTTTAAAGAAAACATCGGATGTGCCACGCCTGGATGCGATTATGCTCCTGGTTCTGTGTTTGGTTGGCGGACTGGCATATGCGCTCATAAATGTGAGGTTTTCCTGGATTATCATGGCGATGACCGTAGGCGGGGTTTTTGCTTTTACCAGGTATGCGTTCGAAGAATTAAATATGGTGCTAAGCGCTTCGCCGCTGGTTGCCGGTAACTTGTCGACTTTTGTCAGTGTATTAATGTTCAAACTTTTTACGGAGGAACGTGATCGCCGGTTCCTGCGTAGAACGTTTGGAA
>MHBM01000071.1:70658-88406 GCA_001804885.1 Lentisphaerae bacterium RIFOXYA12_FULL_48_11
TTGATGATATGTACAAGAATCGAGCAATGCCGGCCCTGGGCGGAGAAAGCAAGCGGGCGACCGCCTATTTTACGGATATAGTGGGCTTCTCAACTTTCTCAGAAAAGCTTTCTCCTCCTCATCTCCTGGAGCTTCTCAATGAATACCTGTCATCAATGACCGGGGTGCTCACGGCGGACAAGGGAACTCTGGACAAGTATATAGGCGATGCGATTGTGGCCTTTTTCGGCGCTCCGACGGAGCTGCCCGACCATGCCATGCGTGCGTGCCGGACTGCCCTCAAGATGCAGGCGAACCTGGGCATGTTACGCCGGAAGTGGGCAGGTGAGAAAATGGCCGAAGGAGGGCCTGAACGGAATGTCAAGAAAGTGCCGCCCGGCGAATGGGTGCCGGGCGAAAAGTGGCCGAAGGTGGTTCACGACATCAGGATGAGAATCGGCGTGAATACCGGTGACATTGTCGTAGGCAACATGGGAAGCCATCTTCGCATGAATTACACGATGATGGGTGATGCAGTTAACCTTGCAGCCCGGCTTGAGGCAGCGGCCAAGCAATATGGGATATATATACTCGCCAGTGAAACAACCATGAAGAGCGATGCATTGGACGAGAACGGCAACCAGGGGAAAGTAGAAGACTTTATTGCTGCAAGACTTGTTGACCGGGTTACGGTTGTCGGCAGATCCCAGCCTGTCAACATCTACGAACTTATTGAAATGAAACCGGTGATATCAGATGAGGAGCGGGCCCTGATCGAGGTTTACAATGAAGGCATGCGTTACTATTTCGAGCGGAGCTGGGACATTGCCATCGAGTGTTTCAGGAAAGCCGAAACGCTGGAACGCTTCAAGAATGCAAAAACTACGCCGTCCAGGTTGCTGATCAGCCGCTGCGAGGAATACCGGTCGAATCCACCGGTACCGCAAGACCAGGAATGGGACGGCGTCTACAGGCTTACAAAGAAATAATCCCGTTCTGTCCATCCTGCCCGGTTATCAGTCGGGCCGGATTCCTATTTCTGCAACTGTTCCTTAAGGAATGCGGCTGCTTTTGGCCCATCGTTCTTGAAATCCTTGGTGCCACCTTCAACGCTTACTCCGCCTGTATAACCTATTTTCTTCAGGTTATCGAAAAAAGTCTTATAGTCGTATTCGTCTGCCGCCAGAGGGTATTTGCGGCCGTTAGGGTTTGCAATGTGGACATGTTTAACATGGGCTCCTGCTTTCAGGACGATGTCGGGAGATTCATTGTCTTTTGCCATGTGATAAAGGTCCAGGAGCAGTTCGATGTTGGGATCCTTGACTGCTTCAATAATATCAAGACCTTCCTTGCCGCTGTTGACGAAGTTACATTCCTTGCTGTTAAGCGGCTCAATTACAATCATGATGTCTTTTTCCCTCGCAAGAGGTCCTATTCTCTTGCAGAAATCAACTATCTGCTCGAAGCCTTTCTCGCGTGGGAAATTCTCAGGCAGAGCCCGTGCGCCGCCGCTGCCAAACACGAGAAACTTAACCCCGAGTTTATTCAACCGGTCAAAACATTTCTTTACATATTCTTCCTGTTCAGTTTTGTTAATTACCGGTCCGGTTACCTTGATTGTGCCGGGCAGGAACCCATTGCATGTTCTTACCGGTATACCGGTTTCTTTTACTGTCTGCAGGAGTTTTTCAAAGTCTGCATCGGACATTTTTGCTATGCTCGAAGCGCCCATCTCGACATAATCAAAGCCGGCTTCCTTGGCATTCTTGGGACTGTTGCATACTCCGACGAGGATTTTATGCTGTTCCGCGCATATGCCGATAATGGTCATGGTAAACAAGGCTGTTAGTACCGCAAGAATTGAATTTTTCATGGTTGCTCCGTGTGTTTGTGCCCGTTTGTAATATTAACGACTGCCGAAGAAGTTCCAGTTCACCCAACAATCTACTGCTGTGAAAGTTACCTTTTGTTTTCTGTCTTACAATTGCGGCACTCTATCACATCTTGTTGCAGATTCAACCCGGGAAATAAGAAAAAACAAATCATCATTTTTCATTGATAAAGCGGCCTGAATTCATCGTTTAAATATTTTTATTTATATTCTTCTGGATTCTTTTTTTTTGATGCTGGATAATTCCTTTTGTCATGCCCAAGAGTTATGAATTCACTCTTGTAAGAGAATGTGCTTACTGTGGTGAGCGCTTTTCTATCGGTTATGCCCGGTGCGAAAATCCTGCCTGCGGGAAAATCCGTCCTGAACTAGTCAGACATGAAACCGTGGTAATGAATAATCGTGGAATCTGTGCCTGGAGTGGGCGCAATACTGATGTAAGGCTTCCGAACGGGGACTGGTTGTGGGCCCCATATTTTCTCGATGCATTACGTGCCGGCTGGATAAATTCTGATTACCGGTACACTTCCCATTACATGGCGGCAAAGAGCAGGCGGACAGCTGCTAATGCCCCGGCCAGGGTCTAGAGCAGTCCAGCAAAGATTGGATTGCCGAGATAACCTTGTTGATATCCACATTTGTATTCCGGCATGGGCCTTCCGGCGTTTCATTTAATATTGCAATGACAGGTTTCGGGAAGGCCTCCAGAATGCCCTGGAATAGTTCCTTTTCGCAGGCTACGGCAACCACGGCCTTGACATCTTCGCGTCTGGTTTGAATTACCGCCTGGCTTCCTCCGCCTGCGATAGAGGTTATCACTCCAAAATCATTTCGCGTTCTGACAATTCCGGCAAGACTGCATTGACCGCAGAGTTTACATTCATCGAGACTTCTCAGCACATCCTGCCGGCAGGAACTGTTATGCAGGCAGTGGGGCAAAATAAGGAGTATATTCCCTGCTGGAACACGGACTTTTCTCAAAGCGGTAATACGGTTATTAAGCCTTATAAACAACCTGCGCCACATTGCCGGTCCCTTTTGTGCTTCATTTACTGATGACAATACTATTACAATCCTACGCAAGAGGTATAGTACAGAATGAACAAACAACCTGTTGGAGATGTTGCCGGGAAGGTTATTCTTGCCTGCCCGCACGGTTTCTGTGCCGGTGTTGAGCGTGCAGTCAGGATCGCAGAATGCATGCTGAAAGGGGCGCGGGGCCCTGTATACTGCCTCAGAGAGATTGTCCACAACAGGCAGGTTGTCCGGGACCTTTCTTCGCGCGGCATAATTTTTGTGAAAGATATCAACGACGTACCGGAGGGGGCTGTTGTATTGTTCAGCGCGCATGGGGTTGCACCTGAAATCAGGAAGACAGCAGGCAGTCATAAATTAAAAATTATCGATGCCACCTGTCCGTTTGTTAACAAGGTGCATTCAGAGGTTTGCCGCTATGCTTCTGAAGGTTATACTATTCTGCTGGTAGGTCACAGAAATCACGATGAGATAATCGGAGTTGCCGGGGAAGCTCCGGATTCTGTGGTGGTTATAGAAGATAAGACCGGGGCAGAGAATGTTGACGTCAAAGATCCGACCAAAGTTGCTGTAATGACGCAGACCACTCTCAGCGTAGATGAGACCAGGAACATCATTGACCTGCTGCGCAAGCGTTTTCCACAGCTCAAAACACCAGCCGGAAGTGACATCTGCTATGCAACCCAGAATCGACAATTGGCTGTACGCTCCGTGGCGGAGAAGGCTGATATATTTATCGTGCTTGGTGCGCAGAACAGTTCGAATTCCAACAGACTTGTTGAAGTTGCCGGCGTTGCGGGATGTAAGGCATTCCTTGTTAGTGAAATTGAACAGATTCATGCAGTCCCTCTTGATCAAGTCAGAGTTGTGGGCCTCACAGCCGGGGCATCCACGCCGGAGTATTTTGTCAGGGATGCGTTAGCCTGCCTGGCAAAGCTTGGATTTGTTCACATCGAGGAATGCAGGGTTGTTGATGAGAATGTTCATTTTGCCATGCCTGCCGGTATGAATGCCTGAGTCCTTCACCAGTTTATTACGATAGATATCCTGTTATCCGGACAAAACCTATTCCGAAGTTTAAGTTTTGCAGGAACAAGGTGTCTTTTGTAATTCTTTCTAGACTAGCTTCCCGGAAAAAGGTAAGAACATCAGCAAATGCAAATTAGAAATATTTTGTCGAGAAATAACCGTTGTTTCAGCTTTGAGTTCTTCCCTCCCCGTGACACGGAGGCGTCAACCCAGCTCTTTCAGTCGATTAATGACCTGATTCCGTTGAATCCTGCCTACGTGAGTGTGACGTACGGTGCGCTGGGTTCCACACGTGAGCTGACGCATGACCTGGTTGTGAGAATCAACAGGGAAACAAACCTTACGGTGGTTTCTCACCTTACCTGTGTTGGTTCAGGTAAAGATGAAATTTACAAGATATTAGAGAAATATCAGGGCAGCGGTATTGAGAATATAATGGCGTTAAGGGGTGATCCTCCTGAAGGTCAGAAGAGCTTTATAAAGCCGGAGAATGGTTTCTCGCATGCTGCTCAGCTCGTTGCTTATATTAAGAAACACTTCCCCAAAATGGGTATTGGTGTGGCAGGTTATCCGGAAGGACATCCGGAGACTCCTAACAGGCTCAAGGAATTGGATTATCTTAAGATGAAGGTGGATGAAGGGGCTGATTATATCTGTACTCAGCTTTTTTATGATAACCGTGACTTTTTTGATTTCTGCGAGCGGTGTGATATTGCCGGGATACATGTTCCGGTTCTTGCCGGTATAATGCCGGTAACGTCCAGGAAAGGTATGATGCGCCTTGCTGAGAAAACACTCTGCGTCAGATATCCGGCACGTTTAATGAAAGCAATAGCCCGTGCAAGTTCCGATGAGTATGTCGAGAAGGTGGGAATACAATGGGCTACGGAACAGGTCAGGGACCTGATAGATGCTGATGTCAAGGGCGTTCACTTCTATACTTTTAACAAGGCACGCGCTACCCGCGGTATTTATGAATCTCTTGGTGTAACCAGTTCCGCGCAACTAACCAAGTAGAATAAGCATGCCTGAGCGATGTTTTGCATGTTCAATGCTCAGGCGATGCCGATTCAGGATGGTACTGTGAATAAATCCAGTTTTGAGATTTCCGGGAAAACTGTTGTTTTTATTACGGTCTTATTTATCGGCGGGATGCTGTTGTTGTTCAGCTTTTTTCCTTCGTCCTACAGTAAGCAGACTAAACAATCATCAAATAAGAAATCTCAGAAGCCTTCCATATCAAAGGATTACAGAGGGGAGAGCTATGATCCGGGTGATGGTTTTCCGATTGATAATCAGGACGAAAGGCGGCGCGGGGCTGTGCCAGGAACGAGGGTTTCGGAAGGGTCAAATCAGACGACAAATGATCCTGTTATGGCCGGTTATCGGTTGAAATACAAGAATCTGCGCGCGATAAATAAAGCCGCCGACAGGCGGACAGCTCTTCTGGAATTTGGCAGAGAACTGGCCAGAACTGATCCTGCTCGGGGGTTGGCATTTATAAAATCATTTGCCTCAGACCGTGGCGGGCGGTGGGGTTGGTTTGGTTTTGGCCGTGATGATATCAACCTTGTATGCCAGGGTTTCTTTGAGGTCTCTGCTCAATTAGATCTGGGTAATGCCATTACAATGGCTGTTGATCTTCCGGGCCAGTTTCGCAGGGCCGGTCTGGGGACAGTCATGAAGACGTGGGCAGGGACGGATCTCAACGCTGCGCTTGCATATATTGAAAAGCTACCGCCTGATTATACGAGGTACGGTGTTGAAGCTGTCTTCTCGGTCTGGGGCGGGAAGGATCCAGGCGCCGCAATGAGTGAGGCCCTGAAATTCAAGAATCCCGAACTGGGCAGGATGTTCGAAACGGCGGTCATGTCGGTTCTTGACGGCTGGTCTAATGTTGATCCGAAATCTGCCTGGGCATATGTATTGAATCCTGATGAGTCGGTGAAAGATGCTTTTACCCGACGTGGATTTTATCTCCCCATGATAGCAGCCAAATGGGCGGAAAAGGATCTTGATGCCGCAATGGCAGCGGTGAAGGCATTGAATGAAACCACTGTGTTGCCGTCTGTTTCAGGCGCAGACGGGGGCCGCAGTAATCAGTCCTATGAGCGGATTGTTGAATTCATGACAATGCGTTTGTTTGACACTGACCCGGAGGCGGCTGCCGCTATGTTTGACAGGGAAAAGTGGCTTGCAGGCAAGCCATGGTTGTCGACGAGAAACGTCGGACGCCTGATTGATGAGGGCTCCGTTACCGAGGCTGCTGAATGGATGTCTCAAATACCTGACAAACAGGCGGCTTTTGAGTGCGCAAGACAACTTGCAGCAAGACGGACTGAGTCTGATTATGACGCGGTGTTCAAGTGGGCCAACCTGATAGAGGATGATTACGTGAAGGCGGGGGCCTTAAGCAATGTTGCCGCCCAGCAGGCGCAGCGTGATATCAACAGGCCAATAGACTGGATTTATGATCTTCCCTCCGGGTATGCAAAAGAGAGGTCTGTTGCAGGATACGTTTATGGAAAGGTGCGGCAGACCAATGACCGCGAGCTGGAGTCTCTTCTGAGAAAACAGATGGCGGCTCCGCAGATTGATATGGCTGAACTTGCTGTTGCTGTAGAAATCTCCAAGATGGACCCCAAGGAGAAGATAGAATTAATGAATCTTGTTGAAGGTCGCCGCCCTGTAAAGCCTCTTATTATACAGTAACATTCTGTTGTTGTTGGATGTGGCCGGATATCATAATAAAAATTCTGTCTTGGACATTCGGCTTTCACGTTATATATTGCTGAAGTTGTTTGATATATTAATGATTTTCGTGTGCGTTAAGCGGGGGGCCTTATGAAGAAAATTCTTGCGGGACTCGTGATTTGCTTATTGTCAACGGTGTTGTGTCGCGGACAGGCTGTACAAACCGTGCCTCTACAGGTTTCGCTGCTGGATCCTGTTCAGTTATTTTCCGATGAAGCAGATGTCATAGGGTTAAGGCTGAATCTGTTATATGGCTGCAACAGGAATGTAAGCGGTATAGATGTGGGGTTGTGCAGTGATGTTAAGAAGAGTTTTGCAGGGATCGGCCTCAGCGGTCTTCTTAATTCTTCAGGCGAAGCAGCAGGAATTTACCTGGCTGGTATCTGCAACCTGACGGGTGGCGGCTTCGGCGGAATTGAAGTGGCCGGTTTCCTGAATATTTTCTCGGATGCGTCCGTTCTGGAATCCAGTACATGGCGTGGTTTGCAGTTGAGCGGGGTGGCTAATGCCAGCGTGGTGATGCGTGGAATCCAGGTTTGCGGTTTCGGTAATATGGCCGATAACATGAAAGGCATTGAACTTGCCGGGGTTGGGAATTTTGTGGATACGATGGCCGGCCTTCAGGTTGCGGGGTTGGTTAATCTTGGCTGGAATGTTGAAGGTGTTCAGCTTGCCGGGTTGTATAACCGCGCCAATCAAATGAGAGGCCTGCAGTTCGGCCTTGTCAACAAGGCGCATCAGTTGAATGGCGTTCAGATCGGACTATTGAATATTATTACGAAAGACCTTTCCTTCTCCGCACTTCCGCTGGTCAATGCATCATTCTGAGGCTGTTCGGCGGAATATAATTCAGGTTGCTGATAATACTTCAGCTATTGCCTTGTTCAGGCCGTTTCTGGTGATAGGTTTTCTCATTACCTGTGTTACCCCTGGAGGCATGTCATTACTCACTTCCATCAGGTCGGCAAATCCGGTCAGCATGATTATAGGAATCTTGTTATTAATGGCTCTTATTTCGGCAACAAATATATCACCGTTCATATTAGGCATGGAGCGGTCTGTTATAACCAGATCAAAAGGTTCACTTTTAAACAGCTTAAGGCCTTCAACCCCATCATATGCACTATTGATGGTTATCCCTTCATTTCTAAGGAACTTTTCAATCATTTTCACATTGGTTTTTTCATCATCAACAATAAGTATATGAACTTTCTTTGCCGGCAGATTTACTGAAACATCTGCAGGAGTGGTGGAAACTGTCTGCTGCTGTGTTGCTTCCGGCAGACGGACTTTCACAGTTGTACCTTTGCCGGGCGCCGAGGCTATATCAATCCATCCGTCATGTTGACGAATGATACCGTGAACAATCGAAAGCCCCAGTCCTGTCCCTTTGCCTCCTTTTGTCGTGAAGAATGGGTCAAAACATCTCTGAAGTACGTGCTGATCCATTCCTGTACCGGTATCGCGTATTTCTGCAACTACCCAATTACCTTCCTTGCGTGTGCTTACGGTGGTTGTGCCTCCTTTTGGCATGGCATCCACGGCATTCAGAATCAGATTAACCATTACTTCCCGCATCTTGGTTTCATTTACCATTACCGGTGGAATGTCCTGGAGCTGGGTTTTAATTTCAACGGGGATACCTTTGCTTCCCAAGGTGTCTTTCCATTTTGGCCGCGTCATTGCGATCGCTGATTCAAGAATTGCGTTGAGGCTCAGCGTTTCTCTTTCAGATTCCAGTGAAGGCTTGTAGAATTCACGGAGTCGCCGCACTACTTCCATGGCATCTTTTGCTGCCAGGTTCACATCCTTGATCATTGACAGTGTATCTTCTTTGTCACTAAGCACATCCGGATTGTGAAGAATGAAATTTGTGTATCCGGTTATGGGCATCAGGGCGTTATTGAAGTCATGCGCTATTCCGCTGGCCATTTCGCCAAGAGCTTTAAGTCTTTCGCTCTGAATAACCTGTTCCTGTGCGTGTTTCAGTTGTCCCAGGGCTTTGCCAAGCTTGACGTTTGTGTCGCGCAGTGATTCTTCCGCCTGCCTGCGTTCTGTAATATCCGTTCCGGCGCTGAGGGTGCCAATGATGTTTCCAGCAGCATCCCTGATCAGGGTGTTATTCCAGGCTATTAACAGCTCGCGGCCGGTTCTGGTAATGACCGCATTTTCGAAATATTCCGTTGACGTTATATCTCCGGTCATAGTCTTGTGAAAAACTGAACTGACTTCTTTGCGCTGTTTTTCCGGGATAGCCAGGTCAAACCATTCCTTACCGATAAGACTTTTTTCATTTCGTTCGAGCAGCTCGCAGCCTTTCCTGTTTATAAGTATTATTATTCCCCTGGAATCAAGGGCAACAAGTATGCCGCCCATGATGTCCAGGTATTGTTTCGCTTTTTCTTTCTCGGCTTCAACTTTCTGTTGAGCCTTGATACGTTCATTCATTTCGTCGCGCAATTCCATGGTGCGTTCCTGGACTTTCATTTCCAGGTTGTCTCTTGCTGCCTGGAGGAATTTGTCGCGTTCCTGAATATTTTCGAGCATTTGGTTGAAGGTTGCAACTAATGTGCCTACCTCATCGCCGGGGCCGGCATTTGGTACAGGGACTCGTATTGAATAATCCTTATTGCTGGAGATGTGGTGGGCAGCACCGATCAACCTGGATACAGGATCGGAGATCACCCGGTGCAGTCGGAGAGCCAGCAGCGAGGCAGCCAGGAACGATCCAACAATAATTACAAAGGTTATTGTTGCGTACTGCCGGAGCCTGACGTTAAGAAGATGCATGTCAGAACAGATATGAACCCTGCCTACAACTTCATTTTTGAGCATGATGTCACTGTCTATTGACATGAGATCCTGATGAGCCTCGGGTATATAGACGTCTCCTCTTTGTTCCTGGCCGGCGTGCGCCTCTGTCCGGGAATGCGGGTACCTTGCAAATTCATTGCCGTGTCGGTCCAGGATGATGCATTCGATAACGCTCTTTTCCGAAGAAAGGGCTGCAAGCGTGGCCTGGGCATCTTCCCTGTCTTCGAATACAATGGCAGATGAAATGTTTGCCCCGATAATTTGCGAGATGGAAGTTAATTTTTCCATCATGGTTCTTTTATAGGAGATTTTCTCATAGGCGAAGAAAATGCCGCATGCAACAATCAGTGATGTGCCGCACGTCATCAGGATGATTGTTACTACCTTTGCTTTGAATGTCGGATTTTTCCAGGACATAAGTTTACTGTTTCTTCTGATCTTGTTTCGGAGTTTCCGCGGTAACAGAAGGCTGTTCGATTATATGGGCAAGTTTCAGCAGCTGGGAGCTGATTTTAATATTTGCCTGTTTGGCGGCAGCCGGATTAATGTCGAAACGGACTTTTCCATTATCAATTCTGAAATTAATCATTCCACCTTTCTGGCAGAAGTCTGGACTCTCGCTGATTGTGAGCCTGGCGACATTGCGCAGGGAAGGGAGGGCTTCGGTAATATTTTCGTTCCATGGCGCAACGAAATAAACAGCGTGGTGTACTCGGTTGTCTTTAAGGAGGTGTCCCACGTCAGGATACCTGTTTAATATTATGTGTTTATTGTCTGCTGTTTTGTTCTGCAGGGTTTTTTGAATAACTTCAATTGCAGGACTATCTCCAACGAGGGCAATATTAATGGTCTGTGATTTATCGTTTGTCTCTGCGGGCGCGATATGAATAAATTTGAAGAAGTTGAGAATACAGGCCGATTTCACCTCGTATTCAAAAGAATTCACCTGTTCGCCGGCGCAGTTACCTGACCCTGTACCGATGATCAGGCTGCACATCAGAAGTGCTATTGTTAAATAAACCTTACGCAACATATAAAAACCTTAGAACGTGTAAGTTGCCTTTACCCTGAAGGTCCTTCCATCCTGCATGATAAGATCTTCAGGATGTTCCGCAGCCCCTGGGTCTCCGTACTTGTAATCAAAAATATTATAGACACTCAGTGACAATTCAAAGCAGGCCAGATGTCTTGAAAGAATTGTTGTATTTACGAGGAAGACATCTTCCGAGTGTGCGCCGGCCAGTGTTCTCCTGCAGCTCATGTATTGTGTTTCCAGGCTTCCTATCAGCTTCGGCGAAAACAGGGGAGATGCGAGGTTTGCCTTGACGATGTGCCTTGGCGAGTTGCTGAGCTCTTCATTGGTGTCATCGTCCTCGGTGTCGTTAATGGAGTAGCTTGTTTTCCAGTCAATTGCGTTCTGGGTCCGTCCCTGCAGGGCGAGATCCACGCCGTTTGCAGTTGCTGATGATATGTTGTTGAAAAGAATCAACCCATCAGAAGGATCTATCTGCTGATCTACGAGGTCCCTGATGTTGTAGTGGTAACCTGATATAATGGCCTTTGTTTTACCCCCGAGATTTTGCTCGAGAACTAATTCGTAGGTTTTGATTTTCTCGGGTTCAAGGGTGGGGTTTCCTTTTTGTGATATCTGGTCTGTGTAATACAATTCATAGGAATTTGGCGCGCGGAATGCCGAGCCGTAAATCATTTTAATGGTGGTGTCTGATAACGGCTGGTAGATTAATGCTGCCCGAGGGTGCGTTTTCCCGCCAAAAGTTTCGTAGTGGTCGTATCTGGCTCCGATATTAAGAATCAGGCTGGAATGCAGCCGGATCTCATCTTCGGCGAATAGTGCCCATATTGATGAGTGTCTGTCGTCGTTGAGAGTATACGAGTCTGAATTATCGTCGATATTCTGCTGAAGTTGTCTGGTATTCAGCCTGTATTCGGTTCCAACCGTTATCTTGTTTCTTTCTATTGATTCAGAGGTTACTTTTGCTTCACCTACCCACCATTCGCCGCAAACAATGTCCTTGTTACCATAAACACTGCCGGGCAGATTTATGGGATCCTGTTCATAGATATACCAGCCGTCATATCCATAGTCCATGTAAGAGATGCGACCCATTGCGCTGATGTTTTTTGAAAAAGAATGTTCCAGTTTTGTATCTACATATGACAATACGTCTCTTGTTTTAACCCGTGGGTCATTGAAGACGGTTCCCCAGACGCCTGTAGGTAAATGTTTTTCCCTGGAGGCCATTCCTGCCTGTAGAGAAAGGTCCTTATAATTGAGCATCATAAACAGGTTCCCCATCGCTTCCTCATCGCACTTTCTGGATGTTTGGCCATTGTTGGTCTGGGGACTGTCAAATTCCCTGAAATAGAGTTCCTGGCCTGGACTGTTGAAAAGCGTTCCGGCAATTTGCATTGCTGCCCCGTTGTCAAAAAGATAACTGTAACTGATATTACCTTTTGTTGCTCCGAAGCTTCCAGTTTCCGCCGAGACCTGACCTCCTTTTGACTTTGCGGGGTCTGCTGTAATAATATTAATGACAGCAAACAAAGCGCTGGTGCCGTAAAGCGAGGATGCCGGACCCCTGATTACCTCAACTCGTTCAATCTGTTCGATTGATACAGGGAATGTGTGATCCGTGTAGCTGGCATCGTATACGTTATCATTAAGCCGCATACCGTTTAGCAGCATGAGGATACGCGTGTTGTAATCACCCGGGCGGGCGAATCCACGAAGACCTGTGTAGTCATAGTTCCGGTCGGATGAAATATAAAAACCGGGAACGCTTTTCAGGGCATCAGACAATGTCCTATAACCATATTTCTTTATTTCCTCCCGGGTAATTATGGTTATAAAAGAAGGGGCTTCCTTCACGGTCTGGGGTCGTTTTGAAGCCGCATAAACAGGGATATTCATTAACTCTTCAAGGCTAAGCTTGGTAACATCCCTGTTCCTGACCGGAGCTTCCTCTGCAACTGCGGGCAGGAATGGCATGGAGAAAGCAAGGCACAGGCAAAACCGGAAAAGAACATTTATGTGGTTTCTCACAATTAAATGGTAAAAGACATTCATAAAAGGTACCTCTGCTCTGTGTTAATTGGCCACATACGTTTATAAGGATACTTAAGGAATTGGGGCAAGTCAATCAGGCAATGGGTCTGCAATACACCATTCTACTGGGTAGAAGAAATGTTTTGTTTATGATTATTTTTAAATACTTATGAATTCACGTGTAAGACCTGTTCATCGCAGGCAGCTGGGAGAATCTATCCGCCGCAGACGTCAGAATATGAGTCTGTCTCAGGAGAGTCTGGCGGAATTGGTTGATTGCCACAGAAATTATGTTGGTAACGTGGAGCGTGGAGAACAGAATATTACTCTCGATATGCTTGTACGCTTTGCCAAGGCTTTGAAAGTCAGAACGGCAATTCTTCTGTCTGGATTGGCTGATTAATTAATTCTGTCTACCCCTCCATCTTTATCACGAATCAGCGGAAAAAGTAATCTTGAACGATATGTTGCCGGGACAAGAGGAATGGAGGCAAAGATATGTCGATCAAAGTTCCAGAGCAAGTCCTGAAAAATACAACAAAATGCCGCCATGAGTTTTCCTGCCTGGATTCCGATAAATGTTATCGGAAAAAGATGTGCGAAGTTGACCAGATTGATGGCAAGAATGTTCTCTTGCTAAAAGACAAGAATACAAAAGACTGTCCTTATCGATTATCATTTGGAAATGGGCAAATATGCGTTTGCCCCACGCATTACGCCATAAGCTGCATGAAAAACTAATCTGAACTTTTTCTGCCTGGATCGCCCGGCAAAAACTTCAGGCTGTCTGTTCAATCGAATTGATCATCACGTTTTCTTCAGGAACATTCTCGAAATGACCCCGGATTCCGGTATCAACGGCTGCAATCCTGTCAACTACATCCATTCCTTCTGTAACCTTGCCGAATACGCAATAGCCGAATCCTTGTGGAGTTTTTGCCTTGTGATCAAGAAATCCGTTGTCAACCAGGTTGATGAAGAACTGGGCCGTGGCGCTGTTGACATCCGATGTACGGGCCATGGCCAGCGTTCCGCGCTGATTTTTCAGACCGTTGGCTGCTTCGTTTGTCACGGGGGATTTTGTGGGTTTCTGCTTGAAGTCGTATGTAAACCCGCCACCCTGGATCATGAAGCCGGGGATAACGCGGTGGAAAATGGTCCCATCAAAGTGCTTCGAATCCACGTAACGCAGGAAGTTCTTAACAGTTTCCGGGGCCTCTGTCTCGAAAAGCTCAGCCTTGATTTCGCCCATACTCGTTTTAATAGTTATCATGATGTTCCTTTTCTTTAATATTAGGCCAGTAAACCCCGTTTAATTATTTGCAAATGCCTTTTCCCCGCACTGTATGATTTCAATAAAGATGAAACTTTAACATTTTCGCCATGTTTCGCAATGAAGAAGCACATTACCGGCCGCTCTAGTTTTGGAAGGATAACATCTGGATTTTTGACGTGAAGTATGAGAAGTCTTTTGTGAATAAAAGGCGATTTGTCGCAATATCATAAGAAGGAGTTGCATAATGAATCATGTCTGGTTGGCCTTTGGGGCTATTTTTCTGTGCACTTTTCTGTTTGCCGGCAGTGTAATTGCAGCCGGGCTTTCCGTGGGTGCTGAAGCTCCTGATTTTAGCGCGAAGGCTACAGGAAGCAGAACTATTAAACTGTCCGAGTTGAAGGGTAAATGGATCGTGCTTTATTTTTATCCAAAAGCCGATACGCCTGGCTGTACCAAGGAGTCCTGCTCTCTCAGGGACGGATATGACGCCATTAAAGCTGCCGGCGCGGTAATACTGGGGGTGAGCCTTGATTCTGTTGAGAACCAGGAAAAATTCAAATCTAAATACACTTTTCAGTTTGATCTTCTCAGCGATTCCGATAAGAAGATATCAAAAGCATATGGTGTGCTTGCGGTTGGTGGACTTTTTTCCCAGCGCAAAACTTTTATTATCAGGCCGGACGGAAAGATTGCATATATTTTTGAAAAGGTTGATGTTGGAAGGCACAATGAAGAAGTCCTTGCAGTTCTGGAAAATCTGGCGAAGAAATAACGCATAGTTAGAAGAAGGAGTAAGTCATGGCAAAGGCTAGCGCTAGGCATATACTTGTTAATTCAAAGGAAGAATGTGAAGAAATCAAGAAGCAGATTGAGAATGGAGCCAGTTTCGCCGAGATGGCAAAACTGCATTCTGAATGCCCCTCCGGCCAGGAGGGCGGGGATCTTGGTGAATTCAATCCGGGGCAGATGGTTAAGGAGTTTGACCAGGTAGTATTTCGTGATGAGGTCGGCAAGGTTCACGGGCCGGTTAAAACACAGTTCGGATATCATCTTATCGAAATAACAAGCAGGAAATAAGACGGTTTTGACATTTTATCCAGGCCGTTCTAACATTGGTACTTCATATTAACAGAGTTCGATCAGCGGAAATTTATGAGGTGATGTTATGAAGCAATTGATTAAGCTGTTGGTGATATTGCTGGCGGTGTCTATTTCGTCGGTACTTGCGCAAACGCCGGAGACATACACTCTTGTCAGGGTCTCTAATTTTGACGGGACAACAGTGATACAGTCTTTAACCGCTTCCCAGCTCGCTGAACTTCGCAAGGACGTTGCTCTTGAGAATAAGCTCATCAAGGAAGCCTACCAAAGCGTGGCCCAGGAGTGGAGAAAGAGCCATAAGGGCAGAACGGTCAAGCAGACCATTAGAACCAAGGAAATGAGCCGAGAGGTAGAAGTGCCGGCTCCGATCCCGCCATTTCCGTTGAGAAATCCCAAGCCTCGCGTGATATCGCAGATCGGTACGTTTCAGTCGGCCGAAGCGGCTGCCGAAAGAAAACAGGCTCTTGAGGCGGCAGTGAAGCCGGCAGCTGTCCCGGACAAGGCGGCGGAAGCAGACAAGGCGAAGGTTGCGGTGCCATCCAGCAAGAAAGGCAAAGGGGAAGAGGTTGATATGGAAAGCCTGTTCGCCAGCTTAATGAGTGAACTCGCCAGGCTGAAGGGCGAGGCTGCGTCTCCTTCAAAAGGCGGTAAGAAATAGCCTGGCTGGAATGGGCTCTTTATCCATCTTTGCCACAGCATGGCAGGATATAATGCCGGACATATCAGCCCGCAGAGCTTCATTTGAAATAATCTTGCGGGTATTTAAGAATGCCTGTGTAGACCAGAATAGCCAGCACGCCTGTATAAATTATCGAAACCCATATATCCCTGAAAATGCTTCTTTTAAAGGGTTCTGATTCGTTGTTTCTACTCTTGAATACAGCAGTCATTCCCCTGTGTATAAGGAGTAATCCTGCCAGGTTGGACAACCAGTAGAAGAATATCATCCATACCCCGAAATACTTTTTGTCTGTGATAAAACCTGCAAGCCATGCCAGGCCGTACGCAATAGGGATATTCACGTAAAGATCGTTCCACCAGGACAACGGGGACAAAAGGAAACCCATTGTTGCCATTATGCTGCCGTGTATTTTTTGTTTGATATTTGAATTCATGTAACCTGTTGCGCCACAAGATGCATTATGGAAAAAGTTTATGCGAGCCTAAATAGCCGGGAGGATTTACCGCTATGAAATATCGACAGGGGCTTATTCAGCTTGATTCAAGTAAGGGCTAGCCTTCCAGCCTTTCGGCTTCCTCCATCGAGTGATACATGTGATCGCGCTCATCGAGCGCTATACGCCGGATCAGGTCGCCGAGCGATTTCTGTGGCGGATAGTTCCTGTAATTCAGGTAATCAACTTTCTCGTTGTCCCATTCCGGATGAGCGGCTGCAAGCTTCATGTATTCATGTTCGGCATGTGATTCGAATGCCGCATTCATCTGGAATGACCAGATGGGATTCATCCAGAACATGAACCTGGTGAGCATCAGATATTTAAAGGCCATAACCCCGGGCAGGAAAGAATTGTTGAACCAACCAAGTTTTATACCTTTGTGGTGAATAACCTGTTCCATCAGAAAAAGATGGTCCTGCTCGTTGTCCTGCGCTTCGCGCCCCATGCTTATCCAATTCAGCGGTTCAGTGATTTTATCGGCATGTACTTTTTCTGTTGCACTGAAAAGGCGGGATATGAAGTGATAACCTCCGTTTTCCCAGGCCCAGTAAGGATAACGTGCCAGGATTTCCAGGGCTTTAACTTTAGGCAGGCTCAGTTCCTTTCCGTAGAGGATATCGAACGTGAGATACATTGCCTTAAGAATGAAGTTGGAATGAACAGGAGGCGAAGTCAGGGTCTTTTCCTGCTCCTTCCGCATGTCAACATTTCTTCCAATAGTATATTCGTATTTGTTCATAATGTTCACAACACCTTCGTATTCGGAATATTAATCTTTATGTAACATGAAATCAAGATGCACTGTGATAGGGGGGGGTAAATCATATTTGTGGGTAAAAGAGCAAGCAGGTGGCATTTCGCGGAGAAGCCAGTCCCGATCTCTGAAGAGTCGGGATCTTTTACTCGCTATTTCGGCTGTGGACCCAGCCTTTGCTGAGAAGCTTCGGCGGGCAGGCAGCCGACTCTACAAGCAAATTCCACCTGTAGTGTGCGCTGTCGTCAGCGCATTCTTTCGCATACCGTTTCTCCGTCCCGTCCGAGCCGAAGTTTCGGCTAGCTGCAGTCTCCATTCCGCGTGGACGCGGAAAAAAAAGAAATGGAGAAGTTACCCACATTTCTGAATTACACCCTGTGATAGGAGCTGAGATGCCGGAATCATCGGTGATTCAGCATTCAGCCGGCTTTGATCTCGTCATCCTGAAAGGAGATTGGCGGAGTGAAGTGGAAGGAATTTGAAAGAGGTTGCAGGTTTTCATCTGTTGCGTGTACAGCTATGGAATGTCGACCTGCAGCCTCTGATTTGTTTTGGTTCCTGTAGTCGGGACTATGCCGGCGTATTCCTGCCGAGAAACTGCGGGATTCAGCCCGCAGAGCTTTATTTTACCGCCATGGGAAGAGGCGTGAGAGCGACAACTAAATTGGCTTTGCCATCCCGCTGTTTTTCACACATGGAAGCTATGGCAAGCACTTCCCGTGTGTGATTGTCTGATGTTCTTAATTCGAGTTTGCCAAGCCATGTGCCGTAGTTAGATGGCGATTGCAGCAGAGCTGTCGATGATTCGTACGAAGTGCAGAATTCACCTATGCAACGCTTCAGGATATCTTTTTCCTCCTTAATATTCAG
>MHBM01000072.1:0-13969 GCA_001804885.1 Lentisphaerae bacterium RIFOXYA12_FULL_48_11
CTCGATCCAACCATTAGACGCCTGTGGCCAGGCATTTGTTCAAAATATTTTAAGAAAAGAATTCACAAGACGGAATTCAGTATTCAGAACAGGACCAATCTCCTGAAATTTCCTCGGTTTTAAAAGGCTATTTCCCTATTCTGACTACTGAATACTTCTTCTAATTTCCCAAGCTCTGTATAGGCGCAGGAATGTGACCACCGCGATTGACAAACTCCGCAGAACCGTTAGGACAGTTGACGTTAGTAACTGTTCCCGATCCGAAAAGCCCCCCAAAATCAACCCTGTCACCAACTTTCTTGCCAGGAACAGGAATAACACGGACTCCGGTTGTCTTGCGGTTAATCATCCCAATGGCAGCTTCATCCATGATGATCCCGCAAATCGTTTCAGCAGTCGTATTACCCGGGAGAAGAATCATATCAAGCCCGACAGAGCAGACCGCCGTCATCGCTTCGAGTTTTTCCAACGTAAGAGTGCCGTCGGCAACCGCCTTTGCAAGTGCATGGTCTTCCATAACCGGAATAAAAGCGCCGGACATTCCTCCGACAGAACTTGATGCAAACGCGCCACCCTTCTTCACTGCGTCATTCAACAGGGCAACGGCAGCAGTTGTACCTGGCGCACCGAGTTTCTTTATGCCCATGGCAATGTAAATTTCGCCGATGCTGTCACCAACCCGGGGAGTGGGGGCAAGGGAAAGATCAACCACGCCGAACTGAACACCCAGCCGCTCCGCAACATCGCGGCCGATCAATTCACCGGTGCGCGTAACTCTGAACGCCGTATGCTTTGCTTCTTCCGCAATTTCGTCAAGCGAGCAATTGGGGTTCTGCTTGATAAGCCTGTCTATTGAACGTTTAACAACACCCGGCCCGCTGACACCTACGTTTATTACGCACTCGGGCTCTCCGGCACCCAGGAAAGCACCGGCCATAAAAGGATTATCTTCCGGAATATTTGCAAAAACAACAAGCTTGGCTGCGCCAAACCCTTTCTTGTTCTTTGTGGCTTGTGCAATACGAAGAATCGTCTTCCCCATAAGGCGGATGGCATCAACATTCATACCCGCCTTTGTAGTGGCAACATTCACAGATGAACATACCCGATGCGTCTGGCTTAAAACCTCCGGAAGAGATTCTATCAGTATTTTCTCGCCAGGAGTCATGCCTTTCTGAACCAAGGCAGTGAAACCGCCGATAAGATCAACCTTAACATCGGCAGCAGCCTTATCCATTGCTTTCGCGAGAGTCAGCGCATCGACACGACTATGTCCTTCCAGAAGAAGACTTGCGGGAGATACAGCGAGACGTTTATTCACCACAGGCAGACCATACTGGGCGGAAAGCTCATCGCAGATCCTAACAAGGTTACCGGCCTTCAGTTTGATTTTTTTATACACCAATGCAGCAGTAGATTTCATATCCCGCCCCGCACATTCGACAAGATTGATACCCATCGTCACCGTGCGGACATCGAGATTCTCCTCCTGCAGCATTCGCACCGTCGAGATTATGTCACTTTTCGTAAGCATTTTATTATATTCCGAATATTTTCTTTCTCCACCATTCCGGCTGATGAATCCTGATTTTCGGACATTCTCCTCTTACCTTTTCTCATCCAGAAGCGACTCTATAGGTCCTATTTCATTAGTTGCCCGGAAAATATTCTCATGCTGGATATAACTGGTAAGACCTAGAGGAACAAGCAACTGCCGGAATTCTTCCTGTGTCTGTTTAATATCCAGAACCCTGGGCACAGAAATCACTCCAATGTGGGTCACATTCCGCCCCTGAAACTCCACATACCAATCCTCAATATTGATTTCTTTTCCGGCAAGAAACGCAGTAACCATTTTTAATATCCCTGCCCTATCCTTGCCGGTCACAGTCACCGCATAACGATTACCCTGTACAGGCACTCGTTTTACCGCATCTTCCTGATACGGCCTGACAACAATCTCCGCCTCATCCCTTGAAAAATTCTGCATGATCTGTCCATGGATTACTTCCGTTGAAACAGATTTCTTGAATGTCGCCGTCAGGATTACAGTAAAGTATCCTGATGCAACAGTCTGGCTGATACCGTCGATATTGGCACCCATATCAGTTACCGCCGAGGTAATATCCTTCAATATGCCAACCCGGTCAGCTACGAGAACCGATACAACATAACGATTAGACGATTTTCTGTCCATTTCTCTGTCACTCCCTTACAAAAACAGCCTGATTTGTAATCTAGAAAAGCTTCATCGTCAAACAGCAAACACAGCCAGGCTGGGGTGTAATTCTGAAATGTTGGTGGATTCTCCATTTTTCCGCTTCCGCGCGGAATGAAAACCGCAGGTAGCCGAAACTTCGGCTCGAATGGGGTGGAGAAACGGTATTTGAAAGAATACGCTGATGACAGCGTCCGCTACAGATCGGATGAACCGGCTTATCTCTGCGTAGCTTCATCGCGGAGCATGGGCGCGAAATGTCACCTGCTTCCTCTTCCACCCATAAATATGATTTACTCTCCTGTTCGCCTTACTGGTATTCTACATTTAATATCTTACCTATTCTATCAGTGACTACTATTAAGCACAGCAACACCTCCAAGATGTATACTCTTGTACTCATTTTAGCTTTTCTCTGACCAAAGCGCTAAAAACTTTGCATCGAGGAAAACTTAGAAAAACGGGCTATTTTACAAATTTTCCGTGCAGAACTTATCTTGGCACACTTCATGTTATATGTGTGGCATGGCGACAGGGTCGCGTCAGCCTGGCCGATTCAAGGCAGGGCAAGGGCGAACAGCGCTAGATAATAAGAGGCGGGTTCCACAACTTCTGTTTGAACCTGGGGTCCTCTCGGGTCGCAACAACAGTGACCATCACCCCGCCTCAGCGCTTCGTTTGCTCTGCGCGTCCCTGTCGCTACTTTTTTTAGCATAAGACATGGTTTTCACTCTTCCAAAGATTATATTCCTTATTTACAGATAAGTTGATCTTAGTGATGTAATTGAGTCTTGGCAGGGGAAACACGGCGTCATGCAGAATATGTCCAAGTATTCTTGCGTATATAAGACTCGCATTCTACTGGAAACGATCAGAACCCATGATATAATAAGCGCCTATTCGGAAGAAAAAATACAGAAGATCATCGCGGTGTCTGTCGAAATGTAAGAAAACAGCAAGGTGACAAGTGATAGAGAGAAGAAGGAAGTTACAAAGTTATAAAGGTACAGAGTTAAAGAATAAGAGAGATATAAAGAGCGTCCCGGGTTTCCAAAGATTTTGTCCATCCATTGCTTTCATCCCTGTGTCTTTATGTCTTTGTACGTTTCTTCTCTCCGCCACCTTGTGTGCAGCCCAGGAAACCACCTGTTTCGTGCGGAAAAACACATGGCAGGAATCAATGCTGGCATCACGTTCCGCTTTGGCAACATCAAAAATAACGGACAAAGCCAAGGCTACCAACCAGATTATCGAAGAAATGATGGCATGGTTCCCGGTACAGACAGACTGGCTGATCCAGGACCATGGGATAGATTTGTCAAAATGGTTCATGTCCGACGAAGGAACAGTAGTCGAAGCAGATATAATAAAGAAGGTGCTTTCGGAACTTGGCACTGATGAAAAAGCACTCAAATCGGAACTGGAGAAACTCGAAGAAAGTAAAGTCAACAGGAACGATCGCCGCTGGCTTGACGTATACACGGTAGCCTGTGAGAAACGAAGAGCGCGTCGCCTCAAGACCCTGATCCAGAAAGCACCCCGAATTGTATTTGCGAAAAATCACACAATAATGCCTTCCTTCTTCGCTTATACAGAAGGACAGTCGGACGCGCAGGGTGAAAAGCATTTTCCCGTCAATTCTGCGCTGTGTCTGTTGGAAATGGACGGCATGTATGGCACAGTACGCAATTTACTGGAAGACAAGACAGGGCGGATTCGTGATCCAGCCGTCTCGTACGACGGCAAACGTGTTCTTTTCGCATGGAAGAAGTCTCTAAACCAGGATGATTACCACCTGTATGAAATGGAAATGGCTTCCGGAAAGATCAGACAGCTGACATCAGGCCTTGGTTTTGCGGACTTCGAAGGAGTATACCTTCCAAACGGCGACATCATCTTTTCATCCACACGCTGCGTTCAATCCGTAGATTGTTGGTGGACCGAAGTTAGCAACCTCTATACCTGCGACAAAGACGGCAAGTATATAAGACGGCTTGGTTTCGACCAGGTTCACACCGTATACCCGACAGTCATGGACGATGGCCGGATTGTGTACACCCGCTGGGACTATAATGACAGGGGCCAGATTTTCCCGCAGCCGCTCTTCCAGATGAATTATGACGGTACCGGACAGACAGAATATTACGGCAACAACTCATGGTTCCCGACTACAATCACCCACGCAAGGGGAATCCCGGGTACCGGCAAGGTAATGTCCATACTGTGCGGACACCACTCCCCTCAAGCAGGGAAACTCGCAATTATCGATCCTTCAAAAGGACAGCAGGAAAATTCCGGCGTGCAGCTGATAGCACCAATCCGTGAAACCCCCGCCGTAAGAGTTGATGCCTACGGACAGGAAGGAGAGTTGTTCCAATACCCATATCCGCTGAACGAGACTGAATTCATCGTTACCTATTCCCCCTTTGGCTGGAACAGGCCGGAACGAAACCGGCAAACATGGAACTCCGATTTCAATATTTATTATATGGACCTTGACGGCCGGCGTGAATTGCTTGTTTCGGACGCAACCCTCCCCTGCGTACAGGCAGTCCCTCTAACACCCAGACCGACCCCCATTGTGCGTTCCAGCACTGTAGATTACACCCAGAAAACCGGACTTTATTATCTTAAAGATATATATGCCGGACCAGGGCTGAAGGGTGTTTCCCGGGGAAGTATAAAGAAATTACGAGTAGTTGCTCTCGATTTCCGCGCAGCAGGCATAGGCTCCAACGGAAGCAGTGGGCCCGGGGGCGCGGCAATGGCCTCCACTCCAATATCTATAGGTAATGGAAGCTGGGATGTAAAAATTGTCCTCGGTGACGCAACAATCTACGAAGACGGTTCTGCCTTCTTTATCGCACCAGCACGCACTCCGATTTATTTCCAGGCCATTGACGAGAAAGGCTGCGCAGCTCAAACAATGAGAAGCTGGTCAACCCTGCAGCCAGGCGAGTCCTTTTCATGTATTGGATGCCATGAATCAAAAAGTACCGCCCCCATACCGGAGAAAAGTTCAACAATTGCATTAAAAACAGGCCCGCAACCCCTCGAACCCTTTTATGGACCGGCACGCGGATTCAGCTTCCAGAAGGAAATCCAGCCAATACTTGACCGCAAATGCACAGCCTGCCATAACGGGACCGCCCCAGATTCAGCATTCAGCCTGACCGGTCGGGAAAATTACGATGAACACGCAAAAAGAAAATGGAGTGACTCATACCTGGCCCTCACCAACGCAAAACGCAAGGGCAAGGCTCAGCAGCCTGGAGCCTACATTGGCGTAACGAACAATGTGGTCAACTGGATCGGCGCACAATCGGTCCCGGAAATGTTACCTCCTTACATGGCAGGTGCAGCCAGCAGCAAACTTATTTCAATGCTGAGGAAAGGCCATAACAAGGTCAAACTCAAGGGCGAAGATATGGACAAGTTTACAGCCTGGATCGACCTGTATGTCCCATACTGTGGTGACTATACCGAGGCAAACTCCTGGTCGGAAGACGAGGTTAGCAAGTACAGCCATTTCATGGAGAAAAGGAAAAGGATGGAAGAACTGGAAAAGAAAAATATAAGTGAATTTATAAAATACGGACAGAACAAGAGATAAGTCCACCCCCCCATCCCGGTCTATATATCAAACACAATTCTACATTCATTTCACCGTTAGACCGCTAAAATTACGATTATTTTCTATAATAAACTTGAGTCCATCCGCCCCATCTTATATATAGACTACCGATTGATATATAGAACGCGGCTAATCACGTTAATTCATCAGTATCTGCAAACTGCCGGATCTCGCACAAGAAAATTACAGAAAGCGAGCAACAGAATGAAAAGAAAATCATCAACAATCATAAGCATCCCTGTCATTACGATGATGTTCCTGCTCAAACTTTCAGCAGCAGAAACGTCATCAACGGAGATTCTTCAGAGTACAACAGCTCTTCGTCTTTCGATAAACGATCTGAGCAAAACATTCAAAGGTCAATACCCAAGGGGTGGCGAATTTCTAAAAAGAATAGACGAACTGGAAAATCAGGCAAAGACCTGTGGTGCTGACAAAAAGAAAGAAATAGAGGACAGCTTCAACAAGATGAAGACCGAAGCCCTACTGGCCAATCCGCTTATCGATTTCGAAAAGATGATATTGATCAAACGAAAGGCCAACCTTCTTGGGTTGCCACAAAACTGGCAGGGAAACTGTGCACTGCCAAGAAAAGGTTATGACAATGAAATCGCCGTACTTTCACCTGTCTCCCCTGACGGAAAGCTCTCAACACTTTTCAAGCCTCCACGAACAGAATTTGTCGGAGACGTGGACATTCATTTCAATGCCGACAGAATGTTATTTTCAATGCAGGCAAGCAATGACCTTTGGCAGGTCTGGGAAATCAGAGCGGATGGCACAGGGTTAAAACAGCTAACAGGAAACGATGAAGCAGACGTCGACAATTATGACCCCTGTTATCTTCCAAACGGGCAGATCATCTTTGACTCGACCCGTTGCTTTGCCGGAGTTCCATGTGTAGGTGGCGGTAACAGCGTGGCCAACCTTTGCCTTATGAATGCCGACGGGTCAAGTCTCAGGATGCTATGCTTCGACCAGGAACACAACTGGTGCCCGACAGTTCTGAATGACGGCCGAATCATGTATTCCCGATGGGAATACACCGATACCCCCCATTACTTTACTCGCCTGCTCTTTCATATGAACCCCGATGGAACAGGCCAAATGGAACATTACGCAAGCAATTCTTACTGGCCAAACTCAATCTTTTACGCACGGCCCATCCCAAATCACCCGACCATGGTTGTAGCAGTGATTTCGGGCCATCATGGTGTACCTAGAATGGGAGAACTTCTTCTCTTTGATCCGGCAAAAGGCAGGCACGAAAACAAAGGCGTCGTACAGCGCATACCAGGTCATGGCAAGAATGTTGACCCGGTAATCGCAGACACCTTGGTACAGAATTCCTGGCCAAAGTTTCTTCACCCCTATCCGCTGAGCGAAAAGTATTTCCTTGTATCAGCGCAGACAACACAATCATCCCCGTGGGGAATCTACCTCGTTGATATATTTAACAACATGACCCTAATCAAGGAATTGCCGGAGTATGCGTTGTTCGAACCCATGCCATTCAGGAAAACATCTGCACCACCCGTTATTCCTTCAAGGGTAAACCTCAACAGCAAAGAGGCAACAGTCTACATGGCAGATATTTACAATGGCCAGGGACTTGAAGGCATCCCGCGCGGCACCGTCAAGGCTCTTCGGGTATTCGAACCACATTATACTTACCCAAGAATGGGTGGTCACATTGATATCGGAATTGACGGCCCATGGGATGTTCACAGAGTTCACGGCACGGTCCCTGTCAATGACGACGGATCTGCCTCCTTCACTGTACCGGCCAACACTCCTCTCGCCGTACAGCCACTCGACACAGAAGGCAAGGCATTACAGATCATGAGAAGCTGGTTTACCGCAATGCCAGGCGAAGTCCTGTCGTGTGTCGGTTGCCATGAGAAACAAAACACCACAGCTTCGTCCAGGTCTTTCAAATCCGCAGTAAAACGGCCCTCATCAATCAGCCAATGGCATGGACCAGCCAGAGGCTTCAGCTTCAAACGCGAGGTTCAACCTGTCCTGGACAAGTATTGTGTCGGTTGCCATAACTCAGATAAAGAAACCATGGGCGATAACAAGAGATCTGTCGATGGCCGGGAAATACCTAATTTCGAGCCAGACAGAATGGATGAAGTCGCCCTCGGGAAACCAAATCCTAATGCCAAAAAGAAAACAAGACCTCGATTCAAGAACTTTGACGCATCCTATGTTGCGCTACATCCATATTGTCGGCGTCCCGGTCCGGAAAGTGATTACCATGTTCAGGTCCCTATGGAATTCCACGCGGATACCAGCGAACTGATCCAGATGCTCAGAAAAGGACATCACAATGTCAAACTAGATGCAGAAGCCTGGGACAGTATCGTCACTTGGATCGACATGAATGTTCCAGACCACGGAACCTGGAGCGAACAACGTCAGATTGCCGCCAATTTCCGCCAGCGGCGCCAGGAAGTACTTGCGAAATATGCAAACAGAACAGACGATCCAGAACTGATTCAATCCATTTCTTCAAACCATGTTGCTTTCGTGAAACCTGATCCGGTCAACCTGAAGCCTGAAAGTTCAGATCTCAAATGCAACAGCTGGCCATTCGATGCAGCAGAGGCAAAGAAACGCCAGGATGCGCTTGCCAGAAAGATCGAAGATTTGAGAATCGATCTTGGCGGCGGAATTGTCATGGAACTCGCAGCGATACCGGCAGGGGAATTCATCATGGGCGACCCCAACGCCACGCCTGAAGAGCAGCCCAGAACAAAGGTAAAGATCTCAAAGCCTTTCTTGATGGCCAGATTCGAAATCAGCAACGAATTATTCAAGTTGTTCGACAAGGATCATGACACTGCCTACATCAGCATGACCAACAAGGACCAGAGCCAGCGCGGACACCCGATTAATACACCTAAGCAGCCCGTTGCGCGTGTATCATGGCAGGAAGCGAACGAATTCTGCAAATGGCTCACCGCAAAAACTGGACGCAAATTCTCGCTTCCTACGGAAGCACAGTGGGAATGGGCATGCCGGGCTGGAACAGCTACGCCATTTTTCTACGGTGAACACAATTGCGACTTCGGAAAATTTGCAAACCTTGCGGACAAGAAGATGGAAGAGCTTGCACTGCGTGACTCGCCACCATGGCATCCCAAGGACATTAGATTCAACGATGGCTCCATGGTTACATGTGACACAGGCAGATACCAGCCCAACGCATGGGGCCTTCACGATATGCACGGCAATGCCGCAGAATGGACAAAATCATCATTGAAAGCTTATCCATACAGTGATGAAGACGGACGGAACGATCCCGGCGAACAGGGAAAACGCGTTGTACGTGGCGGCTCATGGTATGACCGGCCATACCGCGCCACTTCTGCATATAGACTTGCTTACCAGCCTTATCAGAAAATATATAATGTTGGTTTCCGGGTTGTCTGTGAAGAATAAGATTGTTGAATAAAAATAAGATTTTAGTGTGACATCTCCAGATTTATTGATATATCTTAATAACACAAGCCATGCCTGAGAGCCTCTTGTAAGATTTAGTTATAAGGAGATATGCATGACATTCAAGAAAACCATTAAAAAATTCACAATAATCATTTCAATCTTCGTTTTCACAATAGAATTACTGGAAGCCCGGACAGTATATCTCTCTCCTTGTGCCATGGCAATTGACAAGGAAGGAAAGACCTTGTACGTGGCAGAAGCCTCCGCCAAAAAGGTGGCGGTGCTTGATCTTGCATCAGGCAAGGTTACAAAGAATATCAGCGTGTCTGATGAGCCGAGCGGTATAGCAATTGCCCCGGACGGATCAATGCTGTATGTAACAATTGCAGCACCTGAAGGTGTCGTAGATGTAGTCAAACTCCCAAAAGGAAAAGTAATTGACAGCATCGACACCGGCCATACAGCAGTTGCCCCCGTGCTCAGCCCGGATGGCAAAATGCTTTACATATGCAATAGATACAACAACAACGTAGGTATAATAGATCTGGCATCCAGGAAACAGATTGCCACTGTCCCTGTGATTCGAGAACCATTCGCCATGACAATGACGCAGGACGGGAAATTCCTGCTGGTGGCCAATCTCCTCCCGGCTGGAGCGACCGATGGTGAATACGCCGCTGCATCTGTCTCCATAATAGATACAGCAGCCAAAAAAGTCTGCGTAGAGATAAAACTTCCAAACGGAAGCACATCCCTTCGCGGGATCTGTATTTCACCCGATGGTAAATATGCCTACGTCACCCATACTCTTTCCCGCTACCAGTTGCCCACAACACAGCTTGAACGCGGCTGGATGAACACAAGCGCACTCAGCATCATCGATGTTACGGAAAAGAAACTCCTCAACAGCGTCCTTCTTGACGATGTGGATCTGGGCGCTGCCAATCCCTGGGGCGTTGCATTCACTGCAGATGGCAAGACCATTTGTGTCGCCCATGCAGGAACACACGAAATCAGCGTGATAAACAAGGACGAATTACATGCCAAACTTGAAAAAGTGGCCAGGGGCGAGAAAGTCTCCGACGCCTCTACCACAGCTGCTGATGTACCAAACGACCTGAGCTTCCTCGTCGGACTTAGAAAGCGCCTCAAACTTGCAGGAAACGGACCTCGAGGTATCGTCATAGCCGGAACAAAAGTATACGCGGCAGAGTATTTCACCGATACAATCGGCATGATTGACATCACTTCTGAAGCGAGACCTGAACCTCAATCCATTGCTCTTGGACCAAAGCAGGAACTATCCGTTGTGCGTAAAGGCGAAACTTATTTCCACGATGCAGATTTCTGCTTCCAACGCTGGCAGAGTTGCTCAACCTGTCACCCTGACGCACGTGTTGACGCCCTGAACTGGGATTTACTGAACGACGGCATCGGCAATCCAAAACAGACAAAGACTATGCTGTTGTCCCACAAGACAGGGCCAGCCATGATTTCCGGAATAAGGGAAAGCGCAGAAATTGCGGTACGTAAAGGGATGCAGTTCATTCAGTTTGTTGTGCGCCCAGAGGAAGACGCTGTTGCAATTGATGAATACCTGAAAACACTTAAGCCGATCGAAAGCCCCTACCTTGTCAAGGGCAGGCTTAGCCCCGCGGCAAAACGGGGTGAGAAACTGTACAAGGAAGCAAAATGCGCGACCTGTCATCCTTCTTCATCCTTTTATACCGACATGAACAGGTATAACGTCGGTACCGGCATCGGATCGGAAAAAGACAAGGAATTCGATACACCGTCGCTCGTAGAAATATGGTCATCAGCTCCATACCTTTACGACGGCCGTTCTGTTACGATGGAAGAAGTGTTGACCAAGCATAATGCTGGAGATAAGCACGGCAAAACTTCAGACTTGAAGCCGGAACAGATTAAAGATCTGGCCGAATATGTTCTTTCACTGTGAAACTGGATTTTATTAGGTAAAAAAGAGATTGCCTACAGTTGTTCTTGTCAATGCGTACAGTTGTACGCATTTCTCATATAAAGCAGATGTAAACCCGGCAGATTGTTCTTCACAATATACTGACTTCCAATTACTTATGTACAAAATAATACAAGCACTCATTTTGGCATGATTTCTGCCTTAATAAAGGTTGTGATGAAAAATATTACGACTACTACCAATAAACCCAGAGAAACAAATATGCACAAAGCCCCATCTGCGGCTGTAATAACAAGAACACAATCAGCTGGACTGGACGTGGTTACACTATCCAGGCCAAACCTCGTTGAATATTTTATTACAGCTTTCCCCGTCAGGGGTAAATCCCAGTTTGCCATGTTCGAATCAGTAGCAAATTTCATACGCGAGACAGGAGCTGTTGTTGTAACGCAGGATGTTTTTGGTCCGTGTAAATTCCATAAGCCAGCAATGATGGCCATGGAGTCTTTTTCTGGCCCGGTTAACTGGCCAGTGGCATGGATGGAAGGCGATGGATATGTTGCCGACTCTATTACAAGCACGCAGATCTACGCAATTTCAGGCACTAAGGTCGAACCGATAATACTCGACGGACAACCTGTAGGCGGAGTTTTTGAAGACAATAACGCAAGATACTGCCTGCTTGGCGACATCAGGCCCTTGAACATCAAGGCACCTCGCTTTGATCAGGCGTATGAAACGTTTGAGCGGATGGAAAAGGCATTGAAGCTGGCGGGGATGGATTTTTCAAACGTTCTCCGCACCTGGCTCTATACATCAAGAATCCTTGAGTGGTATGGCGATCTTAACAAGGCGCGTGACAAATTCTTCGAAGACAACGGCGTGTTTAAACGGCTTGTGCCTGCAAGCACCGGTATCGGCGTATTAAATCCATCAGGGTCTGCCGTTGTATCAGACGTCTTCGCCGTTCAGCCAAAAACAGCCGATGTTGAAATAAAGGAAATATCATCACCTCTCCAGTGTGCTGCGCTTGATTACAGAAGTTCCTTCAGTCGCGCAGTAGAATTGGCAACCCCTGACAATATCAACCTTTACATCTCCGGCACTGCCAGCATAGAACCGGAGGGAGCAACCGCACACGTAGGAAATCTTGAAAAACAAATAGCTCTCAGCATGGATGTTGTCTATGCTATCCTCGAATCGAGAGGAATGAAGTGGGGCGATGTAAGCAGGGTTGCCGCGTATTTCAAGGACATCAAAGAAGCACCCCTCTTCCATAAATACTGTAATGAGAACAATCTTCCGACAATGCCTGTCGCAGTGGCTCACGCGGATATATGCCGCGATGACCTGCTTTTCGAAATCGAGCTGGATGCGATTAAGCGCCGCTAAAAGCCAGCCGACATGATAGGAATATCCAAACTATACCTGGGACAAGTGGAGTCTTCAGATCCCCTGCGTTACGGAAGACATTCCGGCAAACTTCCGGGACACCTACTGCAATTTTCTCAGGATAAGAAACCTGTTGTCGTCTGGAATGTAACCACTCGGTGCAACCTTGCATGCAGGCATTGTTACGCGTTCTCTGATACTCCAGCACCTTCACCCGATCTCTCAACATCAGAGGGCATAACGTTAATCGATGATCTCGCATCCTTCGGCTCACCAGTTCTGCTATTCTCGGGAGGTGAACCACTGGTCCGACAGGATCTGCCGGAACTGGCGGAATATGCAATTTCGAAAGGCATGAGAGCCGTGATATCAACAAACGGCACTCTCATCACCGATCAGGTCGCCGCACGCCTAAAGTCGGTGGGCCTTTCATATGTCGGCATCAGTCTTGACGGATTGAAAGAGGTTCACGACACCTTCAGGAGACAGAAAGGCGCATTCGAAAGCGCGCTTCGTGGAATAAGGAACAGCCGTGAAGCTGGAATAAAAACCGGTCTGCGGTTCACCATCACCCGTCATAATACTGGCGATATTCCGGGAATCTTTGACCTGATTGAAAAGGAAAATATTCCGCGTGTCTGCTTCTATCACCTGGTATACTCAGGGCGAGGCAGCAACCTGCAGGCAGAAGATCTGGATCATATCGAAACCCGCCGTATTGTGGACCTCATAATAGACCGCACTGCCAGCATGTATGCCAGGGGTCTTAAGCTCGAAGTTCTTACGGTGGACAACCACTGCGATGGACCTTACCTCTACATGAGAATGCAGCGGGAAGGAAATCCAAGGGCAGAAGACGTCATGAAGCTCCTTAAAATGAACGGTGGAAACAGCACTGGAATAGGAATCGGTTGCGTCAGCTGGGATGGAACAGTCTATCCTGATCAGTTCTGGCGGAACCAGCCTCTTGGCAACGTAAAAGAACGCCCTTTCAGCAAAATCTGGACTGATTTATCAAACCCGCTGATGGCCGGACTTAAAGACAAAAGGAACCACGTGACGGGTCGTTGCGCAAAATGCAGGTTCCTGGACATCTGCGGTGGCAATTTCAGGGCACGGGCAGAAGCTGTAACCGGAGAAATCTGGGGCTGTGACCCGGCATGCTATCTTACTGACAAGGAAATAGGCATATAGCATCTAATGACCCCCTTTGGAGTTGGAAATTACGTGTAAAGATCATAACCAATTTGCTATTTTACTAACTACATTCTTGATTATTGAGGTAATAATTTATGGTAGGGCGTGATCGCCGGGCGCACCGTTCCTTATAAGTGGC
>MHBM01000072.1:13987-15702 GCA_001804885.1 Lentisphaerae bacterium RIFOXYA12_FULL_48_11
CGTAGCTCATTAGCGAAGACGGACGGCCCCGCCCTACCTTTTGAAATGAATAGCGATACACATCAACAGGCTCTGCGAGTCGTAGCATGGGAAACCACAAGACGATGCGAGCTTCAATGCAAACATTGCCGCGGTTCCGCACGCAATCAGGATTACCCCGACGAACTTTCAACCGAAGAAGGGATATGCCTTATCGATAACATATCGTCCTTCGCAAAGCCGGTACTGATTCTCACAGGCGGCGAACCAATGACCCGCTCCGATATCTACGATCTGGCACGCCATGCGACTGACAGAGGATTAAGGGTAGCAATGGCCCCCTGTGGATCACTGATAAACAGCAAAACAGCTGCCAGAATAAAGAATGCCGGAATACAGAGAATTAGCATCAGCCTGGATGGTTCGACCGCAGAAACTCACGATGCGTTTCGTGGCGTTAAGGGCGCTTTTGAATCGGCAATTAATGGAATAAATTATGCAAAAAAAGCAGGGATTGAATTCCAGATAAACTCAACCGTCACCCGCCACAATGTGACGGAACTTCCGTCCCTTCTGAAACTGGCAGTAGACTTGGGCGCCGCGGCTTTTGACATTTTTTTTCTTGTCCCAACCGGTCGTGGAGCGGCTCTGAAAGAAATGGAAATCTCGCCGGACGAATACGAGAAAGCACTGCGATGGGTTGACGAAGCATCAAAAACTTCGCAGATCACAGTAAAGACCACTTGTGCGCCCCATTACGCAAGGATACAGACACAGTCAACCGGTAAACGCGGCCATGGCGGTGGATGCATGGGCGGACGTGGTTTTGTTTTTGTCTCGCATCGCGGGATACTTCAACCATGCGGATTCCTCGACCTTAACTGCGGTGATCTGCGCAAAGAAGACTTTAATTTCAAAAAAATCTATGAGGAGTCAGAGGTTTTCCAGAATCTTAGGAAAGTTGACAATTACACGGGGAAATGTGGATATTGTGAATACAGGTACGTTTGTGGTGGTTGTCGTGCTCGTGCCTATGCGCAAAGTGGCGATTACCTCGCCGAGGAGCCCTCCTGCACTTATGTTCCCAGGAAAGATTTATGACACAAGGATCTGATACGTTGACAAACAGGAATGGCAACAATATTGATGACATGCTTCTCCTGACACTCCAGGAAGGCATTCCTTTTGCACCACACCCCCTTGCAGCGGTCGGATCCAAGCTTGGATTGAGTGAAGAAGATGTCATCAGGAGAATCCATGACTTCTTTGAAACCGGCAAGGCACGCAGGTTCGGGGCTGTATTCGATTCACAATTGCTTGGCTACAAGAGCACATTGTGCGGGGCGAGAATCGAACCGGAGAACATAGACAAGGTTGCCCTATCTTTGACACCACACAAAAGCATCACTCACTGTTACCGCCGCGAATGTATTTCAGAATTAACGCAGGGTAAATCCCTGCCCAATCTCTGGTTTACAGTAACTGCCCGATCTGACCTTTATGAAAATGAACTTGCATCAATAACAGACGCAATCAATCCGGCCCAAATGTTGGTACTGCCGGCCAAGCGTCGATTCAAGATTCAGGTGATACTTGATCCCAGACTCAGCGGCCAAGAGGGATTCCATCCCTCTCATCATTCCTTGGCCAGGGAACTGCCCAAAACTGATGCCCCTGCCCTGACTCTAAGCGAAATCGAAAAGGAAGTCGTAAGACAGCTTCAAGACAATTTGTCT
>MHBM01000073.1 GCA_001804885.1 Lentisphaerae bacterium RIFOXYA12_FULL_48_11
CAACTGGGGACAGGTCTGCCACGCTGGAATGCTTGCCGGTGCGCTCGCCCTGATGGATCAGCAGGAAGCGCTGGTATGCGAAATTGCCCATCGTTCCATTATTAATCTTCCCCGCTCAATGCATGCATTTGCTCCGAAGGGCTGTTATCCGGAAGGGCCCAGCTACTGGTCATATGGTACAGATTTCAACGTGCTCGCTCTCTCCATGCTGGAGGGGGTTCTCAAGTCTGACTTTGGTCTCACGTCCATGCCAGGTTTCAGGGAAACCGCGGATTATCCTGATCTTGTTACCGGTCCTTCCGGAACAACTTTCAATTATGCCGATGGTCGGATGAATCGTGGGACAGATTGTGCAACCTGGTGGCTGGCCAAACGTTTTAACCGGCCTGACATATTGGCGTATTTTGAGAAGAATGCCCTCGTCAAGTACTGCAGGGATAGAACACCGATGAAGCATGATCTCCGCGGGAATCGTCTGTTTGTCTTCACGCTTTTCTGGCTGCAGCCAGTGCCGGATAGTCTTGTCCCAAAAGCACCGCTGAACTGGTTCTCTGAGAACGATGTACCGGTTACGATACACCGGACCTCGTGGGACAATGCGAAGGCGTTGTTTGTCGGCATGAAGGCCGGTTCGCCATCCGCCCCGCACGGCCACATGGATGCAGGTTCATTTGTGCTGGATGCGGATGGTGTTCGCTGGGCACATGATCTGGGCATGGAGGGCTATCATGGTATCGAGTCGCGCGGCATGAATCTCTGGAGCCCGAAGCAGGATGGTGACCGCTGGCGTATTTTCCGCCTGAGTAATCTCAGTCACAACACGCTTGTTATTGACGGGCAGCTCCAGCTCGCAAAAGGCAAAGCGCTGGTTACTGCTTTCCGGGACGGATCGGAGCCATATACAACGATTGATCTTACATCCGTTTATACAAATGCATCACAGGTAATCCGCAAGGGAACATCGCTCTCCACAGGAGAGTTCCGGATAGACGATACGCTCAAGGGGCTCAAGCCGGGCGTGGTTGTACGGTGGGGTATGGTGACAAAGGCTAAGCCTGATGCCGCACGTACTGGATCTTTGGTGTTACGTGAAGCAGGTAAACAGCTTTGCCTGACTGCGCTAAATAATGCTTCCACAGTATGGAAAACCTATGAGACTGCCAAGCCGCCTAACGAATGGGATTCTGGAAATCCTGGTACAGTGATGGTTGGTTTCGAGGCTGTTACCCCCGCTTCCGGCGAACTTGCATTTTCAGTTCTATTTACGCCGGGCAGTGTAAAGAGTTCTCGCTGAGGAGTGCAGAAGGATGTGAAATATCGGGAGAATTATGAAACAAGCATCATGTTCACGCAGGAAATTTCTCGGATATGCGGCTAATACAGCCGCACTGTTTACAATTGTTCCCAGGCATGTAATTGCCGGGAGCGGGCAGACTCCGCCCAGCGAAAAAATCCGTATTGCGGCCATCGGCTGCGCGGGCCGTCCGGTCAGCAATATTACCGGGTTGGCCGACTACGGGGCCGAAATTGTCGGATTGTGCGATGTCGACACGCGCCGGACAGGCAAGATGTGTGAACAATTCAAGTCGGCAAAGTTCTTTAAAGATTACCGCGAGATGCTTGACAAGCTTGATAAGCAGATTGACGGGGTAACTATCGGAACTCCGGATCACTGGCATGCTGCGATGGCTATAGAGTGTATCCGTCGGGGAAAGCATGTGCAGTGCGAGAAGCCGCTTGCCCAGAGTTTTGGCGAGGTTGACCTGATGGTAAAGGTGGCGAAGGAATCGAAAGTTGTCACACAGGCCATGAACCAGGGCCACGCATTCGATTCAATACGTGTCTTCCGGGAATGGATTGAGGCCGGGCTGATCGGCAATGTCAGGGAAGCGCATTACTGGGCATCTGCAGTGTACAGCTACATGGATCGCCTGGATGAGTTGAAGCAGCGTTATGATATTCCGAAAGAGCTGGACTGGGAGCTCTGGCAGGGGCCTGTCATTCCGCACAAGCCATATTGTCCGCTTTACCTGCCAGGGGTGTGGCGCTTCTGGACTGATTACGGATGCAGCACTCTTGGTGACTGGGCCTGTCATCTGCTGGATCCTGTTTTCTGGACGTTGAACCTTGGGCTGCCGAGCGCTGTGACGGTAGAATGTGTTGGCGGGTGGGATCCGTCGAAACACGGGGCAACGTTTCCACAGGGCGACCGTTTCACCCTGGAGTTTCCGGAAAAAGATGGCCGTGCTGCGATGAAGATTGTCTGGTATGACGGCAAGGAATGCAAAAACGTACCTCGCCCGCCGGAATTCGGCGAAAAAGGTGTTTTCCCAGCTCATGCGCCGCGGGTCAAGAACCAGATGAATGAAGGCGGTATTGTCTATGGTGACAAAGGTATGATTCTCTACGGTTCGCATGGTGCGAAGAATCTTACTATCCTGCCTGTAAAGAGAATGATTGATTTGAAGATCGCAAAAGAAATTCCTGCGCCGCGCTATCCGCGCGTTCCGGACGGGTCGCCATACAAGGAATGGCTGGATGCTATTCGTGGCGGTACGCCCGTTGGTTCTGATTTTGAATACGCTGGGAAGATTACGCAGACCGCGCTGATGGCCGTAGCCGCACTGTTTGATCCGGGTAAGCGACTGGAGTGGGATTTTGAGTCAGGCAGGTTCAAGAACAGCAACGCTGCGAATGCGCGACTCCACATCAAAAGAATGCCTGGATTTGGAGTTTAACGATAACGCTCTGAAGCGAAAAAGGCGGGAAAATGTTAATGCGAAAATTGTGGTGGCTTGTCCTGGTTGCATATTGGCTTTGTCTCACGTACGGTTTGAGCGCAGAGCCCGGGAGCCTTCCGGGCTTCGTTAATCCGATCATCACGCAGGGTGCGGACGGATCTCTCATTGGTAAGGTCGAGTCTGCCGTTATCATTCCGGGCAGTGTGCACGAAGAGTTATGGGTACATCCGGAGGTGATGACCATTCCTGGAAACCCTGTTGTCATTGAGTTGCGGGCACGAACTACGGACAGGCTTGGTCACGACAAGCATACGACCTGGCACTATTTCCGGACGGAAGATTTATTCCGTACGCTGAAGCCGGTGACAAATTCTACCGCTACAGCGTGGAAGAGAAAGGATCTATCCCTGGATGACCTTGCCAGGTCAAATACGGAGCCGGGAGCAATACCCCTGAGCCTGGGTCACACATGGTGTTCGGCGTATGTACATGTTGATGCCGTGACGATTCTTCAGGCATTCACGACGCGGGAGGGGGTGCGTTATTCGGTGCAGTCGCTGCTGGCACGTTTCGAACGCGATGGACTTGTGCCGATAAAGATTTCCAACGCATGGTCAAACGAAAAGGGGCGCGGATTGTACGAGCCCCACATTGCCGGGTATAAGGGGCGTTTTTTCATGACGGCGAGGGCGGAGGACGGGTATGGCTATGTGATGTCAAGCGAGGACGGAGGGTGCACTTGGAATAAGCCGAAGCCGTGGACATGGGACAGCGGCGAGATGATCGCCATGAATCAGACCATGACAAAGTTTGCGGCACATTCGGATGGGCTGACGCTGGTCTATACGCGTATCCGTGATGATAATGGGAAGGTATTCCGGAACCGGTCGCCGTTGCATATTGCAGACGTGGATATGGATACGCTGTCGCTGAAACGGTCCACGGAAAGGATAATAGTTCCCAACCGGCCATCATGGGGGAAGGGCTTGCCGGTCGGTAATTTCTGGGTATGGCCTGTATCGCAGCGTGAGACAGTTGTGACTACAGCGGAATGGCCCCGTGACGGGCGACCGGAGAACGGCGACATCTGGCTGGCAAAGATCATTTGGCGGAGTCCCAACCAGCTTCTGACCCCTGATGGGTGCGAACGGGTATTGGATGGTAATAGAAACCGCAAGGATTAGAAAAATGAAAGGCTCTGGCCTGTGAATCGAAAGAATGTGTGAGAATAGACAGGTGTGATATTTTTTTGTGTTGGCGCCGCCGGCTGCAGTTCTGTCTTGGATAATAGATTTAAATTATGGTCTGATAACTTTTTCTTCGGTAGATTGTTTCTGGAGGATGATCATGGTGCTGAAAAAAATCTTTTGTACACGTTGTTCGAACAAAGCTGCGTTGATGGTTCTGACGGTGCTGGCGCTGGTTGTGTCTTTTTCGTTTGCCCGGGCCGGCGGGACGGATGGAGTTCCTGATCCGTGGGGGCCGGTATCTGTCCAGCAAAGCGAGGTGGGTGTAGAAGTTGGTGTCTGGGGTCGCTCTTACAGTTTTTTCAATGCTGCCCTGCCAACTTCTGTCAGAACTGGTGACAAGGAACTGCTGGCCGCACCGGTCCGTCTGGCGGGGTTGGTCAATGCCAGGCCTATTGTATGGCGCCCCGGCGGCAACCTGGTGTTGAGTAAGGATAATACACAGGCGACAGTCTCCGGCTGGCAATCGAGCGATGAGGTGGTGGTTAACACTTCAACTCGGATTGAGTTTGACGGCATGGTGTGCATTGGGGTTACGGTTGCACCTTTACACAGGAAGATGCCGAGACTCGAGCAACTCTGGCTGGAGATTCCGTTGAAGCGGGAACTCGTAAAACTTTTCCATTATTATCCTGGAACGTGGGGTAACGCCGCGAACAGCGGAGCGGTAACTGATTCCGGGCTTGATTTACCGTTCAAACCTTTCGTCTGGCTGGGCGATGAGACGGGTGGCCTGAGTTGGTTTGCTGAATCCGATCAGGGATGGCAGCCGGAGACCAATGACAGGGTCATAGAGCTTGTGCCTCAGGGTGAGGTGATGCTGTTGCGATTACGTTTGTCCGACTCAGAGAAAAAGCTGCCGGCGACCTTTACGATTGGTTTACAGGCAACACCGGTGAAGCAATGGCCGGTCGATTTCCATGAAAAAAGGATCTGGCACGCGTCTGAACTGGGTGTCGGTGTAACGATGCCGGTACCCAAGGAATGGTGGCTTTGTCACCGTGCATTCCCTGATCACCAGCCGTTGCAGAAACTTGACCGGGCCAGACAGCTGGGTGTAAAGACTGTTGTATTCCACGAGGATTGGGTTCCCATCCAGAATTACCCGGTAACATATCCCGAAGCGGATTTTAAGAGTATTGTGGATGCCTGCCACCGGTGCGGCATGAAGGTGCTTGTTTACCAGGGATATGAACTGTCGCCACTTGCCCCGGAATGGCCGGCGTTGCACGATGAGGTGCTCGTTAAAAACGAGAAAGGCGAATTTGTATCTTACTGGTTCCGGCCTCCGGACCAGCGTGACTACAAGGTCTGTTACAAGAGTGTCTGGCGCGACCGGCTGGCTGATCACATAGAAAAAGCAATGGGTCGCTACGGGTTTGACGGGCTCTACCTGGACAGCACGATCATGCCTGCACCATGCTGTAATGAGCGTCACGGCTGCGGTTATCGCGACGCGGACGGCAAGCTGCATCCGACCTATCCGATTTTCGGGGTACGCGCTTTTATGCAGCGGCTTTACAAGATGGTTCACGCGCGTGGCGGCATGATCAATGCACACCAGAGCACCTGCTGTGTGACGCCGACCCTGGCTTTTACTGATGGCTACTGGGACGGTGAACAGTTGACTTCAGGCAGTAATGCAAACGCTCCGCTTGCGGCACTTTCCCTGGAGACATTCAGGGCTGAGTTCATGGGGCGTAATTACGGTGTGCCGTGTGAGTTCCTGGCCTATGAGCGACCGCCGCATTGGACGATTGAGCATGCGCTTGCGGTGTCGATGCTGCATGATGTTCGTGTGCGACCATGCGGGCTTGCAGCGCTGGAAAGAATTTCGCCGATATGGGACGTGATGACACGCTTTGGAATTACCGAAGCCGAATGGCATCCGTACTGGGAGGTGCAACCTGCGGCAACTGCACAACCTGACTCGGTGAAGGTCAGCGCGTATACGCTGAAGCCTCCTCTCATGAAAAAGGGGCGTGCCCTGCTGGTTGTTTCCAATCTTTCCCCCTCAAACAGTGTAAAAGCCGAGGTGGCTTTGGATGCTGCCCATCTTGGTGTCTCGCCCAAAAAGATTTTTGACGCGTTGAGCCGCGAGAATCTCGTGTACATTAACGGACAGCTGTTGTTCTCGATTGAGCCGATGAGGATGCGCCTGATATGGGTCGAATAGCCCGGTTGAGGAGTGTGGATAGATTATGAATATAATAACTGGACGTTCAGGTTACCGCAGTTTGCTTCGAAAACTGATCTGGTGTGCACTGCTGTGGATTGTAACGGGTCTTTATTTGTGTTCGGCCAGTGAGATCCCCATTACTATTTTCCACTCGAATGATATTCATCAGAACCTGACGCCCCTTGCACGAATGGCTGGTTATGTGGCGGAATACAGGAAACATCATCCTGAAGCGGTTTTCATCGATGCCGGTGATTATTTTGACCGCGGATCGTCGCTTGTATCATTGACGAGGGGTGAGGCAATAATCGGTGCGATGGCACGTATGGGTTACGATATGGCGGTGCTGGGCAATCATGACTGGGCGTATGGTGATCAGCGACTTCGCGAGTTGCTGGACATGTATCCGGGTTTCACGTTGCTGGGAAGCAATCTTGGTACGGCAAAGGGAAGTCTGCCGCAAAATGTTCCCAAGGTGTTGATTAAGGAGTTTTCCGGGATTCGGGTTGGTTTCCTGGGGATCACGCTGGACAGCTATGGAAAGGGAGGTCAGACGAGACCGTGGCTTTATATTCTCGATTGCATGGAATCCACGCGGGAGGCCATTGCGGCACTTAAGGCCGGGAAGGTTGATCTGATTGTGGCGGTTACGCATCTCGGCTTCCAGAAGATGCATCACGAGACGAAGAGCGCTCATCCGTCGGATGTCGACCTGGTAAAGAGATTTCCGGACATCAAGGTTGTTGTCGGAGGCCATTCCCATACTTCTGTTGATGAAAGCGTTACGCGGCAGGTTTACAAGGAGACGGGCAGCATTATTGTTCAGTGCGCGGCAAGTGGTGCTGAATTGGGTTGTCTCAAGCTTTATATCAACAGCCAAACGCGGGCAATTTCAAGTTTTGAGGCAAAGCACATACCTGTTGACGATAGCCTGCCGGAACAACCTGCGGTTGCTGCATTCATAAAGCAGCAATACAGGGAATACATGCCGAAAGCCAAAATCATTGTCGGTGAATTCCGCGAAGACGTTGAATTCCACAATCTGGCCTACTGGTATTCGGATTTCCTTCGTGATCAGGCTGGGGCTGATATTGTCCTTCTGCCGCGCCGGTCCATTTATGATGAGCCGACAATATTTTTCAAAAGCAGGATTACGGTTGAGAGACTTTTCAGTTATTTCTACGACCATTACCTGATCAAGGGAGTGGTTAAAGGTTCCGATCTGCTTGCATTTTGCAGTGCCGCTGAACGCAGGGACAGGTTTAACCCGTTTCATCACCGTGGTCGTCCTTTCAGCGGAGATGCCATTTTCTATTCCGGACTGACTGCGACATTCAACAAAGCTGATTCCTGTGTAAATTTTGGCATAGTTCCCGATAAAGAATACTCGCTGGTTGTGCCTTGGCCGTTTTCAGATCAGGATATTTCCAGCTACAGGCACAAGCTTCCGGCCAGGGCTGATGTGAAAATGAAAAATGTTGTGCCCGGTCTTGCATTTAGGCAGACGACTCTGTTGCCTGAAACCACCAGGGAAATCCTGGTACGGGAGGGGGAAGCCAAGTGCCTTGTTTTCAACAGGAAATATGTCGAACCTTTGCCTGACTGGGATCCCTGGACTAAATGGTTCGAATCGAAATATAAATAACTGTTCAGGATCAATAGTCTGTCTGAGCGTGGGTGGCAGGCCGTCAGGAACGGGGATTTTCCGGTTACAGGTCAATCATCTGTTCAGCTTTGGATTCAAGATATTTTACGGTTTTGACTTCCTTGATATCGCTGAAACGTTGAACGAATCCGCCGATTCTTGAGCCCTGTTCCTTAACGATTTTCAGCAATTCTGCAACGATCTCAGGTACTGGTTGTTTGCACCTGTCAATAATGTCGAGATTACCCATGAGAATGGCCAGTGCGTTGTTGATTTCATGATTGAGTGTCACGGCAACCTGTTTGACGGTCTCAAGACGGGCGATGACCAGGCCTGCCTCGCGGGCCTGGTCTTCCAGCCGGGTTTGTATGGTGATGTCCTGGCAGATGCGGACTGCTCCGACGATTTCCGACTTGTCGTTTTTCAGGGGTGCGATTTCCAGGGAGAAAACATTATCGTTGTCTTTGCCTTGTGCCTGTCTGTAGAATCCGCGAATTGTCTCCCCATTATTCAAGACCTTCTCGCTGACTTTTCCCCAGGACTCTTCCGGATGGGGGTCAAGCAGTGTTGGCGCATCCATTCCTACGGCATGGATCAGGGAAACATCCTGGCCGGATGCTTTCATGATGTCCTGCTGGAGAGCGTTCATGGCTGTTATCTGCATAAGGCGATTCATGACAACGACTCCAAGGGGAATGCTGGAGAGGATTTTCTCAAGATACGCGCGTGCAGTATCGCGACTTCTTTCGACTTCAATCCGTGCCGTGATGTCTGCGAAGTGTACGCCGAAATACATTCCGTTCTCGGCCGGCAGGGTGAAAACGTCGATATCGTAAATGCGACTTTCATTCTGCCATCGAACTGTGTCTTTGCTTCCAACATGATGCAGCTTGAATGTCGAGGCGCCAATAGACGGGATCAGGTCTTTCCTTGCCGCCATTGCGGATGAAAGTTCCTCCAGCTGTATCTTATATTCATTGGCGTCCGGTCTTATACCGAACATGGAGAATGCCTCCCTGCTGGCTGCCACAAGATCCATGTTTTCATCCATGATTACGAGAGACATGGGGAGAAAGGATGTAAACATTTCCAGGGAATTCATGCTTTGTTACCACCGTTGTAACGCTGAATGTCGTGCATCTTATCGACTATTTCATCCATCAGGGGGCGGAGATCTTTTGGCTGCAGCTTGAGGGTTCCTGTTACTTCGCTGCTGAGTTCCGGCATGACATTGTCGCCTCCCCAGCCAAATCCTTCTGCGCGTACAATGACATCTGCGAGAATAAGAACAGCCGTTTGCCTGGCATGCGGTGATGAGGGTTGGAATCCGTGATGCTCGGCTATCGGATCAATTGCGGCCTGGGGCAGGTTCCATTTCTGAAGAAGTAATCGGCCGACATCACTGTGTGCAACACCCATGACAGTTCTTTCGGCGTCGCAGAAACGTATGCGCTTATTCTTGAGGAGGGACTGTATGGCCGTGAATTCTTCTGGAAGATATTCGGCCAATACCACTTTGCCGATATCGTGAAGAAGTCCGATGGTGCTGACTTCTTCCGGTTCGTCGATCCCGAGTTTCTTTGAGAGCAGATAGCACGTTCTTGAGCAGGCTAGGGAATGTTCATAAAGGCCGGGAAATGATTTGGCAATCATGCTGGATGCCCAGGCAGTGCTGATCAGGCTTCGTACCACGTTCAGCCCGAGAAATACCACCGCCTGCGTGACGGAGGAAACCGTGCTGGAAAGTCCATAGAAACCTGAATTTACAAGTTTGAGCACCTGGGCTGACAGCGTCTGGTCATCGGCAATTGCGCGGCCTATTGCATCCATTGTCGAATGATGGCTGTCAATCATTTGGTTGATCTTCTGAATATTGTCGGGCAGGGAGGGCAGTCGATTGATTTTGCCGATGATCTTCTCAAGTTTTTCTTGGCCGCTCATTGTATTCAAGTTATGCCGGGTTTGTTATATGATCCGCAACAATTGATTTCATTTCTTGGAGAAAAGGGTTGTTTTCCGTGTCGGTGAATCGGTCTTCCAGCAGTTGAAAGAGCATGGCGGTTGCTTCGGAGTTTCCCTGTGGAGCCTGTTCTTTGACAAAGATCTGCCGCATACCCATTTTTTTCAGACGAGCGATTACAGATGCCGACAAAACGTTTCCTCGGGCAAGGATAACAGCGCCGCTGCCGGCGGTTAAGTCCAGGGCCAGAACATCACCTTCATTTGCCTGGTCTATGGAGATTTCTTTCATGATTGTAAAGCTATGTAAATTTGCCTTCCAGGATCAGCCGTAATTTATTTCATCTGATTTTAACGATCTGCGACAAGTGAATGGAAGCACACGGCTGATTACGCGTCAATAAGCATTGTTCGAAAATGCTGCAGCCAGGGACGTGGTTCTTTTCTTGCCAGCCTGATAAAAGATGTCATTATAACTGCCTCACTATTTGCCGCTGAACAGGGTGGCACGGAGGAATGTAAATATGATGACCAGGTATATAGCAGGATTTGTCCTGGCGCCGTTACTGGCAATCGGGCAGTCGATTGAAATTACGTCAGATCACGCTAATGCGGTCTACATTTGCGGGGAGTCTGCAACTTTCTCGATCAGTGTGCTGGGTGCGGATAAACAGCCGCTCAAATCCGGTCGTGTTAATGTAACGGTCAATAATTTCGGGTCCAGGATTATCACCAACGCAGTTTTTGATCTCGCGTCGGGAAATCCAGTCAAGATTACTGGTGCTTTGAGTGAGCCAGGGTTTTTAAAGTGCATAGCCAATGTGAAACTGGACAAAGACTACAAGGGGCTCTTTGGTGTGGCCTATAATCCTGAGAAGATTGTCGCTGGATCTGAGCGTCCGACCGATTTTGACGCTTTCTGGGATGCGGCCGTCAAGAAGCTGGATGCGGAGGTGCCTGCTGATACCCGTGTCGAACGTGTTGCTAAATGGTGTAATGACAAGCATGAGTGTTTTAAGGTCAGCTTTGCAACCTTTGACGGCAAGCGCGTGTACGGGTTTCTAAGTGTGCCGGCAGGGAAGGGGCCTTTTCCCGTAGAGGTCAACGTGCCTGGTGCCGGGCCCGGTGTTGTTGGACCAAGCAGTGGCATGGCGGATCGCGGATTCATCCACCTGGTGATGAATGTTCATCCATTTGAACCTGCGGCAGATGCAGAGGCGCAGAAGCAGTTGTATGCCGAGCAGGATAAGCGGCTGAACGAACAATTTGGCGTGCCACGTTACTGCCAATCCGGTGCGAGCAAACGCGAGACTTATTTTTATTATCGCATAATCCTAGGTATAAATCGTGCAGTCAACTGGCTGGCTGCACGGCCGGACGTGGATAAGGCTAACTTCTGCTACAGCGGCACAAGCCAGGGTGGCGGTTTTGGTTTTATCCTGTGTGGCCTCAACAAGAACTTCACCAAGGGTGTTATCCATGTGCCGGCAATCACTGATCTGCTCGGTTTTCAGAAAGAACGTGACTCCGGCTGGCCCAAGCTTATCGAAAATATGAAGACCGAGGATAAGGACGCTGCCATCAAGGTTGCACCTTATTTTGACGGCGCTCACTTTGCGGCCCGTATTAATTGCCCGGTACGTGTGTCGGTTGGGTTCATAGACGAGACCTGTCCGCCTGCGGCAGTCTATTCCGGCTATAATGCGTTACGCGTCAAGGATAAGGCCATTGAGCACGGCATCAGTATGACGCACAAGGTTTTTCCTCAGGTCTACGAGAAGCTTGACCAGAAGTGGTTGCGCGTAAAGTAGTCTGCGGACTATTTATCCGGACCGATTTGTTCGAGCGGGACTCGATTGAACCATGGTGCCATTTTTTTGAAGTAAGTGCTTTCCTGTATCTTGAAGCCGTTCAGGTCAGGATCTGTGACATTCGGCAGAATTTCAGAGTGGAACGCGACGCGTTTCATGCCGTCTTCCGTCTGCGGGAAAACCTTTTCGTCACGTTTATCTACCTGGCCGAAAACAAGGTTGTCGTGGAAATCAAGCCGCTGTAACACGTTACTCTGGACGCCGCCATTCAGGAAGCGCCTGCAGTTGATTGCCACGTTTTCGCTGAATACGTTATGAAGCGGCAGTTTCGGGTCGTCTTCCATGATGTTCAGGAGATGCGGATATTTGTCCTTCCATGGCGATGCCTGCCAGTTTAATGCCTGCAGCTTTGCAAGCAGGTCCCAGCCGTCTTTTGTTCCTTCACCCGGTCGGGCGCGCTTCAGGCCGCGTTCGTCCAGATGCAGGGCAGAGGTGCAATCGATGAACAGGTTGTTCCTGATCGTGTTATAACGTCCGCCGCCGACAAAGGCGGACCATCCTGTACGGTAGAAAATATTGTCGCATACAGTGTCACCGCTGTCACAGTCATCGAGGTATACGCCCATTACCATGACGTTTTCCTTCAAGGGTTCGTAATCAGGATTCAATCCCTGAACTTTCTGCCAATCCACGCCCGGCTTGCCGAAGTGATGAAAATAGTTGTACCGGATGACGTTGCCCTGTGAGCTCCAGTCCCGGCCGGTGTACATGCCTCCGCCATCACCGGATTCCATCATTGCTGAATGCAGCTCGTTGTATTCGAAAAGGTTCTCGTTCCCGCTATACACTACCGCTATGTAAGGAGAGTCATGGATAAGGTTGTGTGACACGTGGATACCAACTCCTGAAAAACTCAGACATTTACCCTGCGTTCGTTGCAGTCGTCCGCTGTGATGCAAGTGGTTGTTTTTGACGAAATGGCCACAGCCGACCAGTGACTTGCGGTCGCCGCCTGAAACAGATACACATGTTCCTCCGACATCGGATATCTCGCAGTGGGTCAGGCAGCATTTCATGCCGCCGTTGATGCGGATGCCGTCCGTGGTTATGTTTGAAACGTGGAGGTTTGTCAGGATGATATTCTCGCAGTTATCAGCGTCGACCGCCCTGCCTGTGCTGTACCTGAAGGTGAGACCGTCCAGGATCATGTTTCTGGCCCTGGTCATCTGGATGAGCGGTTTCTTTTGCACGGTAAGCACGACATCGCTCAAATCGCCATTGGGCGGGAAGAAATACAGGATGCAACCCTGGCGGTCCGCGTACCACTCTCCGGGGCTGTCGAGTTCCTCCAGAAGGTTAAATACGTAGTAACGGCGTTTGGCTGTGTGCCACTTGGATGAATTGCCGATGCCGTAAGTATGAATGGCTGCGGCTGTAATCTGCTTTTTCTCCTTGTCGATGGTGCCTATTCTGAGCGTTTCGTTTGCCCAGTCGTGGCACCAGAACCCGTTCATCCAGATGCCGCTTTTAACGTCCCAGCGGGACGGCGCGTCTTCTGCGTATTCGAATGTGCCTCCCTTGTAGCCGTGTTCCCATTCGCCGGTCGCCTTGTTGACTGGATTGACTCCACGGTCAATCACCCTGGCAATTTCTGCCCAGCCGGTATTCGGCCAGCGGGCGAGTTTCATCGCTTTGCCGCTGCTGAATACTTCCATTTCGTTCCAACCGTTGAATTTGTCGGGAAGCGGGGGCAGGTTGGTCAAGCCGACCGATTTCAGGTCAAACCATACGACGCGGCCACGCGCTTCTTTTGACAGCCGTGTCAGTATCGTTGCATCGGTTACCGTGCGAAATCCACTTTCCGGCAGAATATGTCCGCCAATAAAAAGCGCACCTCGCTTCGACGCTTTGTACAAAACAGGGGCATTTGCAGTCGGGCTACCATCGCTTGCATCAAGTGTGAATGTGTTGACCGGCATCGCAAAAGTTCCGGCAAGTTCGACGGTCATGCCTTTCTCAGGGAAAGCCCCGTCTTTTCTCATGGTCCGGATTGTGTCACGGGCTTTTTCCAGAGATGCGAACGGTTTTGAGGCCGTGCCCTTGTTGTCGTCACACCCTGACTGCGGGTTGACGTACAGGCTTGTCTGTGATCCGGATGTAGAGCCGGCAAGCATTAACATGAACAGGATTTTTTTCATTCTGACTCTCCCTTAATATTCAGACGCCTGATTAGGTTCTAGAAAAACGGTATAGTTTCTGCAAAATATATGGCAAACATACAGGACGCAACGGACTTTCAGCCGACGGGTCCGGGGCAAGTTGGGAATGTGGCCCTCCATTAAGAAATCTTTTTAACGATTTCTATTGGTTCGAGCCTGCCAGCTTCACCTTGACCACGGCCTTATGAATTTCGCCATTTCCTACCAGCGGCGCATGAGCATCCTGCGGAAAAAAAATTATGAACGAGCCGGCTGGAACTTTAATCCACTGGTCAGGTGCGTCGCTGAAAAAACCTATATCCTTTTCGGAGTTATAGGTTTCCTTTACCTGCCGGCATTCGGTGGCAGGCTTATAACCCAGCTCTTCATTTCCGGAAATGACATATTGAATGTCGATATACTTTCGATGAGATTCCAATGAGGCCTGTTCGCGAGTTCGTCCCTGGCTTTTGGATAATGGACAGAAAACATTGTCACCATCAATCACATGCTTGGTTAACTCGAGCTGTGCAATATTTGTCTGGCTTAGAAACGCAAAGGCTTTTTCGAAGCCGGGGTGAAGGTTTGTGTACTTTTTGTAGTTTTCCAGTCGATCAACAATTGGGGTTTTCATGGCATTCGTATTCTCTTCCTTGTTCTTACATGTGCATCCTGAAACGATTACGCATCCCGCAAGGACCGTCATGACTGTGATAAATTGCTTTCTTTGCATGGGTTTGAAATATAACCATTCTGGTTTTTCAGGTCGAGTATCAATTGAGATGGAAATTAATCAGGTGACTTCAGCAGATTTCACGACGGCTTTCATTTTTGCCAGGCCAGTGGATGCCGTTTCGTTCGCGGGCTGTTTCCAGTACATGGGGTTGAACAGCTCGACAGAAAGCCAGACTTCGGCTCGGTTCTCGAGAAAGATGTTCAAAATCTCCCGTAGAGGGGCAATGCCGTCACCTGGCCAGATGCGGTCGGAGTCTTTTAGTACTTCCCGTGCCGGTTGGGCAGGGTAATCATTCATATGGAAACAGTAGGAGGAACTGCGGCCGAGCAGGCGTAGGGCTGCAGGCTCTGTTCCACCTTTGTACATGTGGAAAGCATCGGCCAGTATACAGGCATCCGGATGGGCGGTTCGGGCGGCCACGTACAGGCATTGGTCAAGCCTGTTTAGGTTGGCCGAGGCTCCCCAGAATTCCAGCTGGGGTATTATCCCCATGGTGCGACCGAGTTCAAGGACAGTTCTGTAGCGCTCTGCCGCCTGATCCAAGTCAAGTGTTACGCCGGGTTTATTTACACCTGCTGGTGATGCGGCGATGTGGGTGCCACCCAGTTGTGCGACGAGGTGCATGTCGCGTTTCATCTGTTCGAGCCCCTTTACACGTTCGGTATCATCATTTCCGGCCCAATTGGCGAAACCGATGGCGCTGATTATGGAGAGGCCTGAGTCGGTGCAGCGTTTTCTGATATCTTTCAGAGCCCCGGGAGTTTCGGAAGCCTTTGCAATGTCGGAAGTCCATGGTTCAATTCCCGTGTAGCCGGCGCTTGCGGTGAGGTTTACTTGTTCGGCAAGTGAGAGATTGTAGCCGCGTATTGTGCCAGTGTTGAGCGCGAAGCGGAAATTCCCGCTTCGTGGCTTACAGACTTCTGCCGGGGTCGGGGAGGCCAACGCGGTCAGGCCGACGCCAGCCGCCGCAGTTCTGAGGAAGGTTCGTCTTGAATATTCAGCGTACATCTCTTTTTTCCGTGTTAATGAAATGCAGGAATAATATCCGGTTTAAGTGCGGGAAGTCAATGGTGTGGATGCAGTAGCCTGATTTGTGAG
>MHBM01000074.1:0-13690 GCA_001804885.1 Lentisphaerae bacterium RIFOXYA12_FULL_48_11
GTCATAGCGAATCTCCTGTTGTTTTGCTTTCTATCTAACTGCACTGTAACAGGTTATAAAAGATTCGCTATCTTTTTCGCGCAAAATAAGGGCTAGTCGGTTACCCTTCCAGAGTTGGCTTCGAGTGATAGGTTATTCATGTTGTCATGTTCGGTTCTCCTATGAAAAGACTCGAAGCCCTGTCGTATGACAGGGTCTCACTCTATTTACAACGCGCCCATGCTGGGCGCACACAAGGGCATGAAGGGTATTTTTTGAACCGCAGCGGTTCAAAAAAACCCTAATGCCATGCGTTGGGCCAAAGAACGAAAACAAATACATTGCGCACGTAGCCCATTTGTGCCACATTGTAGACCAACCTGGAGGTGCATAATGATTAAGACAGCAACAGTCCGTGCGAGAATTCAGCCCAGACTCAAAGATAATGCAGAAAATGTCTTTCACCGTCTTGGCTTAAATCCAACACAAGCAATCACCATTTTCTACAAGCAGGTAGAATTGCGCGATGGCCTTCCCTTTGACTTAGCCATCCCTACCTCGACGACCAAACAAACATTTGACGCCACAGACTCGGGGCGTGACCTGATTGTTTGCAAAAATGCAGCTGACATGTTTAAAAAACTGAGAATCTGATGTATACACCCGTTTATACACATCAATTCGCCAAAGATGTGAAACGCACTGAACGGAGAGGCAAGAATCTCGAGAAATTCAAGATTGTCGCGCAAACACTGCTTTCAGGGCAACGTCTTGATCCCATCCATAGAGATCATAAGCTTCTCGGAGACTATCTCGGTCGCCGAGATTGCCATATCGAGTCAGACTGGATACTAATCTACAAAGTTGAAAACAATAATCTCATATTCGAGCGTATGGGCACTCACTCAGACATATTCAAGAAATGAGATGAAAGAGAACAAGAACTGGGGATTTTTCAAAGACGACGGAACGGAAATTAATCCTGATCTGATCGCGAAACCAAGTCTTTGCGTGTCATGCAAAAAAGACAATGATCCGGAACAGGAAGTTGTTTGCACATTGACACGCGCTGATCAAGTCGGGAATGAACCATTTCAATGCGAAGCTTTTAAAGCAAAATCGTGAAATTGCAGAAGAGAAAGATTAAGAAAGGTCCCTATCGGGTCCCGGGGAGTGATTAACTCCCCGCTCCCACACCACTGATCATGCGGGTCCGCAATCAGCGGTTCCTGCAAGTGCTCCCCAAGAGGAGAGCATCCTGTCGAAGTGATGGTATCGCATCGTTCGACGCTTGGCACACGCTTTTACTGGCACTCATACCATGACATTTCGGCTCAGCCATTCGGCGTCAACACCGTCCGTCCAGTCTGAGGGTTGTATGCCCCTACAAGTTTCGCCCTTCAGCGGGGTGCGTCCATCCCCGGTTTTTCCGAGGCGCGTTTCCAATCGCTGCCAATACCCTGCGACTTCTGCTGACTCCTCACCGATCATTCTGACGGTTTCCCATCAGAACGCTCCCAGTCACAACACTGGGCGCCCTGTCGACGATGTCTCCCCAGATAAGAACGTGAACTACGCCCGCACAACCGCCGCATTTACCTTTCCCTTGAATCAGACCGGCTTTGTCATGTGGTCTGACTCGCCCTCGGGTCGGGCCTTTATATGCGGTTTCTGTTCGTCCGTCTTCGTTCTTCGAACTCCGCCGCGACAAGTCGGCTTCTCGAAGACCGAGCCGTAGCGCCTTGGTGAAGGCGGGCTTCAGCCACACCTTCGCAGGTGTAACCTTGCCTTCAGCTCACAGTTATTTTATCCTGATCCTCCTGTAGGGGACTCTTGCCCTGTCGTATGACAGGGTTAACCCCTTAAGTCCGCGCACATGCTGGGCGTACACAAGGCCATGAAGGATATTTTTTGAACCCTGCGGGTTCAAAAACGGTTAAGGTGGTCGTTATTCCCTGGACAATACTGAAATAATTGTATTCCTTCTGACAGTAGATGATCGGGAAAATACGCACAGATAATCAGGCCTAAATGTGCTGGAGGCGACAATAAAACAATGCCTCCAAAAATTGACGTTAAAAACCATTAACAGGTATTAAAAAGGACTGTATATGTTAAAAACAAGCGCCCGCCTCGAAGCATTTACCGAATCTGTCATACGGTCAATGACACGGTTGGCAAACAAATATCAGGCTATTAATCTGTCACAGGGATTCCCGGATTTTGACCCTCCAGAAATTCTTTTGAAATCGCTGGAACGCGTTGCAAAAGACGGCCCCCATCAATATTCAGTTACCTGGGGCGCGGCAAACTTCAGGGCAGCACTTGCAAGGAAACAGTCAAAATTCATGGGAATTGAGCTGAATCCGGATGAAAATATTGTAGTAACCTGCGGCAGCACGGAAGCCATGATGGCCGCAATGATGACCGTGTGCGATCCGGGTGATAAGGTGGCCGTCTTTTCACCTTTTTACGAAAATTATGCTGCTGATGCCATTCTTACCGGGGCAGAGCCGATTTACGTTCCTCTTTCTCCGCCTGACTTTACGTTTAAGAAGGAAGAGCTAAGAAATGCGTTCAAAAACGGCGCAAAGGCACTGGTGCTCTGCAATCCTTCAAACCCTTCAGGGAAAATCTTTACGAAAGAAGAGCTTGAATCTATCGCCATGCTTGCCAAGGAGTTCGACGCGTATGTGATAACCGATGAGGTGTATGAACACATCGTTTATGCTCCACATACACATCAGTATATCGCGGCACTGCCAGGTATGTTCGAACGGACAATATCCTGCGGGTCGTTATCAAAAACCTATGCGATCACAGGCTGGCGTCTGGGATATATAATAGCGCCACTTGCGATCATTAATGCGGCACGCAAAGTTCATGATTTTCTTACTGTCGGAGCTGCAGCCCCTTTACAGGAAGCGGCAGTTACGGCGCTTGAGTTTCCGGATAGTTATTATGCGGAACTTCAACATAAATACACGGGACTGAAAAATACGTTTTTAAGCTATCTTGATGCGGCAGGACTGCAATACACAAAACCTCAGGGTGCATATTATGTTCTTGTTGATATACGCCACCTGGGCTGGAATGATGACGTGAAGTTTGCTGAATGGTTGACAAAAGAAATTGGCGTAGCTGGCGTTCCAGGCTCAAGTTTCTTTCGCGAACCTGTACATCATTTGATACGATTTCATTTTGCAAAGAAGCAAGCAACGCTTGATGCTGCAGGTGAAAAACTTATGAAACTCAAGAAAGGATAAGCAGCACGCGATAATCAACTGTTCTGGACATACCTTAACGAACTGCTCGTTTTGCCCGGAATCGACAGATTACAGAAACTGGAGAATATTATCGGTGCCATGTCCAGGGACAATATACCCGACGACATTACTGCTGCCGCGAAGTCAATCGCGGACAAAGCGGTGTCAAGAAACGTCACTGATAAGATCAATCCTACTTCGCCGGCTCGACATGAACCGTCAGATCGGCTTCCAGCACCAGGTCAATCTTGATGTCCATACCCTTGAGATGCTTATCGAAGAATTTCTGAATCAAATCATTCACTGCCGGTTTGCCAAAAGCCGGTCCACCGTGCCCGCTGCCAGGAAATTTCTGGAACAGCACTTTAACGCCTTTTGCTTCCAGTGCTGCAACAAACTCCACGCTCTGCGCGAACGGTACAAGCGCGTCTTTTGTCCCATGTAATACAAGGAATGGAGGATTGTCGCTGCTGACGTAATGTACCGGGCTAACGGCATCCCCCTTCTGCTTGTCCTCGCCCAGATTCGCGCCAATCAGGCAGGAATAAGGATCGGACGGCGTGTTAAACTTGAAAACGTTTTTCACGTTTTTATCATCCTCGGCCTGCTGTATTACCGTGTTGAAATTCGCAGGCCCATAAACGTCACATACCGCCTGTACCCGATCAGACTGGTCTTCGTTGCCACCAACAAGAGGAAAAGCTTTTTTGCCACCAGACGTACCCAACAGTGACGCCAGGTGTCCACCTGCGGAACCGCCCCATACTCCGATACGATCAGGATCCATATTGTATTTCTTGCTGTTTGCCCTCAGCCAGCGAATCGCTGCCTGACAATCCTGTATCTGCGCCGGGAACACCGCCTTCTGGCTGAAACGGTATTCAACGCTTGCTGCGGCATATCCCCTGCCTACATAACCTATGGCCGGACAACCTTGTTTGCTCCCGCCTTTCCACCCGCCGCCATGAACATACACAATCAATGGCAAAGGTTTCTCGCCGGTTTGTTCTGGCAGGTAAAGATCCAGACGCTGTGACTCATCCCCGCCCTGTACATACGGGATATCCTTCTCTGCACGGATACCAGGAGGAAGACGGGGCTGTTGCGCCGCATCAGCCTCACATGCATGCCAGCACATCAACACGGCAATCAGTTCAACAAACAAAACACGAGTGATCATGAAATTTGATTTATTACAGACACTGATTGATTCTTTTTTATTTCTTCTCCAATACACTCGCCGGGATTTCACGGATTGCAGCCTTATCTGCTGAAAGATTTTTCGGGTCCGGTTTTGCAACCGTAACCTTTCCTGTTGCCGCCCATTCCGTACCGCGCACGAGGGTAACCTGGAATCCAAGTCCAGCCATTGCCACAGCGCCATGCCCCAGAACTGTATGGAACACGCGGCCTTCCCCATAGGCAATCGTCATGAAAATCGGCTCATTCTCACCCGTTCCGTTTTGTGCAGGATCGGCAAATGAAGTTGCCAGAACGGCAAGGTTCTTTGCCGGACCACGCAGTTTTGAATAGAGCTCGTCCGTGGCATGTTTCCACTTGGCCGGTAAACCCTTCATGATCGGGTGTTCCGCATCACGAGTCTCAACGAGAAATTCATGCTGCTTGCCGTGTGTCCCGCCGGCCCCGGGTGTTGTATCGAAGACAACCTTCCCGTCCTTCCAGCGGATCATAGGACCAGACTTCTCGTTTCGCCCACCCCATCCGCCAACGCCGATCATCTCATTATATTCGACCCACTCAGAAAATGAATTATCAGCGGCATGGACAATCACAAGGCCTCCGCCATTCTGAACGTACTGTACAAAATCTGCGCGGATTTCATCTGGCCAGAGTTTCCCGTTGTAATCAGACAGGACAACGTCATAATCTGAAAACTTTGGATGCCATGTTTTCCAACCCTCTTCAGAAGCCTTCTCAATCCCGGCCTTTTTCTCTTTCCACTCTGTCATCTTGACCTCGTACTCTTTCTTCTGTTCGGGAGTCAAGGTTCCCTTTGGAGGTCGTGGCGCATTAGGCGCAGATTCAGGTGTTACAGACATATCTACGGTAAATCTTTCCGAATCCTCCAGTATCCATTTTATTATGGGACTGTTTTCTTTCCAGTTGTGGTTGTTCTGCCCGGTAACGATCAGAACTTTCAACCTGTCCTCGGCTAACAGCGACGTACAGGCGAGTACAAATGTGCAAATTACAGCAAAAGACAGTCTCCAGTACTTACTCATTCCTATCCTCCTCGTTTGTTCTTTATCTATAAGCACCAAAAGTGCATTATTCGCATTCAAATTGCAATGCTGGCTTAAATTATCCAATCTTGCAGCGAATGAAAACATCGAAAATACCGTTGTATTTATAGGAAACATCATTATGACATTCATTGAAAAATACAGGAAAGAGGCAGAGTTGTTTCTCAAGGTCTGCCATAAGCTCGCAGCCAATATGTACGTAACCGGCTTTGGCGGCAATTGTGCATGGCGGCTTGAACCCGACCTGGTCATGATCACTCCGACAATGCTCAACAAAGGTGACATCCAAATGCCCGACATCGTTTTCATCACACTGAAAGGAGATCCTGTTGAAGGCACTCGCAAGCCTACCGGCGAGAAATTCATGTATCTGAAATTCTTCACAGAACGTCCCGACATCAAATCGGTAATACACTGCCATGCTCCAAATGTCGGGGCATTCGCCATAACAGGCGGAGATAATTTGCTCATGAAACCTTTCTTCCCGGAAACAACACATGAAGTCGGCCCCGTCCCCCTGGTTCCTTACGCGGAGCCCATCACACAGAAACTGGCAGATAATTTCGGCCCCTATCTCCAGAAATACAACAGCTTCCTCATGGAAAACCATGGCCTGGTCACCATGAGCACAGAGGACATCTACTGGACAATGATGAACGTTGAACTGCTGGAAATGACAGCCTGCTCAATACTTAAAGCACTCTCTTCTGGATTACCTCTCAAAGAGATGACGGTCGAGGCTGTACGTGATCTGGATAACGTGATGAAGAAACGCAACTGCCCCATGTTCGGTGCACCCGGAGTTCACAATTCACTTGTAAATCTCTGGTTTCCCGATCTCAAGAAATGAAATATCGCGTGCCGGCTTGTCTGTCTACCGCAACCTCGCATCGGTTTCGGAAATCTTGAAGCGTGTGCTGACCACGGAATGTTTTTCCTTACCCGGGCGGTACTTGATATAAGTGGTGGCCACGATTGTCCCGTCGTGAAGCAGTTCCACGCCAGGATAACCGCAATCACCACCCGCATTGCTGTGAAGCAGTTTGATGCGATATTGGCCCGGCTTGCATGACCGGATGTCGTCGAACTTTCCAACCCACGCAACAAAGTGACCTCGCGTTTCGCTCTTTGGCGCCTGGTCTCGAAATGCCACCACAAGCCGTCCATCCGGAAGACAAATACCCATATGCCTGTCACCGCTCAGTCCCCAGGGTGTATCCACGGGCTTGCTCCACGTTTTACCTTCATCACCGCTGAACATCATCAGGCTGTTGCCCTTGTGTGTATTCTCGCGAAGCAGGCAGCATATTTCATCACCGGCCGGCGAACGAAAACCGAACGGCTCGCAGGGACTTTTACCTTCCACTTCAGCCACAATCTTCGGCTCACCCCATGTGAGACCTCCATCCTTTGTCAACACCTGGAGCACGACGAGCGGGCTCTTGTCCTTGCCGCCCGGTCCACGGTGGTACAGTCCAAGATGGGATCCATCCTTCAACTGGACTATGCTGCTGAAGGTCATGACGTTTGTAAGACCGATTGGCGGCATCTCTTTCCACGTTATTCCGCCATCCTCGCTCATGATGCCGGGCATCAGTGGCTGTGCGGAGAAAACCCAGAGGCGCTCTTTCCCCATGGTATCAACCAGGCGATAAATACTCGGGCAATTCCTGTGTTTCTTAAAACCTTCCGGAAGCTGGTCATCGAGGCGCTTCCATGTCAATCCACCATCCTCGCTGCGGGCCATCGGGCCGGCATACCCGCCATGGCTGATGCACCAGACCGCGAACATGGTCTTGCCATCCGGCATGAGAACAGTCGTAGGGTGCCCCTGGTAGACCGTCTCGGTCCCTGCGGCTATAACAACGTGACGGCTCGTCTCAGCGGAGATATCCACAAACGGCAGTTCATTCTCCGTACCGACCGCGAACGAAACAATAAAAAAAGCAGGAATAATTGCATGCATTAATGTTAGTAACTTCATGGTGTTTCTCCTATCAGGTCGATTAATGTATCACGTTTCCTGGAAAAAGCTAACGCAGATTGATGACGGCGACTTCCTGTCTTAACTCGGGAAAATTCTCTTCAGCTGAACATTCACGAAGCATTGCTGCTCCCTGTTCCATTGTCAGCGAGTCCATGCCGAACCTTCGGTAGTATTCAACCACGGGCACATCATCGGTAAGGGGTGGAACATTCCCGGCATATTCAACCAGCGCCTCGCGTGTCGCAGTAAATGTATCCAGCAATTGTCGCACATTATTGATTCCAATATCTGCCAGGTCTTCGCGAATATCTTCAGATTCCATCATGACCCGGATTTTCCCAACATCGAGTTTCGGCATGACATCTGAACCAAGGAGAAGCAAGTTCAAATTTGATGGCATCCATCCACTCACACACGGAAACTCATCAAGAAATGTTTTTATCTCACGCCTTATTTCTTCCTGTGACTGCTGGAACAGCGGTATCCACTGCATCACCATGCCGCCTTTTCTCATGCGACGCCTGCAAAGCCGGTAAAATTCAGAAGAATACAAATTGACGCTTCCACTGTCGCGAGGGTGTGGCGGTTCAAGCGTTATCAGGTCATAGGTCCGGTTTGCCGTCAGCAAATGTGTGCGCCCGTCTTCGAGCCTTACAGTCAGGTCCGCGCCTGCTTTCGATTTTCCATACCATGTCCTGCCGGTCCATGCATCAAGTCGTACCTGCCGCGAAACATCCGCATTGAAATCGCGGAAACAGTCGGCAGCCTTCAGCACTCCACGCGATATCTCCACACATTCGGAACTGTCGAGGTTATGAAAAGTGGTTGACCCGAATGTCATTCCCGTCCCGAAACAGATGACAAGGCTATCCCTGCAATTCCCGTGCAGAAGCATGGGCAGGTGCGACATGAGCTTCATGTACCTGCGCGCAGAAGAACCCGTATTTGAAAGCGCACGCCCGTTGACAAACATGTTCAGGTTCGGCCGGCCTTCCATGTCGTGACTGCGCCTGACACTCACCCAGGCATCTGCATCTTCACAGTCAAACACAATACCAGGCTGCGAAGTTGATTCCGCCATTCCGCCATTATGCCGGATAAGAAAATCCCGTGGCACTAGAAATGTACAAATTAAAAACACAATACATATTGCGCCAATACCGACAGACAGGCGCGGCAACCACATGGGGAAAACCCGGCCTGATTCCCAAAGCCAGACCAGAACACCGGTAAGCATGCAGGCGCCCGAAAGGAAATGCAACCCGGCGCACACACCGAACTTACCAAGAAGGACAAATGTTCCAATGAACGTTCCGGCAATTCCGCCAATGGTATTGACGGCATAAAATAAACCAACACCTTCCCCCTTGTTCCCATCCCTGCTGTACAGACCCGCAAGCAGGGGAAAAGTAATACCCATTATGACCGCCGGACATAGAAGAACAAGAGCCGACACTGCGAACAGCCCGAAGGTTATTATCTGATTGTTTCTCGGCACAGTGTCAGAAACACCGCTCCATGCCCATTGGACAATTGCCATATCCTCCGCCAGCACAACCAGGCGCGGCCCGAGGCAAGCCGTAAAGGCAAGCAAAACCGCAAGCAGGCAAAAGATCGCCGATGCTTTCCCTGCCGGCAACCCTGATATTACGGCAGAATAAATCATGCTCCCGAACATTATACCCAGCAGAAGCACTGTTAACATTGAGGCAAAAGCATAGACCGAAGAACCAAGACACAGACTTGTAAGCAGGCGAGTCCAGATAACTTCGTAAGCAAGAGAAACTGCCCCTGTAATAAATACTGCCGCAAGAATCAACACGCTTGCCGGCGATTTCTCATAGAGCAAGGAATCATTCTCCACAATTGGCCTATGGCGCTGCGCGCCGGACTCTTCCGTGTTACAAAACAACCGAAGTAGCAATATGCCCACAGCTGAAATGAAATTAAGGCCCGCAGCAAGGTACAACGTATTCGACACGCCAAGATAACCAATCAGGTAGAACGCCGAAAAGAAGGCTCCAGCCGCCGCACCCAATGTATTAAAACCATACAATAAACCTACCGCACAACAACGGCCCAGATCTTTCCGCCATAAAAACCATGTTAATACGGGTAGAGTGGCGCCCATCAGCGCCGTTGGGATGATCATCACGCCGGCTGCAATCAAAGACTGGATCAACCATATGGCCAGGCCGTTCAAGCCCAGCGATCCGGCAGCCAGAACATAGGTAGCTTCGCCGGTACGGAGCAGAATAGGCGTCAGGGCAACACTCAACCCGATCCCGATCTCTATGATCGAGTAAAGCTTCAGCAAATCCATGTTGCCGCGAGTTATCATCCGCACGCTCAGGCTGCCAAGCGCCAGTCCAGCCATAAACGTAGCCAGCACCACTGCAACAGCCCAGGCCGTACTTCCGAAGACAAGTCCGAACATTTTCATCCAGACAATCTCGGCGATAAGCCCGGCGGCACCGGAAAGAAAAAAACAACCGAAAATTATGAACCTCTGATTTGCCGTCATAAAAGCAGGCACTCTCAAACATCATTCCGGGAATGCGTAAATGAGAGCATTCTCCATGATGTTATTCTTCGGTAAGCCTTATGTTTGCCCAGGGATTGTTGTTGGAGAAGGAACTGCCCATGTTCTCCATGACACTGCCGACCTGGTTACTCGGTCCGATTATTAAATGAATGCCATTTGTTTCAAGCGGAGTACCAACACAGTTCCTGATCACAAAATTACCGACACCGGTTATTTCAATTCCTGTATTATTGTCAATCACGCCATTATTCTCAAGCCAGTTACTCTGGCCATCGACAAAAATGCCCTTGTTGTTTGCAGTCACATTATTGTTCTTGATCTGGTTACCAGGTCCGATCACCCGAATACCGATACCGCCGGTCTGCTTGCCGTTATCACCTATGTTGTTCTCCAGGACACGGCAGCTTGCCTCAACCCTTATGCCAGACCACTGGTTGTTAACAGAAGTGCAGTCCCTGATCGTACAATATGCCGTGGCAACAATCCCATCCTCCATGTTTTCCGAGGTGGTACACGAAGTTACAGTGGAGGCCTGCCCAACGCGTATTCCGCTGGCGGCATTATCAATCGATTTACAGTTCAAGACCGTCGCAGCTTCGCCCAGCCGTATGCCATCTCCTCCCGTCTCAGCCACTGTCACCCTTTCCACACGGCACTTCGGGCCAAGCTTAAGACCTCCCTGGCAGGTAATTTCTATGTTCAAGTCCTGAACGAGGAAAAAATCAGCATTTGTTTCGCTGTAAATACCCCACCCTCCCCAGTCTCCAATTTTTCCGTTCTTAATGGTCACATTCAGGACATCCAACCCGATCTGTATTCCATGAGTTGGAAAATTTGTGTCACCCGATATCCCGAAGCCACCGAAATCAATGGTGACATCATCAGTATCTATGAATATACCGTTGGTACCCGTCAATGAATTGACCAGATAGTATGATCCCGAATTGGTTATAATCATGGGCAGATTGGTTATCACTGTGCGCGGCTCAACCTCGTTGAGTGTTTTCATAATGGAAACAGGAACACCATCCTTAAAAGCTTCAGGCGGCGGTTCGATAGTGCTGCAGAACGCCATTCGACCGGAAACTCCCGTCAGGAGATAAACACAAAATGTCACAAAAAATCCGTTACACTTCATAGCTCAGTCCTTTCTCGATAAAATTCAGCCTCTAATTATTTAATATTACTCAAAATGTCATCATCCTTCAATATTTTGCTCTTATTATTAAGGACTGTTGCAAACATGTCAGCGATCTAATGTACTACCTGCCAGGCCTTGATGGTATCAATCGGGTAAACCAGCATCAGGACATTAAGCGTCAGGTTATCTCTTATCCAGAATAACAGCACCAGTTCTGTAACAATCAAAAGAACAACCGACCAGCGCAGGCCAAGATATTTGGCAATGAAAAAACCAAGAGTACAGCACACGATATCACCCATTCTCCGCGACATGGCGAATTCTCCATTATTGCTCCGTGCAGCAATAGCGGTCTACCTTTTTGCAGCCAGCGGCAGAATATCGCCAACACGAAGAATTACCGGACCCATGAGACCAGCAGGTTGAAGCTGCATCTCTTTTTTAGGACCAGAAATTGTCCAGGTCCGGCGTTCATTTTCAGGAAGGCCGGCATCATGAACCAGCCGGTTAAACCAAGTGCTGGTCACCTTCACGGTCAATTTATTCAAACCGGACTGAACTGCATTGGTGATGTTAAGACGATAAGGTTGTGACCATACATTCCCGATATATTTATCGTTGATATACACACTTGCCATGGTTTCAACGCATCCAAGATCCAGGTTCACATTTGAGCCAGGCTTAAGCGCCTCCACAAAAAACTCAGTGGTGTACACAGCCGTCCCGGAGAAGGCACGTGCTGCCGGCGTAAGATCAAGCTCTGTCCACGAAATCAGATTGTCTATTCGAATTTTCTCAGGCGCCTCCCATCCGGCAGGGAATGACAACGTCCAGGGACCAGGCAATGTAGTCACTACCGGCAAAACCGTTTCGACTTTTTCTGAAACGCCGTTCTGGCGCGTTATGCAGTATTGTCCTTTCGCCCACGCCATTAAACCGCTGCCTCCGTCCAGTACTTCGCAAACCGGCATTGGCATCACCGGCAAATCGATCAGCCGCAATGTCTCACCTTCACCAGCCTCAAGAGATTTCTCCCGGCCATCAGCCTGTCGCATCACAACAACAAGTCGTTTCTTTTTCCCGAGTGCAGGATCTCCTCCTGCCCACTTGTTATCAGGAGTGATGGATCTCTCACCACGTAACAGGGCTTCACGTACAAGCGCAGTCATGTCTTTGCGCAACTTGATATCTTCAGGATCGCCATAAGTGGCTGAAACAACCTGTGGACCCCCAGCATCCATTGTAAGCGGCTCGCGGACATCCATCACTGTTGTTCCATTATGCTCAACGCGGACAACATTGGAACCTGCATCAGGGGAATTCCTGAATACGACAAAGAGAGACCCGGATGGTGGTATCTCAAGAGCAACAAGGGTTGTCTCACCTTCTCGGCAAACAACTCCTGCAGGATTGACAGAGCCAGTTAATGGATCCCACAGTTCCACCTTGCCGGCCGCGCGGAAACGCAATGCACCACGAAAAGTCTGATGTGCAGGAGCGGCAATGAAATACCACTCTGCATCCTTCGTCTGTCGATGTGTCCATGTCACACCCTTGCCCGTCATATCCGGTTTAATACCCAGGTTTTGCAGTACAGTTCCCAGCTCCGTTCCGGATATTACACAGCCCTTGCCGATTTTCCGTTCGCCTGACTGACCTGTCTTACCCCATAGTGTTTCCACGGCTTGACGGAATCGTTTTCCAGCCTTTTCCCCTCCAGCCAGCGTTGCGAGCCCCTCGGGACGTTCGCCGACCAGTACAGCTCCTTTCCCTACCAGCACGATCAGGCGTTCCAATGTTTCAGGCAGCATACGCTTGCAGTCACGCAACCAGATCACGCTGTATCGCAGACCTTCAGGAGTGGTTATTTTCCCTTCCTTCACGGACAGCCGATTTAGCAGCACATCAGGATTACAGTAATCATAACGATATCCCTCAGGGACAGGAGCATCCTGGCTGGGTTTATGATCTATCTCATCACCAAGATACCAAAGCACATCGGAAACCGGGTGGCCACGCTCCAGCAGGTATCCGCAGCGAGCAAGATAGTCGGTGAACTGCCGCATCTCTGACCACCATGCCTGCCCGCGCAGAAACGGCGTGCCGATGCCGGCACCGAATGCAGTACCCGGAGGAAGAAAATCCGTTCTCGGATTATGGGTATAAGTGTGGAAAACCAGATGTGTTACGCCTTCGGAAAAGTGCATATTCGCAACATCTTTCAACATGCCCGGATGCTCATTCCAGCGGAGGGCAAAGGAAGTAAAAGCTTCGGCAGCAACCCGTGGTTTCCCGTAAAGGCGTGCCGCCGACACACAGGGCTTAACAGGTTTAAATTCGAAACTACCGACAAATGCTTCGGTCCTTGGCTGCCAGAATTCGCACATCGGAACATCTGCATACTTGTAGTATTCAAGAATATCTGCAGGGAAGACATCTCCCGCCGCCGTTTCGAATGAAATTGCCAGCCCTTTCTTATGGCCCAGCTTTGCCATACGTCCAAAAAAA
>MHBM01000074.1:13697-15546 GCA_001804885.1 Lentisphaerae bacterium RIFOXYA12_FULL_48_11
CCAGTAACTCGTTTATGGTGGCCCGCCAGTCGCACAGGAAACGTGTCGTGGTTTCAGGGTCCGTCACCACGTAACCGGCAAGCGCAGGGAGCCAAGTCATCAGCGGATAACCGCGTAATCTTTCAAACTTTTCATCCATGCCAGGAGTCCATGTCTGGGTTTCGCATTCCCAGCTGTCAAGAAGCATGCCCTGCAACAGTCCGTTTCCGACCGGCCCATGTTTTCCAACAAGTCTTCCGATGTACCCGGCAAAATGCGTTTCTGCTCCGACCGGCGAAAGTTTATCGCATTCCCAACCGGTTGCCTCCACAGGAGCCGGTCCGTTCTTCTTGCCCGTATTGACATGACCAAACCGCACGACTGTCCAATTGCCTGCCGGTGCATTCCAGTCCAGCTTCCCCTCTGCATTCATGCGGTTTGTCAGCACCAGAACACTGGAATGATCAATCCACGTCGACCTTGCCTGGAGCGGATGTGGCTCGCGCATCAGGCTACGCAGAACCCAGCCCGCATCTCCCTCCCAGTTATTTTTTCGGGCACCTGTGAAAAGCCGGATCGACGAAAGATTCATATCATGCTTGTTGTCTATCGTAATTCTGTAGGTCACAGACGAAACTTCCGAGCATGCCAGTGAAATCGGTTTATTATCCTGCCAATTGCTCTGCGGCATGTCATACCTGGCAACATCGCGCATCATTCCACCAGGCAGTACAGCTTGTATGGTAATAGTTACCCCCGGCTTGTAACACCAACCATGATTGAAAGCCTGGACCGAGGAAAGCTGAACTGTACGGAGGGTCACTGCTTCCTTGAAGGTAACCTCCACCCAGGAAGGCTCTCCTTCCGGCGCCAGCAACATCTTTCCATCCTTCTGATTTCTGATGCATTTATCCCAGGGCAGCTTCTCCCGGTTACTCTTAACAGAAACCGGCACAAGCGCATCTCCTGTATCTCCTATAGGTATCGGAAAGGCCAGCACTGCCACGTCGCGGTAATCACGCCAATCCTCTTTGCTCGGTTCTGGCTTCGGAAGCGAAACCGAGACATTGCCGCCGCCGGTCACATCACTGCGACTCCACACGAGATGCCGCATGGCCTTGTCGGGCTTAATCCATGGGCCACCTGACATTGCCCAACCCGGACAGTTCTGCATGGTAAACCTAAGCCCCAGCCGCCGGCATTCGTTCGCGGCATGGCCTATCGCACCATCCCATGATTCACTGAGACATTTAATTTGCGGGTCCACGCCGGGCCAAGGACCACCGAACTGGCCGTGAAACAGCTGTATCCCCGAGATACCTGCATGAGCAATCGCCTCCAGATCGGCCGTGATGCCCTGCGTAGCCACATTTCCTCCGATAAAATGAAACCATGTCTCGGGACGAAAAACCCGGTCAGGGGTTTGAAAAGCAACCACATCATCGTCGGAAAAAGATCGGCCAAGAACCTTTGAGGAAGGCACCGCTTGCGGAGGTAATGACGTCAAGGGTGCAGCATAACTCAGAGATAAACCGGCTGACATAAACAGGAGCAGAGACGTTATTTTCGTTTTCACAGTTCTCCTTTGATTCATCTGGAATTCAGGGCCGAAAAATTACTCCGGCAATTCTACCGGTAAATATTCCTTCATCAAGCCCATTTGGCATTACATGGCAAAAGAATCCATTAATGTATCGTTGGGTGTAATTCAAGAATGTGGGTAGATTTTCCATTTCTTAATTTCCGCGTCTGCGCGGAATGGAGACCGCAGGTGGCATTTCGTTACCCGAATGGGACGGAGAAACGGTATGTGGATTTTACGATGCCGGCAAGGCGTCTGACGCCTGAGGTATACTGGCGTATCCGAGGG
>MHBM01000075.1:0-11472 GCA_001804885.1 Lentisphaerae bacterium RIFOXYA12_FULL_48_11
CATACCGCTGGACGGCGCAGTCATACGGCACCAGCGTATTTCCTCGATCAGCTCATCAAGTTTCTTTTTCTTCTGGTTATACTCCGACTCTTTCGCCCTGAGAGTGGCTTCAGCCTGAATTATATTTGCTTTCGCCTTTCTCTTTACCCTGTCCAGAGCCATCTGCGCCTGCTTCAACTCGCTCTTTGTCTTCTCAAGCGTCTGCGTATGGGTATATTTCTCGAGCAAAGCCTTCTTGCTCTTGACCAGCGTTAAGCTTATCTGGTTCCGTTTCATCGACAATTCGTCCGCCTGCAACTCCGTACGGGTCAGATACCCCTTGTCTGCCAGTTGCTGCGACCACTTGAGCTTCTCATCCGATCTCTGGACCTCCTCCTCGGCAATGGTAATATCGGCATCTGCTTGCTGAAGTGATTGCGGATATTCACCTTCAATATATTTTTTCAGGTCCATATCGGCAAATTTCACATCAAGCTCGGCCTTCTCAACATCAGCTTCCGCCTGGTTCTTGGTTATCGCAAGATTCTCACGGGCCTGTATCAACGCGGCTTCGCCATTCTCCACCTCGATCTGCCGCTCCAACCGCGATTCGGCAAGATCACTGCTATTAAGCTCAACCAGCAAATCCCCTTCCTTGACCTCTTTTCCTTCATCAATAATCCAAACAATGGTCTTTCGCCCTGGAACCTTGCTCCTGATTACAGCTCGCTCCTTGTTACGAGACACACCAGCCTCAGTAATGCTGATTTTAAGAGGTCCTGGCGTAACAACAAAAGTAGGCTGAGCAGGACCCTTTTTCGTTTTGTTTTTCTTAACCGTGTACGCGGTAAACAATGCGGCCGAAACCAGCACAAATCCGGCTAAAAGCACCCACCTGCCCGCGCGTGAATTCACCAATCTTAAAAATCCATTCACGATATTATTATCATTCATGGGAAGCCCACATCCCTTCTTCATTAATTTCAAGTAACTCAAGATCACGCTGCAAACCAAGAGACGCCATGTGATAAGACACTATAGCAGAAACCAGCGCATCCCGGGCAGACACAAGATCCTCCTGCGCCTCAAGCACATCGCGTATCTGGCTCCGGCCAGCCTGCAAAAATATTTCAGTACTGTTGACGCGGCGCTCTGCCAGCTCAACAGCTTGTCTCTGAATACGATATGTCTCCTCCAATTCGATTAACTTTCGCACCGCACTGCGAATCTCCTGCTTGATGCTATCCTCCTGCTCTTCAACCTGTCTTGCCATCGCCTCCAGGGCGATCATGCTCTTCCTGAAAGCAACGCGCTCTGCAGTGCGATCCCACGGCAGGCCGACATCAAGCACAGCACCATATTTTACATCACCAAATTTCACATCAGTCTTTGTTTCAGACAAACCGCTGGTGTGTGTATCTCTTGTAGAGGCAGAGAGCTTTAACTTCATTTCCGCATCCAGTGCATCACGCGCCACGTTAAGCTTACGTTGTGTATCTTCAAGGGCCCAGTAAGCTGCTCTCAGATCAAGCCTGTTTTTCAGCGCCTTCAACACAGCTTCCTCCGTCTTCTTTGCCCCATCTTCAGCTATCGCCACCTTATCACTAAAGGTTCCAGCCGTAGTTTCGGACAGGCGGGTAAGTTCCTCTTTATCCAGTTCAATTTTCGCATCGACTGGAATGCCAATCGACATTTTCAGCGAATCAAGAGAAGCCTCGTAAAGCTGCCTTGCCGCAATCAGGCGGCTGTTCGCTCTCAATTCGTCCTGGCGCGCCTGGTCAACCTGTGTTTCCGGCTGACGGCCTGCCTTTGCCAGTTCCTGCATACGTTGCCTTGCATCGGTTAGACTTTTAAGATTGGCCTCGGCATTCTGAATCTGCTTAGCCTGTTCAAGTGCGCCGAAATACTCACCGGCCATCCGGACCGCAAAAGATCGCTTGAAGCGTTCAAAACTCCACATTGCATAAATAACGTCCCTTTCCGCCTGAGTCAAAGGTTCACGAACAATATCTCGTCCGGCGCCACGCAGAAGAGGGACACTTATTGTGGCATCAGCCAACATACCTAAAGTAGAAGTCTTGTCCATGGTCAACAACTTAACCAGATCAATCCCGAGCTTGCCTGCAAAAGACACACCAGTCTGGAACTTTCGCGTAACTCCTGCAGACGCCTCACCCCCCACAGAACGGCTCGCGGACTCACCGCCCTCATCACCGGAAAGCATCGCCGATAGCAACCCTGAATAACTGTTCCTGAATTCGGCCCTTGAAAGATCAAGATCCAGGGCGGTCCTGAACACATCCTCCTTCCTGGACTGGTAATTCCGGTTATGTCTTGCGCCGATCTGGAGGGCATCAAGTAATTTGATCTGTAATGGTTTTCCCGCACCTGACATTTTATTGGAAGAGGCTACGTTGCCGTATCCCGGCAGGTCCTGCTCAATCATCAGGCGTTTCCTCAGGGAATCGGAAGGACGCTCAATGGTAAATTTTCCGGTCTTACCAAGCGCTTCCTGCTGGTATTGAGTGATTATACTCCCAGCCTCCTTATCCGCCTTTTTAACATGCCACTTTGTCGAGCGACATCCAGGAAGCAGAAGTATTGCCAAAATGAATGATATTACAGGTAGTCTCGAGACATTCATAGCTGGCCTGATCTTAGCCTGAACCAAACGTAAATTCAATCGAAGTTAACAAAATAGAACATTCCGACAAAGCATAAAAGAACAAACAAACTCCCGCCGCAAAACTAAACGCCATAAGTTGCAGGCAGCCAGCGCTCCAGACTCCCAACCGAGCCCAGCCTCGAACTTTAATCAGCCTTGCTCACTACAGCGGCTATGACAGCAGCGCCAATACCCGATCCGTCTTTAGTCAGTTTCAAGCTGATACCTTTCCCCTTCACGCCTTCTATCTCACTGATTGCTTCTTCGAGCATGCGGTGATAGCCGGGATATTTCTCAAACAAGGAGCCATCGATTGCAACGGCAACTTTGTTCTTTGACCGCTTTTCAACGCGGGTTAACGCACCGGAAATCAGTGCGGCAGCAATCCTGGCGGAACGCCTCGCTATTGCATGACAGACCAGAACCAGAACAAGACGTTCCTCGACGGTCAACACCCTGCCGAATATCTGTTTGGCAAGCTTGCCCACTTCTTTCTCAGAACCGGACTCAAGGACATCCATATAAAAAGCCTGAAATGTATCCTTGTGGCGGAAAATCTCCGGAACCCGTCCAGCGAAAAGTTTTTCCTTCTTAACAAGGTCAACAACTATAAGCCGGACCAATTGAGGCAGGTATTTCCCTGAAATCATTTTTTCGGCAAGCTGCCCCCCTCTGTTGCCTGATTCTTTGTCCAACTGCCGGTCGTAAGCGGTGAGAGGAAGAGCCTTGTTAAAATTGCCGGCCTCCATATTGATAATCATGCACTTACCGTGATACTTGCCTACGCCCTTCCGGATCCGTCTGGAAGCCACTCGCACACAAATGTTGAAACCAGTACCAAGGATAACACCCATCACACAATTTGGATCAACCACTGCCTGCGTCTGAAGGGTACCAACGGTATCATTTGCAAGTGCAACAACGTTGACATTGTTCAGCCCTAATGCCGCCATCGCCTGCCGCTGCAACTCAACCACTTTTTTACCCACCACACCGGTTGCGGAAAAATCCTTGGTCCATCTCATCAGAATCCCTTCATCAATACCGAGGAGCTTTACAGGGAAACTGAACGTATAACCCATTCCATATTCTGCAGTGAATTTATTTTCTTTCATGAACTTCTTCAGATATCCGGCAATAGCACCAAACAGCACATCGCCAGCACCGCTTATCTGTTCACGGGTAAGCTTGTACTTGGCCTCGGCAACAACCTTTGGTTTCCTGCCGCCACCGAAGATCTTCACCATCATTACGCGGAAGTTTGTACCACCCAGGTCAAGCGCTGGATAAAAACCTTTTTCTTTTCCACTTGCCGCATCACAGTACGCCTGCAGCATTGCCAGAGAGCTCTTGCCGCCACAAAGACCGGCATCCATCTCCTTGCCCATTGCTGCCTTGATCTGCCTCATCTGTTTTACAGAGACTTCAAAATCCCTGGTCATTTTATCGAGCAATGAATCCTTCATTCTTTCCTCCATTATCCTTTAATCCCGAATCAACTCTGCAATATCGAATACACCTAAACATTCAGATGCAACCCTGTTTTACTTCTAATCAGCCAGAGAAGCTGATCTTCCTTCTGTTCTGACAGCACTCCCGTTCTTCTCTTTCCGTCTTTACCGATAATCTGCAGCTCCATAACGGGACAATCATTAACTTCCATGCCGCTCGACCCCATGCGCTCCGCACCAACATCTTCCAGCTTCAGCTTTACTTCCTTTGTACGGAATAAGCCCACCTGCAGGATATTCCACCTACAGATTGGAGAATGCGTCTGCGAACGGATTACTGAAACTTCCGGACTGTACAGGCTTTCTGCCTTCCGTCTTGGCCTTCGGGCCGGTCTGCCCAACACCTCTTGCATGGGCTTGCCCTGGAGTCTGTTTCATGGAAAGAGAAATTCTCTTACGCCCTGGGTCAACTTCCATAACCGTGACATTAACCTTCTGGCCAACTTTGGCAACATCCATGGGGCTCTTTACAAACTGATCGGCCAGTTCACTTATGTGAACCAACCCGTCCTGATGCACACCAATATCCACAAAAGCACCAAAGTTAGTGACATTGGTTACAATTCCCGGAAGCTTCATGCCCGGCATAAGATCTTTTATTTCATGAACGCCTTCGGCGAAAGAAAACACCTCAAACTGCTGGCGCGGATCGCGCCCAGGCTTGGCCAGTTCCGCCATAATATCATTAAGCGTAGGCAGACCAACTTTGTCAGTTACATATTTCTTCAAGTCAATTTTCGCCCGAAGCGAAGCATCTTTCATCAAGTCCGCAACCGAACAACCAATATCCTTTGCCATCTGGTCGACAATGTCATAACTCTCCGGATGAACAGCACTGGCATCCAGCGGATTCTTTGAGACCCTGACGCGCAGGAAGCCCGCGCATTGTTCAAAGGCTTTTGCGCCAAGCCGAGGGACTTTCTTGATTTCAGTTCTACTCTTAAAGGGGCCGTTTTCATCCCTGTGCTTTACAATATTCTTCGCCATGACAGGACCAAGTCCGGAAACATAAGTCAGCAACTGCTCACTGGCAGTATTAACCTCAACTCCAACGTTGTTCACACAACTCATCACCGTATCATCCAGTCTATCCTTGAGCTTCGACTGGTCGACATCGTGCTGGTACTGGCCGACACCAATGGATTTTGGATCAATCTTCACCAGTTCTGCAAGAGGGTCCATGAGTCTCCGGCCGATTGAAACAGCGCCACGCACGGTAACATCGTGATCAGGAAATTCTTTACGGGCCACTTCTGACGCCGAATAAATCGAGGCGCCACTCTCATTCACCATGATAATTGGAATGGGCTTGGCAAATTTGATGGATCTCACAAAAGCTTCTGTCTCCCTGCTCGCAGTTCCATTGCCGATTGCAATAGCCTCGATTTTGAAATGATCGCAGAGCTTTGGCAGCACTTTCTCCGCCTCTCTGGCTTCTGCCGGAGAACTGGTCAAATGCATCACCGTATTGAACAACAGTTTACCCTGCGGATCGAGACATACAGTCTTACAGCCGGTCCTGAAACCAGGGTCAAGAGCAAGAACGGCCTTCTGCCCAAGTGGTGAAGACATCAGTAGTTCACGCAGGTTTTCTGCAAACACACGTATAGCTTCAACATCTGCGCGATCACGCGCGCTTATGCGTGTCTCGACCTCCATGGAAGGCGAAAGCAGTCTCTTGTAACAGTCCTCTGCCGCTTCACGTACCTGTTTGGCGGCAGCGCTGACTCCCTTCACGACGCGGGACGAAAGCATGGCTATTGCCTCATCCTCGGGCGGCAAAATACTGAAGGAAAGAAAACCCTCTTTCTCGCCGCGAAACATGGCAAGCAGACGGTGGCTCGGTGCATCGGAAACTGGTTCACTCCAGTTGAAATAGTCGCGGAACTTTGCGCCCTCAATGTCTTTACCTTTCACCACACCACAAGTTATTTTGCCCTTCTTTTCAAAGAACGAACGCATCTCCTTGCGAATGGTGGTGTCCTCGTTTATCCACTCACTGATAATATCCCGAGCACCGGCAAGCGCCTCGGCCACATTCTCGACTTTCTTCTCTAAGCTGACGTATTCGGAAGCAACCTTGGCAGGATCAATAGATAACGCCTGATCAAACAGCAATTTGGCAAGAGGCTCAAGCCCCTTCTCTTTGGCAATGGTGGCACGGGTTCTTCTCTTTGGACGGTAAGGAAGGTATATATCTTCAAGGACTGCCATCGTATCCGCACCGGCAATGGCTTTCTTTAACTCGTCAGTCAAAAGTTCGCGCTCTTCCAGGGATTTAATTATCGCGGTTCGCCGCTCATCAAGAGCCTGGAGTTTCGCAAGTTTGTCCCGGATACCGGTTATGGCGACCTCGTCAAGTTCACCGGTCCATTCCTTGCGATACCTTGCTATGAAAGGTACCGTTGCTCCGCCCTCAATTAGAGCAGCAGTGGCAAGTACCTGCCTCGAAGTAATTTTCAGATCTTTAGATACAATTTCTATATGTTTTTCATTCATTTATGATCAATCCTTAATTACCGGAAACCAGAAAAGCCTGAATTTAATCACCCTGCCCTCCCAAGGCAATTCCTTTATAGACAATCTTTCGAACAATTCATTGTCTTAGCCATCCTAAAACTGTAATATCAGGATTTTAAACAGCGAACCAAGAACGATAGGGCGGTCGAATGAAAACAAATAACAATGGTTTTACCCTTGTTGAGATAATGATTGTTGTGGCAATAATTGGATTGCTGGCCGCCATTGCAATACCGTCCTTCATCAAGGCTCGCAACACTTCCCAGCAGAACGCATGTATTAACGTTCTTCGACTAATAGAGAGCGGGAAGGAACAGGCAGCATTGACTCATAAATGGATAGACGGCATGGAGGTAACAACTTCTATTGTAAATACTTATGTCAAGGGAAACACCACTCCAGACTGCCCAGGAGGAGGCATCTATACTTACAATGTAATCGGGACAAACGCCATCTGTAGCATTACTTCTCCTACATCACACAGATTACCCGTTGGCCAGTGAGAACTTGATTCAGTGTTATAATTACCTGTCCTGTTCTTTTTCAAACATTGGTACCTTCTGATTCCGCCTCAGGTATTGAGGGGCATCTGTAAGCCTCAGGTTAAGCCCATTCTTGCCCGGCGAGAACGAACGGACGGAATCGCCCAGATGAGAAACAACCCTGTAACTACCCGCCTTCAAAGGAACTGTAACCAAATGTGCATTCGTTGATGTCGTCCAGAATGCAAGGCCAATCTCCCTGCCTTGACTGAACTTCAAAACAAAGTCATCGCCCCCGCCCACGTGGACTCTCTCCACAAATCTGTAATCGCCGAGTTCCATGGTCAGAGTTTTCACAGCGGAATATGCCGGCTTGGGGTCATATACCGGATTCCTGCCTGCATGGTATTTATTACTTACTGTTCCGAAATTGTGTTCACGGTCATCCGGCTTTATCCCATCATCGTGCCAGTCATACCAGATTGAGAGAGGCAGACCGCTTGCCAGGTTTGAAAGAAATAGTCGCGGCAGAAATTTTCCACACAACTCCTGAGAAATATCCGTGGTAGTGTAACCCCATTCACCTGATATTATCGGTATCTTTTTACCTTTTGGAGCATACCTGTCGATAAGTGCGCGAAGTTTGGCATATTCCTCAACTGCTGTTTCCGGCGGCCTTTTGCTTCTATATGGATGTACAGAAACAAGCGACCAGTATTCCAGCAATCCAGCCTTGAAACATTCTTCAAGAAATTTCAAATCTATCTGAGAAGTAGCAGGCCCAAAATACTGCTCTGCAGGTGCAACCTTCCTTATTTCCCGACCAACCTCCAGAGCCAGCTTGATGTACTGCCGGACATCGGGTTTTGGTTTCCAGAAAGAAATGTTCGGCTCATTATACATTTCCCATATAACACCGTGCCCCTTAAAGTGTTCAACTGCTGCTGTTGCCCATTTGGCAAAAGCCTTTCGCCCTTCGTCAGAACATGGAGACATGTCGTTATCATAGAAACGATTCCGGTAATCGAGGATGAAGAGCGCTCTTATGCCATGCTCGCCCAGCGCCGTCATGAGCCTGTCATACGCGCTGAAATCATATTCACCTTTTCCCCGTTCTGTCCCACCCCAGCTCAAATCCATGCGCACCCATTTAAACCCACCCTCGACAAGCATCTTCATCTCGCCTGGCTTAGGATCAGCAAAGTGAATGTTCACACCCATGGTATCCCTCAAGGTTTTGACTTCCTCGGCAACAGGCTTCAAACCCTGCAAATTACTGGTTAAACTTGCACATCCGGCACATGAGACAACAATCACCATGCTTGCCATTGATATCCTGATATTCATATCGATTTATCCTTTTCCACCGCAGTTCTAACATACAAACAGCCATGATTGACTATGATTCAATATAGGATTAATATACTAGTGATGAACATACAGATAACACAAATCTGTTATTTTCTGATATCGATTTCTTTCGTTTTACTCTGTCTTTCCTGTGCAGGCAAGACCGGCGATCACGTTGAAACCGAGAAGGAATGGACTGTTGCCCGCAAAAAAATGGTCAGCCAGCTTTGTGCTTACAGAATTAAAGATGAAGGAATACTTGCAGCGATGAACAAGGTCCGAAGACATCTTTTTATTCCAGAACAATCCAAACCATCCCCGTCTTATGCTTACGGGGATCACCCCTACCCGATTGGCTTCAACCAAACCATTTCCCAGCCATACATTGTCGCCTATATGACTCAATGCCTGGAACTGAAATCAGGGGAGAAGGTCCTCGAAATCGGAACTGGCTCAGGCTATCAGGCGGCTATGCTTGCAGAACTTGGCATCAAAGTCTACTCCATTGAGATTATTCCTCAGCTCGCGGATCATGCACGAGAAGTCCTTAAAGCTGAAAAATACGAGTCAGTCCAGGTTCTGACAGGCGACGGATATATGGGCTGGCCGGAACATGCTCCATTCGATGCGATTATTGTCACCTGCGCCCCGGATGATGTCCCCCAGACTCTGATTGACCAGATGAAAGAAGGTGGACGCATGATCATTCCCGTAGGGTCAGGATTTCAACGGCTGGACATTCTAAGGAAAAAGGACGGCAAAATACTCCGTACAGAAGATGTTCCAGTGCGATTTGTTCCCATGGTACACAGCACACCCCTCTCGACAAATGCCCCTGCAAAGGGTAAATAAAGAAAAATTATCTTGGGGGAACATTATGACACACGAAGAAGCAATGGAACTTCTGCGCAAGTATATCAAGAATGAAAACATGATAAAACACTGCCTTGCCTCGGAGGCGGTAATGACAGCCCTGGCAAACAGGCTCGGACAGGACCGCGAGAAATGGGCACTTGCAGGATTACTCCACGATCTCGATGTCGAAATGTGTAATGCAGATCTCAACGTCCACGGAAACGAGACCGTAAAGATCCTCACGGAACTTGGTGTCGATCATGAAATCATTGATGCGATCCGGATGCACAACGAACTGGCACATGGCGAGAAAAGAAGCAAAATGTTCCATTATGCCCTGGCAGTTGGCGAAACCATAACAGGGCTGATTATCGCAACCGCACTGGTCTATCCCGACAAGAAACTGGCCAGCGTGAAGGCCAAATCAATCACGAAACGGATGAAGGAAACAGCATTTGCACGTTCTGTCAACCGCGACATAATCCGCGAATGCGAAAAAATTGAAATACCTCTGGATGAATTCGCCGAACTCTGCTTGAAATCAATGCAGGGGATATCAGATCAATTGGGACTGTAGATCGGATATCAGGCTTTTTCAGACATCCCGGATTCAATCATACGATAACCTATCCCGGGTTCAGTTTTAATCAGGCGCGGTTCTGCCGGATTAATCTCTATTTTCTTCCGTAAATGATTCATGTAAACACGCAAGTACTGGGACTGTTCCTCTGAATTAGGGCCCCATACGGTACGCAGGAGCTGCCGGTGAGTAACAACTCTGCCTTCATTCTTCACAAGAATTCTCAGCAAGGCATATTCCGTTGCTGTCAGGTGAACCTCTCTATCCCCGACCACAACTTTTCTGGAGAGAAAATTAACATACAGAGAACCGGATTTATATTCAGGCTGATCAGGTTCGACTGGTGAATGCCGGCGAATTGCACGCATACGTGCCGTTAATTCTGCAGCATGGAAAGGCTTTGTCAGGTAATCATCTGCGCCAAGATCAAGTGCGGCAACTTTATCCTGTACCTCCTGCCTTACAGTAAGGACCAACACCGGGACTTTGCTCCATTCACGCAGACGCCTGAGAACTTCCATCCCGTCCATGTCAGGAAGCCCCAGATCAAGAATAATGACATCAGGTTTACGAAAAGCCGCTGCAGCAAGGCCTTCCTGCCCTGATGCTGCTTCATGAACAACATACCCTTCCATTTCAAGGGCCAGTTGAAGCAACCGCCGAATCTGATTTTCATCATCGACAACAAGGGCAACAGGTTTGTTTATTGTATCAGTCATGGGCTTTCAGGAACATTTCTCATTTCCACCGGAATCCTCAAGGTGAAAGTAGCGCCACGATCAGTATTATTATGAGTAGCAACTTCACCACCAAGTGCCTGCATCAATCCCCTGACAATTGACAGGCCGAGGCCTATACCACCTGGAGGTGCTTTGGGACCGCGGTAGAATTTTGCAAAGATTCGACTGGACTCATCCGAAGATATTCCAGGCCCGTCATCGCTCACCTGAAGGATTAAATAACGGTCATCTGTCTGCGCCAACACACGGATCTCCGTACCTTCCTGACTGTACAATGCCGCATTAGAAAGGAGGCTGGTAAGAGCCTGTTCAACAATCCCATAATCAACCTTAACGGATGGCACTCGCTCCGGAATGATCACCCTGACATTATGCCTCGCCAGCAAATCGCCTGCCTGCATGCGTGCAGAGCTCACAATTTCGTCAATATCGCACCAGACGGGGTTGAACTTGAACCGTCCTGACTCAATACGCGTCATACTCAGAAGATTATCAACAATCCTGCCGAGACGACTGGACGCAGTCTGGATTTCCCTCAGGAATGATCGCGCACTCTGACCTTCCTTTATAATATCAAACACAAGCCCCAATTCCGATACAGCCGCCTGAATAACAGAAAGAGGAGTTTTTAATTCGTGTGATATACAGTCGAAAAGTGTCTTGTACAATCTTTCCGATTCTTCAGCCAATTGTGTACGCCCAACCTCCTGAATAAGCCAGAAACGTTCTATCATGACGGCAATCTGGTCTGCAAACGTCTCCAGCAACTCCCGTTCATCAAGGCCAAGCG
>MHBM01000075.1:11478-13023 GCA_001804885.1 Lentisphaerae bacterium RIFOXYA12_FULL_48_11
TGCCGCTAAAATGAACGGTTAAAACACCAACCTTATTCTTTGTTGTCTGAAGGGGCAAATGAAGCGACTCTGCATCCGGTAATGTATCCGTAAAACGGCCGGCCGGCTGGCCGTGCGTCATCGACCAGGCAGCAAGACTTTTCTCCTTGTCGTTCAGAACCCATGTACTGGACGAATGAGAGTTATCACTCATCTGGCCATTAGTACCGACCAATAAAATGGCCGATTCCGCATTGAAGGCGTTCCGAATCTCATTTACAGCCCGTTTCAACCCTTCATCAAGGTTGATACTCTCAACAACGCCCTGTGCAAGACGATACAATGCCATGGTCCGCTGTTCATGTTTGCGCTCGGACATCTCCTGAAACCTGAGCCTGGCGGTCAACTGCCCAATAACCAGCGCCACAACGAAATACATCACGAACATAAGGAGATCATGAAAGTGATTGATGTGAAATGTAAATAAAGGCGGAATGAAAAGGAAGTTCCACAACAGCGCACTTGCTGCGGCAACCACGAGAATGATCCCACGCCTCAACTGCGTGGCAAGATATACAACCATGGAAAGGTAAATCAGGGCAATGGCCCAATAACCCGTAATGTTCCTCAGTATCCAGCAAATCCCAGTAACACCAGCAACCCACGCAATCCCGATCCCCATATCCGTCAGCAGAGGCCTCAAATCCTGTGACAAAAAGAAAGAAACGTGTTCATTCCTTTTCCCTGATTCCGCCCTCACAACACAGACATCAATGTCCCCGCTTTCCCTGATGAGCTGTTCAACAAGGGAACCACCCCTCAGGAATTCGAGAAATGGATTTCCGTTTGATTTGCCAACCACTATTTGCGTCACATTCTCTTCGGCTGCAATCCGCAATAATGTCTGTACCATGTTTTTCCCGGCGGCGGTAATTACATGTGCGCCAAGTTGTCTTGCAACGGAAAGCGCCTTCACAATATGAGCTTTCCCCTGCTCATTTAATGCAGCCGGAGATTCAACATATACGGCAACCCAGGGAGCGCCCAATGCAGCTGCCGAGCGACGGGTCCACCTGATCAGCTCCTCAGAGTATGGGCTCGGACCAACAGCAACCATCATCTTGATATTCGTTTTCCATGGTCCGAGAATACGACGAACAGCCATTGCATCACGCAGATCCTGATTGACATGTTCCGCAGTCAATCTCAGCGCCATTTCACGAAGAGCCGCGAGGTTCTCCTGAAGAAAGAAATGGGATGCTGCGGTTCCTGCCATTTCACCAACATAGACTTTTCCTGAAGCAAGCCGCTCCCTCAACTCTTCAGGCGTCAGATCCACCAGCTGTATCTTGTCAGCCTGATCAAGAGTTGAATCGGGAACCGTTTCCCTGACAGTAATTCCCGTAATCTGCCTGACAACATCCACCCGGCTTTCTATATGCTGGACATTCAGCGTTGTATAGACATCAATTCCCGCATCCAGGAGTTCAAGAACATCCTGATAACGTTTTGGATGGCGGCTTCCCGGCGCATTGGTGTGCGCCAGCTCATCAACAAGAACAAGCT
>MHBM01000075.1:13041-15542 GCA_001804885.1 Lentisphaerae bacterium RIFOXYA12_FULL_48_11
CAGCGTCAATATCCATCTCACGCAAAGTTATACTGTGATATTCAAGAGATTTGGTCGGAATAACCGTCAATCCGGCCAGCAGGTTCTCAGTTTCCTTGCGGCCATGGGTTTCCACAAGGGCAACAACTACATCAAGACCTTCTGTTTTACGCTGTTGCGCCGTTCTCAGCATAGAATAAGTCTTACCGACACCAGCACACATACCGAGAAAAACGGTCAGTTTCCCCCGTTGCTGCTGTATGTCAGCCTGTTTTATTGCTGACAATAACGCATCAGGATCTGGTCTGGTGTCATTTTTCATTTTGCCATTATAACCTGTCCAAAGCCATGTTGAGGAGTAAAACATTTACCCTGTATTCCCCCAGAAATCCAAGCTGAGGAGATTCCACATGTTTTTCGACCAACACCTTGATTTTATCTTTTTCCACGCCTCGTACGGCGGCAATTCTGGGAACCTGTATCAACGCTGATTCCGGACTGATATGGGGATCAAGGCCGCTGCCCGAAGTGAAAACCATGTCGCCAGGCACTATGGCATTAGCCGGTAATTTGTTCGCGGAACAAAAGGCGGCAGCTCGAGAAAGAACATTCGACTGTAACGCTGAACTTGTTGGCCCAAGATTGCTTGCACCCGATGGAACAGCCGAGAAATCACATGCGGAAGGACGCGGTTGAAAATATTTCGGACTTTCGAATTTCTGCGCCAGCAGTGCCGAACCTATGACCCTGCCTTTATATTCAAGAAGACTGCCATTGGCTTTTTCCCTGAATGCGATTTGAGCAATCCCTGTAATTACCACGGGATAAACAAGCCCGGTCAGCACGGTAAATATGATTGTGAACAACAATGACTGCAGAAAAAGCCTTGTCATGTCCTTGTTCCTTTCTAAACTAAGCGCATAATCAGAAGCAGCATGTCAAGCAACTTGATTCCAACAAATGGAATGACAAGCCCTCCCACACCATAGATCAGCATGTTTTTCCGTAAAACGGCCTCTGCCCCAATCGGTTCATATTTCACACCGCGCAAAGCCAGGGGAATCAGGACAATGATAATAAGGGCATTAAAAATCACGGCACTGAGAATGGCGCTTTCCGGGGAATGCAGGTGCATTATGTTCAGCCTGTTCAACGGACCATAACCGCCGGCCCCTGTAGCGTACAGCGAACCAAACATGGCCGGCAGTATGGCGAAATATTTCGACACATCATTTGCTATACTGAAAGTTGTAAGAGCACCCCTTGTCATCAGCAGTTGCTTGCCAATCTCAACAACTTCAATAAGTTTTGTCGGGTTACTGTCAAGGTCCACCATATTGCCGGCTTCACGCGCGGCCTGTGTGCCGGTATTCATGGCAACGCCGACATCAGCCTGTGCCAGCGCAGGCGCATCATTAGTCCCATCACCGATCATTGCAACCAGCCGCCCGTTATCCTGTTCCCTGCGAATACGGGCAAGCTTGTCCTCGGGCCTGGCCTCGGCAATGAAATCATCAACCCCGGCTTCTGCAGCTATCGCCGCGGCGGTAAGAGGATTATCGCCGGTAATCATCACCGTCCGCACACCCATCTTCCTTAGTTGCGCAAAGCGTTCACGAATACCGCCTTTGACAACATCCTTCAGGTGGATCACACCCAGGATACGGGAATCATCAGCAACCACCAGTGGTGTACCGCCAGTACGCGATATGCCGGCCACAGTCTCCTCAATCGCTCTCGAGTACAATCCACCCTGTTTTTCCACAAACTGTCGTATTGCTTCCGCTGAACCTTTTCTGATACGGCGTTTCACTCTTCCGGCAGCATCGCCGAAATCCATGCCGCTCATCCTCGTTTGCGCAGTAAATGGAACAAAACGTGCATGCGGCTCAGCCACTTCCCTCCCCCGCAATCCGTATTTCTCCTTGGCAAGTATGGTTATCGAACGGCCCTCAGGAGTCTCGTCTGCCAATGACGCCAGTTGAGCGGCATCGGCAACTTCCTCGACCTTGACACCTGGCAGCGGTATAAATTCAGTAGCCATCCGATTGCCGAGGGTAATCGTACCGGTCTTGTCCAGAAGCAGAACATCAATGTCGCCGGCCGCTTCCACTGCACGACCGCTTGTGGCGAGCACGTTTCGCCGCATCAACCTGTCAATGCCGGCGATACCTATGGCGCTCAACAGCCCCCCGATAGTTGTTGGAATAAGACACACAATCAGGGCAAGTAATACAGGCAACGATTTCAACACCTCCCCAGGCTGCCCGGCCGCTTTTTCATTATAAGCGGCAAATGACGGAAGGGTTAAAACCACCAGAATGAACAATGCCGTAAGACTGACAAGAAGAATGTTCAAGGCAATTTCATTTGGCGTCTTTTGCCGCCTTGCCCCTTCAATCATGACAATCATCCGGTCAAGAAACGAATGTCCCGGTTCAGCCGTGACACGGACAACAATACGATCACTGATGACCTTTGTGCCGCCCGTGACAGCACTGCGGTCACCACCGCTTTCCCGA
>MHBM01000075.1:15581-21590 GCA_001804885.1 Lentisphaerae bacterium RIFOXYA12_FULL_48_11
TCGGCGGGAATCGTATCTCCAGTTTCACAGACAAATAATTCGTCAATCTTCAGGTCAGGGGCGGGGACATAAACCTCCCTGTTATCCACAAGCTTGCGGGCCATTGTAGTTGTACGCATTCTTCGCAGTGCATCGGCATGGGCCTTTCCACGGCCTTCTGCCATGGCTTCAGCAAAATTGGCAAACAGACATGTAAACCACAGCCAGAGGCATATCTGCAGGTTGAAACCAGAAAAGTCCAAAAGCAGGGAAAAGGAGGACAGGATCGCCCCCACCCACACAACAAACATGACAAGGTTCTTGATCTCGTCGCGGGGGTGCAGTTTACGGAAAGAGTCGAAAACCGCCTGTTTAATCAAGTCCTGATATTTTATTTCTATCTTTGTGCTCATGATTCCCGTCCTAGAAGACGCTGCCAGTCTGCATTAATCCATACTCAACAATCGGCCCGAGACACAGCGCCGGAAAGAAAGTCAATGCTCCGACAATCAGGATCACACCCAGGAGCACCAGCGCAAAACTCAGCCCGTTCGTGGGGAATGTGCCTGGTGAAGCGGGCACGGTTTTCTTTGCAGCCAGACTGCCGGCAACGGCCAGCACGGCAAATATCGGCACAAAGCGTCCCACAAACATGGCCGTACCAAGAGTGAGATTATAGAAATTGCTGTTGGCACTGAGTCCTGCAAATGCACTGCCGTTGTTATTGGCACACGAAGAAAAAGCGTAGAATATCTCGCTCAATCCGTGAGGTCCCTGGTTTCCAAGTCCTGCCAGTCCTGCAGGGACAACACATGCAATCGCAGAGCCCAGAAGAATCAAAATGCCGGGTGCCAGGATTGCAATCACCGCGCATGTTGCCTCACGGGCCTGTATCTTCTTCCCCAGATATTCAGGTGTCCGGCCAACCATTAATCCTGCTATGAACACCGCTATCAATACGTGCATCAGCATTCCATACAGACCGGCCCCCACCCCGCCAAAGGCAATACATCCAAGCATTATGTTCCAGAGCGGCATCAGACCGGCCAGCGGCGAAAAACTGTCGTGCATTGAGTTGACAGCGCCACAGGAAGTTCCGGTTGTGGCAGTTGCAAACAACATGCTGTTCATCACGCCGAATCTTGTTTCTTTCCCTTCCAGCAGCGGCTGTATTTTGCCGACCACAGGATTCGGTTGCACTTCCGCCCACCATGCCACCATAAAACTACCGAGCAGTAACAGCAGCATCACTCCAAAAATGTACCAGGCATGACGGCGGCCACCAATCATAACGCCGAACATCTGAACCAGCGATGCTGCAAGGAGTATCAATCCAGACATCTCGATGAAATGGCTGAGAGGGGTTGGATTTTCAAATGGATGGGCACTGTTCTGGCCAAAGAAACCTCCACCATTTGTCCCAAAATGCTTAATGGCTGTCTGCGATGCTGCCGGACCAAGAGGAATTATCTGCTCAGCGCCTTCCACCGTCCGCACGGTTACATATGGAGAGAAGCTCTGTACCGTCCCCTGGCTTACAAGTACAACAGCAACCACCATTGAAAATGGCAAGAGCACATATAAAATGCTCCTGACAAGATCCACCCAGAAATTTCCAATCTTTTCCGATGACGCACGCTTTAATCCCTGGATCAGCGCCAGCAAAATTGCAATACCCGTGGCAGCGCTCAGAAAATTGTGTACGGCCAGTCCGGCCATCTGCGTCAAATAACTCATGACAGCCTCACCGGAATAAGCCTGCCAGTTAGTATTGGTGATGAAACTGAGCGCCGTATTCAGGGCAAGCGCCCAGGACACATTACCTGACATTTGAGGGTTTAAAGGCAAAGCAGACTGGACCATCTGCAGCCCCCAAAGCGTAAACAAACCAACGACATTGAAAATCAAAACCGCTTTGAAATACCGATCCCAGGACATCTCCTCGTCCGAATTGATTCTTCCCAGACGATACACCCATCGCTCCAAAGGCCGGATTATCTTTGTTAGAAACGTTTCCTTCCCCTCGAATACCCTGGCCATGTATTTGCCGAACAGGGGCGCAAGGCCTACAAGAAGCCCTACATACAAGAACACTTGAAAAATCTCGTTCTGCCTCATGAGTAACACCTCATCCATTCATGTCACTTTCTATCTTATCAACACAAAGGAAACCTAATTAAAAGAGTGCTGAAAAAGATAAATAAAACATAAAAAAGCTACTTGAAGAGAATGCCACTTTCGACCAAGGGGGACACTGCATTAAACTAAATCCCTAGAATCATCTTGTTACACAAGACGAAAAAGGCGGTTACCTTACTGGCACATAGATCTTGCGAAGAAAAAGCAGGGCAAGCGCGGTCTGCACTTCGCTATCGATACAGGGACCCTTGCCTGTAAAATAACCATCAGAATTCTGCCGGTTAAGCAGCATCTTTACACCATCCTGATACCAGTCGTGCGAACCCACTGCAGTGATACCGCCAAGCATGCAGGTCCGTTCAATGCTGTAAAGCACATAACCATCAAGCAGCCTGTTTGAAAGATGCTGAGGATACATTTCTTCCCACAGCGACATGGCTTCCACAACTTCTGATGTCTTCATTATTTGCGCATTATCTGCATTTTCAACAAGCGATGAAATGCAGATAATGATTCCGCCCATGCCTGCCACGGTCATAACTTCAAGGGGCATCGGTTCGTCCCTGTATCCCCATCCCCTGCCGGTCTGTGTTGAAACCAGGTATGCAAGCGCCTTCTGCCAGACCGCAGGGGGAATATTGATGTCGGCCGCAGCAGCACCACGGGAATTTTTGATGTTCTGGGCCGCACGCAGGCCAAGCAGAGCAAACTGCGTGTTGGAATTATCAATCGGACCATTGTCCTCGAGCTGGTAATTCCATGCAGCAGAACTGGCACCATGAAAACCGCTCAGGTCGTAACCACCCCTTGTTTTAAGCGTCGGGATAATGTTTGCGGCAATCTGCTGCTTACCACGTTTCTTTCCACGCGGATCTGCGTGCTGCGCCTGGATCAGCCATTGAACGGCCTCTGCGATCTTTCTAAAGTATGCAGACAAATCCAGAATTGTAGGTTGACCTGCCAGATTCTCCTTGTTCTTCTCGATTACAGCCGAAAGAGCCACGGCGATCATGGCCGCATCATAAGTGGTAAGATCCGCCGCCACACTATGTTCCGTGTTGGAAAATATCCCCACATTGAGCAAGTAATTAATCCCTGTCTGCACGCTTTTATCTTCCAGGGAAGTATCGCACTGGACTAGCGCATAAACGGCCAGCGCAGTTACACCAGGCTCATACCTGGTATAATGTTGTCGCTGGACAAAGCCGGTCCCCATTGCCTTTTTCGGCTCCACGATTGTCCAACCCCCATAGTTCTTCTGCTTCTTCTTGATATATTCCACACCAGCCTTGACTGCCTGCTCAATCTGCATATCACCTGGACGCCCATCCCGTCTGGAAGACACTAATTTCACCTGTGCGGAAAATGCCGGCGTGCACAAGAATAAATCTGCAATAATAATCAATAAGAATAAATGAACTTTCATAATATCGCCAAAAGCACTGAAAATATCCTGTTTTTCTGCTTACAACATAACACACTAAACAAACAAATACTGTCGAATTAAGAGATTCTTTTAAATGCAATAAACATATCCAGACAGCACCACATTGATAATATTTTTTCCAATAAAGCCAGCATACTCCAGTTTATTCTCCCGCAAAATCCAAATAATCTGTCACATAATTGACTCCGATAGACCTTCCTTCAGCTTCTGCAAAAGAATCGGATTATAGCACATTATTGTAATATCTTCATATTATGATTCATTATTGTAGCATAGACTCTGGCCTAAAAATGAGCAGTCTGAGAAATTATTTCACACATAATCCCCAGTAAAACAAGGCAATCGAGAGCATCCATTGCATCATTTTCACAAATTGGCACACCCCCTGCGATTATAAACAACGAACAAACAAAAAAAAGGAGGAGCAATGAAAAGAGGGTACGTAAAGAAATGGGTAGCAATGTTGGGTATGGGACTGGTAATTGGTGCGACAAGCATGGTAATGGCAGCAGATTCACCACCTGCGCCAAAATTGGAGGTCAATTCCGGAGACACGGCATGGCTCATGATAAGTACTGCGATGGTAATGTTAATGACACCGGCACTGGCATTCTTCTACGGAGGATTGGTCCGAAGGAAGAACATACTTTCCGTTCTGATGCAGTGCTTCATGCTGCTTTGTCTTGTAAGCATACAATGGGTACTGTTCGGGTACAGCCTCGCTTTTGGTCCAGACATCAAGGGCCTTATAGGAAATCTGTCATGGGCAGGATTAAAAGATGTGGGACTGACTCCGCATAACATATACGGAACTACAGTTCCCCATCAAGCCTTCATGATGTTCCAGGCCATGTTTGCAATCATCACGCCTGGGCTGATTATCGGAGCGTTTGCCGAAAGAATGAGATTCACATCCTTCTGCGTGTTCTCACTATTATGGATAACTCTGGTATATGACCCCGTGGCACACTGGGTGTGGGCTGATAAAGGAATCCTCGGAACCTTGGGCGGAATGGGCGCCCTTGACTTTGCGGGCGGAACGGTCGTTCACATAAATGCCGGAATGGCAGCGCTTGCAGCTGCGCTGGTCCTGGGAAAGCGCGTTGGATTCCCGGAAAAGATTTCCCCTCCCCACAACCTGCCGTTTGCTGTGCTGGGAGCGGCAATGCTGTGGTTCGGATGGTTCGGCTTTAACGCCGGAAGCTCGCTGGGCGCAAACGGAATCGCCGTCAATGCTTTCGTTGTAACCAATACTGCGGCAGCTGCAGCCGGCCTAACTTGGGCAATCATGGACTGGATATTCCAATCCCGGCCCACAATGCTCGGCATGATCACCGGCGCTGTTGCCGGACTTGTCGCCATAACCCCGGCAGCCGGGTTCGTGAATGTGATGGGCGCCATAGGCATCGGTATCGGAGTTGGAGTTATCTGCTACATATCAGTGACATTCGTGAAAGCGAAACTCGGATACGACGATTCACTTGATGCATTCGGCGTCCACGGAGTAGGCGGAATATGGGGAGCGATAGCAACAGGCCTATGGGCCACCAAAGCGGTCAACCCGGCCGGTGCTGACGGTTTATTGTATGGCAATCCGGCGCAGCTCTGGATTCAAATCAAGGCTGTCTTGATCACAATGGTATATTCATTTGTCGTGAGTTATATTCTATTCAAGGTCATTGACAAGATCATGGGACTCCGCGCAGCAGAACAAGAAGAAAGAATCGGCCTGGACCTCGTTGATCACCGCGAAACCGGCTATACGATGCTGGACTAATTGAAAGGAAAATGGAAAATGAAATACATAATAGCAATTATTCAACCTGACAGGCTGGACGATGTGTTGGACAGACTGACAAGCAAGGAAGTTCACCTGGTAACAGTCACGAATGTAATGGGCCGCGGAAGACAAAAGGGCATTGCCGAAGTCTATCGCAGTCACAAGGAAGCAGGATCCCTGCTCAAAAAAATCAAACTCGAAATTGCCATCAACGAGGCATTCGTCAAACCTGCCGTAGACGCCATACAGGCCGGCGCACGGACAGGAAGTGTCGGCGACGGAAAGATATTCATCCTCGACCTAATGGACGTGGTGAGGATCCGTACCGGCGAGACAGGATCAACAGCTATTGGTTAACCGGCTTTAACATGCAAAAGCCCCTGGACTTTAAGCCCAGGGGCTTTTTCTATAAAACAATCAATCCAAACACAGGATCGCAAAAATCACTTGATGAGACGCCTGCGCATAGCAAAGAGGGCCAGCGGGTAGAAAACACCACTGAACAAGACAAGATATCCAACCGCAGTAATCGTACCAGCCGACAGAATAGACCCACAGCAAATTTCTCTGCATAAATTGACAAGATGTGTAAGAGGCAGAGCCATCGCAACCCACTGTGCCCAACCCGGCAACGTATCCACTGAAAAGAACGTTCCACTAAATA
>MHBM01000076.1 GCA_001804885.1 Lentisphaerae bacterium RIFOXYA12_FULL_48_11
GTCCTTGATTGCGCCGATGCCCATTTCCATGTTCGACTGGCCTGAGCATAGCCAAACCTCGCCGACGAGAATATCCTCGAAAGTTATTGTGTTGGCTGCCTTCACGGTCATGGAGATCGGGCCGCCGGCTTTCAGAGGGGAGAGAGCCACCTTCCATTCTCCCTTCTCGTTTGCTGTTGCTGTTTTTGTTTCGGCAAGAATCTGGACCGTCACCTTCTCGTTTGGACTGGCCCAGCCCCAGACGGTGACGGGCTGTGACTGTTGAAGGACCATATGACTTCCGAAAATTTTTGGGAGTGAAACATCGGCCCTTGCCTGCGGCTGCAACATTAAGCTGAAAAGAAATACTGCAGATATATAACACGCGACTGAATAGGGATTGCTTCGATTCATAATGTTTCCTTTCGTCTGTGGATGATAGGAACTTTTCTCATATATTATTTTGATTATCAATGTGTAATTGCTAAGGTTGCAAGCATCGGATTTGAGTGATGCTTGATGATTTGACCAGGCTTGGTTCTATGGAGGTAATATGAACCGTTTGATTTTTGCCGTTTCTGCAGTTGTTGCGATTTCTTCCATGGCTTTTGCCGGGCCGGACGAGAATTATCACATTTATCTGCTGATCGGCCAGTCGAACATGGCTGGCCGTGGTAAGGTCGATGATGAGAGTAAGAATGTTAACCCGATGGTTGTGATGCTTACCAGGGATTTGAAATGGATGCCGGCGGTTGATCCTCTGCATTTTGACAAGCCGGGCGCGGGTGTGGGGCCTGGTTTGGCGTTCGGTGAAGCAATGGCTGACGCAAATCCCAAGGTTAAAATAGGGCTGGTGCCCTGTGCAGTTGGTGGAACATCAATAAAAGTCTGGGTGCCCGGTGCGCAGGATAAGGTGACAAAGGCATTCCCTTATGACGATATGCTGACGCGAATGAAGGAAGCGCAGAAGGCCGGTACATTAAAAGGGATCATCTGGCACCAGGGAGAGGCAGGCCGCGGGTCTGCTGAACAATACGGTCGTTGGCTGACCGAGCTGATTGAACGCCTTCGCAAGGATCTGGATGCTCCGGCAGTACCTTTCATTGCCAGTGAGTTAACTCCGTTCAAGGAGGAGAGCGCGGTATCAACGAAGAAATTCAACGAAGTCGTGCAGGGACTATCAGAGCAGGTAAAAAAATATGCATGTGTGAAAGCAGATGGCTTGGGGCACAAGGGTGACAATCTTCACTACAGTTCCGAAGCGGCCCGGGTACTGGGCAAGCGTTATGCCTTAAAAATGCTCGATCTGCAGAAGTAATGGGCTTGTTATGATTACTGCATTACTTGTTCTGATCAGTATCATTTTCGTAATACTTCTTACATCGAAATTCAAATTCAACGCCTTTTTCGCGCTTGTACTGGTTGCTCTGGTTTTGTCTCTGGCCACAGGTTCAATTGATCAGGTGATTCCCACCCTTAAGTCCGGCTTCGGCAACACGCTGGCCGCTATAGGCCTGATCATTATTTTCGGAACGACCATTGGGGTGATTCTTGACAAGACAGGCGCCACATATGCTATGGCGCATTTTATTCTCGGTCTCACGGGAAAAGTAAAGGCTGCCAGGGCCATAGCAGTGACGGGATTCATCGCCGGCCTGCCGATTTTTTGTGATTCCGGATTTATTGTTTTAAGCGGGTTGAATAAGTCTCTGTCAAAGGCTTCTGGTATTTCAATTGTGCGTATGGCTGCTTCTCTCGCGATATCCCTCTACACCCTGCATTGCCTGATTCCACCTCATCCCGGGATAACTGCTGCAGCCGGAATTATGAATACTTCTCTTGGTAACCTCGTCATGCTTGGAGTTATGATTGCAGTACCTTCGGCTGTCTGTGGTTATTTCTGGGTGAAGATAATGTCTTCAAAAATTAAGCAGAGAGAGGTGGTAACCAGTGAACATGACGACCTGTCACTGCAAAACCTTCCAGGAACGTTTAAATCATTTCTTCCGGTGGTTGTCCCTCTTTTCTTGATCATGTTGAACTCTTTTCTAGGGCTTTTACCGGGTAAAGTGACTGGGCCATCTGATTCTATCATGAAGTTTCTAGGGGACCCTGTGGTAGCCTTGTTGATAGGTGTAATTCTGGCATTGTTCTTAGTCCCACGAGAAAATTTTAAACAGATTAATGACATGTTTTCCGAATCGATCGACAAGGCTGGGCCTATCCTGGCAATTACGGCGGCTGGCGGAGCGTTTGGGGCTGTGATCAAGGCTACCGGGCTTGGCGATCAGGTGTCTCAATTCTTTTCCATGTCGAAGCTGGGGCTGATTATTCCGTTCGTTCTCGCCGCAATTCTGAAAACTGCGCAGGGTTCTTCGACCGTTGCGGCAATAACAGCTGCATCGATTGTCGCACCGATGCTGGCAGCACTCGGGCTCGACAGCAGTTGGGGACGTACGCTTGCGTTGTTGTCGATCGGATCGGGTTCAATGATGATTTCTCATGCCAATGATTCATACTTCTGGGTTGTGACAAAATTTTCAGATATTTCACCGGATTCGACACTTAAAGTATACAGTTCAGCTACGGTTGTTGTATCGGTTACTTCGTTCTCAATTGTATGGCTGTTGTCGTTGGTGCTTGTCTGAGAAGTTTATTTGCATGTTTTGCGCACGTGAGATGTTGCGGCATGCGGCGGTTCACCATAAATATTGATGCGATCATTTATGAATTATTCCGAGACTGCTGTAGATATTTTTAAAGCTGGAATCGAAGGCGTAAAGCCTGATCACCTGATCCGGGGTAATGTGTTGGTTCACGCCAACAAGCTGACAATCGGACCTCATGATTTTGACCTGGCTGCAATCAGCAGAATTTATGTTGTTGGTGCCGGCAAGGCGTCCGGGCTGATGGCGAAGGCACTAGAACAAGTGCTGGGTGATTTGATTACCTGTGGAACAGTTGTGGTCAAGTACGGGCACAGTGCGCCTTGTAGAAGAATCGAGATGCTGGAAGCTGCCCATCCCTATCCTGATGCAGCAGGAGTCGCAGCCACGAATAAGATTGTGGACTTATGCAGGGGGGCAGGAGAGAAAGACCTGGTTATCTGCCTTTTGTCAGGGGGCGGCTCGGCTTTGCTGACGGACTATCCTGATGGAAGCAATCTTGACGAGTTAATGAAATTCTCGAAAATGCTGGTGAATTCCGGTGCCTCCATAAATGAAATCAACGCTGTGCGTAAACACCTTAGTTCTGTCAAAGGGGGCCAGCTTGCCAGGATTGCTCATCCGGCAAGGATGGTGAGTCTGATGCTGTCCGATGTGGTAGGCGATCCTCTGGACGTTATTGCGTCCGGCCCGACTGTTGCCGATACATCCACATTCGGTGATGCAGTAAATGTTCTTGTGAAGTATGGAATTGACCTTACGGTGCCTGCGAACCTCTTGCAGGTGTTGAAGAATGGGTGTAGTGGCAAAGTGCCCGAGACGCCCAAGCCGGGTGATCCCATGCTGGAGCATACAGCGAACCTGATCATAGGAAGAAACAAGCTTGCGCTTGAAAGCGGCTTGCGTTATGCAGAGTCTAAAGGTTTAAGCGGCGAGATCATTACTGACAGGCTTGAAGGCAACACAGAAGAAATTGCTGGAATGATTGTCAGCAGAGCGGTTGAGTTTCAGAAGAGCATGGGATTGCACAAGCCGTATTGTCTTTTGTTTGGTGGCGAGACAACGCTGAAGGTTACAGGTAATGGCCTAGGCGGGCGGAACCAGCATCTTGCATTGAAGGTAGCGTTTCTGTTGAAAGATCTTGCGGGAGTTATCGTACTTGCAGGCGGAACAGACGGTACAGATGGTCCCAATGACATGGCCGGTGCGGTTGTTGACTGTAATACCTGGCGGAAGGCCATGGATGCTGGAATTGATGGAAAGAAATACATGGCTGATTTTGATTCATTTCACTTCTTCCAGAAAGCCGGCGGTCACGTCTTTACAGGTCCAACAATGACCAACGTCATGGATATGGTGATTGTGATATTAGCGTGATAAGTCTGAACTGAATTAGGAGAGAAACTATGAGGGACTGTTTGGATCAAATTAAACGCGGGCACTTACGTACAATCTTGTTTTGCTGGATGTTCTGGATAAGTTCCTTGTTCGGATCTGATTTGCCGGAGAATTCAGCAGACAAGACTGGATGGAAACTGACATTTCAGGATGAGTTTGACAGGCCACAGCTGAACGATATGTATTGGTTTTCAGCGTACAGGTCGGGACGCAAGGAATATTTAAAACGCACGGGAAAACCGAGCAGATGGACCGATCATAATGCCCATTATGTAATTGAGAATGGGATATTGAAATTACGCATTGACGAGAAACTGCCATTTCGTCCGTCAAAGACAAATCAGTGTGTCAGCTGTATCCAGACATCGGACCATCGCTTTGGTGCCACTACCAGCGAGTACCAAATCCTGGACAAGTTTGCGCAAAAGTATGGCTGGTTTGAGATTCGTTGTCGCTGTCCACGTGGGGAAGGATTACTGAGTGCTTTCTGGCTTCACCAGCATGATCCTACCAAGCAGGAATATGCGCCGGATGGGAGCCGTAGGAAAGTTGGGGATGGTGTTGTGGAAATTGATATTATTGAACAGCAGGGACGACATATAAGAGACACAAGCAGTACTGTTGACCTCAATGTTCACTTTACAAAAGACGCTCATTATACACCTGCTGTGGCTGAAGATCTGTCAAAGGACTTTCATATATGGGCGCTTGAATGGCGTGAAGGACATATTGACTGGTACCTCGATGGCAAAGTTGTGAAGTCCTACGAAGGGCCAACACCCCAGGAGAAGATGTTTATCCTGATGGCCCTTTTCCAGTATTCGGGCTGGATTGGGAATATTGACCCTAATCTGACTTACCCGCGCGATTTTGAAATTGATTACGTACGTGTTTATTCTCGGGAAACAAAATAACGCATTGCCGTTGTAATGGATGTTGATCGATTTGGCTGCTATTATTTAGCATCGAATACCCGCACGAAATCGACCTCGAAGCAATCAGGAAGAACGGCGTTGAAGAGAGCAGGAACTGGTTTGCCGATCCAGCCTTTTTCATCTTTTGACTCCAGACCACCGCGTCCGAACGAGCGGTGGTAGCCATGGCATTCCGTCGAAACAAGAATGAACTGGTCAACATCGGAAACGGGGCACTCCGGTGCCATCTGTTTGCCCACCATTTTACCGTCCGCGTAGAAGACATAGCCTTCTGGTGACCAGTCAACCCCGTAGTAATGCCATCCATCGGCAGTCTCTTCGTAGGGGAACCAGAAATGACCGTACCATTTGTTTTCCCTGCCATAACCGCCCCAGCCATTTCCACATCCGATCGTGCCCTCCGTGTGCTGACGGTAGTTCTCCATGATATCACACTCGACTCCGCAGTATTTCGGGTTGGGATGAGTGCCAATGGATGGTGACTGCAGCCAGAAAGCGGCATGCCAGCCATCGTTTTCGGGAAGCTTGCAACGGATTTCATAGTATCCATACTTATGCATAAATTTCGCCTCCTTTTTCTTGCCGAAAGGCCAGAAATTCTTGGAGTTGGGATCGCGGGGAATGTCAAACGTAAGTGATCCGGTCTGAAGATGGGCCGAATAAAAATCGTCGCCTTTCCTGATAAGGTTGATCTTCAGGTGCCCGTTACCGTCTAGCTCCACGCCCTCGCTGGTAAAGGTAGGGGATTTGTAGCCCCAATAGTGGAGCCGGTAATTCCATTTAGATTCATCAAGAGCCTTTCCGTCAAATTCATCATTCCAGACCATTTGCCACTGCTTGTCAGCGGGCAGGAGGCTGGGTGCATTTCCGGCGACAGGTTCCAGTTTTTTGATTGGGACTTCGGTAAGAGTCGCTGTGATCTTAGCTTTTTTAGTGTCGGGAGTACTCTTGATGCTGTTCGTGGATATGTTTTGAGGCTTTGTATCAAGCGCTTCCGATGAAAGAGGCATTGCCATTACTGAAAATATAAGCGCAATAATTGATATGGTGATTTGTTTTACATTCATCAATTTCTTCCTTTCTGATGATCAAGAGGTCATATTAAAAGAAAACTGTGCTGACTTCTTGGTCAATTTCCCGGCAGGATATGGTTTATTTACCGGTCCGGATTTTTCTAAATATTTCCAGTAACTTATTTTGTGCATAATCTGTATTATTCATAAAGCCTTTTAATTGTTTGCGGAAAAGTGCAAGAAGGACGTGATCATATGAGAATTTGCGTAATGTGCATAATATTTTTCTGTGTGTTAGCCGGTAGTAAAGCTGACGAATCGGATGTTAAGCCACCTGCGGGAGTTCTTTTTGATCGCGATGTTGTTTACGGGAAGGGCAGTGAAGTGGAATTAAAACTGGATATTGCCCGGCCGGAGTTCGCGAACAATGCGCGACCCTGCGTAGTTCTTATTCACGGGGGTGCATGGCGTGCGGGCAATAAGGCGGAACTGGACAATTTTGCAATTGAGTTTGCAAAACGTGAGTACGTTGCAGCCACACTGGGGTACCGTTTCTGTCCGCAGCATGTATTCCCGGCACAGGTCGAGGATGTAAAATGTGCCATCCGTTTCCTCAGGGCCAATGCAAAAAAGTATGGTATTGACCCTGAGCGAATAGGTGCAATGGGTTTTTCTGCCGGGGCTCATCTTGCGATGATGCTCGGGGTGATGGATAAGACGGATGGTCTCGAGGGAAACGGCGGCTGGGCCGATCAGTCTAGCAAGGTGCAGGCAGTTGTCAGCTATGCCGGACCTGTTGACCTGCTGGCAGAGTATCCGGATGTTTCCAAGGGGTTGGTGAGAGATTTTATTGGAGGTTTGCCGGATAAATTCAGTCATGCTTACAAGGCGGCGTCTCCAGTGACATATGTAAACAGGGGCGATGCGCCCATGCTGCTTTTCCAGGGTACGGAAGATGAACTGGTGCCGTACAAGCAGGTATATAGAATGATAGATGCTTTAAGTGCTGCCGGGGTGCCTGGTCATGTCGAAATTCTGCTAGGTGAAAAACATGGATTCACAGGGACTGAAGTCATCCGTACTCTTTTGGAATCTTATGCTTTCTTTGAAGCCCAGTTCAGGGTGCCGAGAAACACAAACTAATTATCATGCCAGTGCAAAACCTCAAGAAATAGGCGCGAAAACTCAATGACAGGGAATCCTTTTTATCGATACAGTTCTTCCATTGAATCAAAGGAGGATCTGTCATGAGAATAGCGGTTACGTTGTCGGCATTGCTGGTGTTTATTTCTGAAATCAGCTTCGCACAGGAAGCAAAATTCAATGGACTGGATGTCAACCTTGGGAATCTTGCGCGTATTTCTGGTGCGCAGACCCGTTCGATCAGCCCTGAAAATTTAACAGGTGAAAAGGGCAAGGGAGGCATGGCGAAAAAAGGCTCCGCTTCCAATGCAGCACGTGATCTTGGGCAGGGGTGGAAAGTTAATCCGTTTGTAGTCATCAAGTCCGGGGAAACATTTACCATGGGCGAAATTGACGGCGCGGGTGCGATCCAGCATATCTGGATGACACCCACCGGGAATTGGCGGCTGTCCATTTTTCGCATGTACTGGGATGGCGAGAAAGAGTCTTCTGTTGAGTGTCCGGTCGGTGATTTCTTCTGCATGGGGTGGGGCAAGTATGCGCAGATATCATCTTTGCCGGTATGTGTAAATCCGGGGAGTGCTTTCAACTGCTACTGGCAGATGCCGTTCCGCAAGAAGGCAAAGATCACAATGACGAATACTGATACGAAAGAAATGAGGCTTTATTATCAGATTGATTACACCATGACCGATGTTCCTGAAGACATGGCTTATTTCCATGCCCAGTTCAGAAGAGTCAATCCATTGCCTTATAAGGACGTCTATACGATTGTTGATGGTATCAGCGGCAGGGGACAGTATGTAGGGACTTACATGGCATGGGGCGTTCATAATAACGGCTGGTGGGGAGAAGGCGAAATCAAGTTCTACATGGACGGCGACAAGGAATTCCCGACAATCTGTGGAACAGGTACCGAGGATTATTTCTGCGGTTCGTACAATTTTGATAATGGCGGGAAATATCAGGAGTTCTCGACGCCTTATGCCGGCCTTGCGCAGGTATTGAGACCTGACGGGCTGTACCAGTCACAGCAGCGGTTCGGGCTTTACCGCTGGCATATTACAGATCCAGTCAGGTTCGAGAAAGAATTGAAGGTTACAATTCAGGCACTTGGCTGGCACAGTGGTGGCCGCTACCTGCCTCTTCAGGATGATATTGCTTCAGTTGCTTTCTGGTATCAGGCCGAACCGCACAACAGTTTTCCGAAACTGCCTGAAAGGGATTTTATCGAAGTAAACTGAAACATTGCTGGTCTGCCATGCGTCAGAAATAGAGACGCTTGTCAGATTAATGAGATTTCTTTGACGGATTTCCTGTGGACAAGATGTGTCGGGAGCAGGATGCCACCACCAGGATTTGTATGAGGTGCCCTGATCCGGTCAAAGAGCATTTTTACTGCAATCTGGCCCATTTCTGCATTTTCCTGGGCCACGGTTGTCATTGGTGGAGAGAGATACGCCATGTATGGCTGGTCGTCGAAGCTGATAATCGACAAGTCGTCTGGTATCTTGAGTCCTTCCTCAGAGATGGCGCGCAGTGCACCAAGCGCGATCAAATTACTTAGGGCGAGAACGGCTGTGCAGCGGCGCGGTTTCTTAAGAAGCAGTTTGGTTTCTACATAACCACTCTGTTCTGAAAAGCTGTCCCCTGCGATGAGAGAAGTATCGATCTTGATGTTATGGCCAGAAAGCGCCTCGCTATAACCTTTTACCCTGTCTTCATTGGTGGATGTATTGTGAAGTCCCTGGAGACATGCGATCCTTTGATGTCCTTTATCGATCAGGTAGTTTGTTGCAATCTTGGAACCATTACGATTGTCTGATGCAACATGCGAAAGTGACATTTCTGCAAAGTAACGGTCAACAAGCACAATAGAATAATTATTGCTTTCGTAGTCTTTAAGATGTTGGCCAGACTGGCCAACAGGACAGAGAATGAGCCCTTCAACATTTCTACTCCTTAGATTTTCAATGGATTCAATTTCCATATCGATATTCCCCTGGCTGTCGCAGAGGATGACTCCGTACCCGTTCCTGTGTGCTTCGACTGTTACCTTGTTTGCAATACCTGCGAAATAAGGGTTTGAAATATCAGGGATCACTAGTCCGATAGTTGTTGTCCTGTTAAGCCTGAGATTCCGCGCCAGCTGGCTCGGCACAAATTTGAGTTCATTTGCCAGATTGCGAATAAAGGATTCAGTCTCCTGGCTGATTCTGTACTTTCGTGCCTGACCGCTTAATACACGCGAGACTGTTGTGATGGATATGCCTAGCGTCTCTGCGATATGCTTAAGCGTAACTTTTGATATGGTGTCAATAGTCATATTTTTTTCTACTCAAAAACGCATACATTTGTATGCGCAAACGATTATCCTTGTATACAAAAAAACTTTGTATGTCAATTAATTCATTGTTAGTGAAAAATGAAATATCGTGGCAGATGATAATGGCAAAGTTTTATAATATGCTGATAATAAGTATATTATGTCATAATATGTTGTAATTGGTGGTTATTAGAAAGGATTCATTCTGAAGTTGGTATAATGCTTGCTATTCAATGCGCAAACGATTGTGCTTGCGTTGAGTTGTGTAAAGTAATGCAAACACAATCATTATTGAAAGGAGCAGGTATGAGACGGTTGATGTGGTTGCTTGTTATATGTGCAGTATTGTCAGTACAAGTCGCACGGGCGGAGGCTGAATGCAGAAAGATTTCTCTAACTGAATTCAGGGACAAGTTGAAGGGCGGCTGGATTGGCCAGATGGCCGGTGTAGGTTGGGGTGCCCCGACAGAATTCAAGGTTAAGGGCAGAATTATGCGCGAAGACGAAATGCCGCCATGGAACCCCAAGATGATAAACCAGCATGGCAATGATGACATATATGTTGAGCTGACATTCATCAGGAGCATGGAAATGCACGGGCTTGATGTTTCGTACAAGCAGGCAGGTATAGATTTTGCCAACACAAAGTATCCCTTGTGGCACGCAAACCTGGCGGGACGGAATAATGTACGTCGAGGGATAGTTCCTCCCGATTCAGGTCATCCCGTCTTCAATAAATGCAGTGACGATATTGACTATCAGATCGAAGCTGACTACTCGGGGCTTGTTTCTCCCGGGTGTCCAAACGGTGTGATTGTGTTGGGTGACAAATTCGGCCGGATCATGAACTACGGCGATGGCCTCTACGGTGGTCAGTTTGTGGGTGGAATGTATGCAGAGGCTTACTTTGAGAAAGATATGCTCAAGCTTGTTGAGTCTGGCTTGAAGTGTATTCCTTCCGAGAGTCAATATGCGGAAATGGTCAGGGATGTGATTTCATGGTGGAGGCAGAATCCTGACAGCTGGGAGAAAACGTGGGGGCTGGTTGAAGAGAAATATCACAAAGACAAGAACTACTCACATACGCTTTGCTGTGCACCCGGTGGAGAGGGCGCGTTCAGTATAGATGCCAAGTTGAACGGCGCCTATATCATAATGGGCTTGCTGTATGGGAACGGTGATATTGACAAGACCATTCGTATCTCCTGCAGATGCGGACAGGACAGTGACTGCAATCCGGCCAATGCAGGTGGTGTTCTGTTTACAACAATGGGATTCGCGAACGTTCCTGACCGTTTTAAGTCTGCTTTGGACGAGAAAAAGCTTTTTGCCAGTTCTACCTATGACTGGCCCGCCATGATTAATGTTCATGAACAGATTGCCCGCCAGGTTGTTGTCAAATATGGGGGGAGAATAGAGAAAGATTCGAAAGGTGAGGAAGTCTTCGTTATTCCTGTCCAGCAGCCGAAGCCTGGTCCAGTTGAAAAAGCATGGGTACCAGGGCCTTCATCCTGTGTGAAATATAAAGCCGAGGAAATGGCGAAGATAACCAACAAAACAATTGAGAAGAGGTAGAAGGAGTCTGTTATGGTAATTGTTGAATCATATCCGCTAGCTGTTGTGATGTGTATCGTGACGATGCTCTGCTGGGGTTCATGGGCGAATACGCAGAAGCTGGCGAGCAAGAAATGGCGTTTTCAGCTGTTTTACTGGGATTACGCCATCGGTGTTTTCCTGCTGTCGCTGCTTCTTGCGTTTACCTTGGGCAGCATGGGTACAGGTGGACGTGGATTTATGGTGGACCTTCAGCAGGCTGATGCGAAGTGGCTTGGTTCGGCATTCATCGGGGGTGTGACATTTAACTTGTCAAATATCCTGTTGGTTGCCGCAATTGACATTGCCGGGCTGGCTGTTGCTTTTCCTATCGGAGTTGGGCTTGCCCTGTGCCTGGGTGTGATAACGACATTTCTTGCGACCGGTCAGGGTAATGTTTCGATGCTTGCTGTCGGCGTTACTGGTATACTGATAGCCATTATCCTCGACGCGCTGGCTTACAAAAAACTAGCAAGTGCGGGTAAGAAAACTTCGGTGAAAGGTATTGTCATTTCTGTCGCGGCCGGAATACTGATGGGTTGGTTTTACAGTTTCGTGGCAAAGTCCATGGGGCCCGTCGATCCGGCAACGAAGGCTTTGGAAGCCGGCAAACTCAGTCCATATACCGCTATCGTGCTTTTTTCTGCTGGATTGCTGGCATCGAATTTCGTCTGGAACAGTATTATGATGGTCAAGCCGCTTTCCGGTGATCCGGTTCCATTTGGCGATTATTTCAGCAAAGGAAATATACGATTGCACGCCATAGGGATCCTTGGTGGTATAATCTGGAATGTAGGAATGAGTTTCAGCATAATCGCCTCTGCGGCGGCGGACCCTGCGCTGGCGTACGGGCTTGGCCAAGGTGCAACAATGGTTGGCGCTCTATGGGGGGTTTTTATCTGGAAGGAATTCAAAGGTGCACCGGAAGGTACGAACAAGCTTCTTGCGGCGATGTTCTTTTTCTACCTTCTTGGCCTTGGAATCCTCATAGCATCAAAACTCTAGGGAGTCATCATGAAGAGTAAGAAAATAGTTGTTGTTGGCAGTTCAAACACTGACATGATTATCAAGCTGGATCACATCCCTCAGCCGGGGGAGACAATCCTGGGCGGCGAATTTGTTACCGTGGCAGGTGGCAAAGGAGCAAACCAGGCAGTTGGTGCTGCAAGGGCAGGCGGTAATGTCTCATTTGTAGCGCGTGTTGGTCGGGATATGTTTGGGGATAAGGCAGCTGCAGGATTTGTGAAAGAAGGGATCGATACGGAATTCATTCTACGCGATGAAACCAGCCCATCAGGTGTTGCAATGATTTTCGTGGCTAAGGACGGGGAAAACAGTATTGCAGTTGCCGGGGGGGCAAACGGTCGGCTTTCTCCGTCCGACGTAAAAAAAGCGCGCAATATTTTTGCCACTGCAAGTGTTCTCGTCATGCAACTGGAAACGCCACTTGATACCGTTCAGACAGCGGCTGATCTGGCGGTAAGAGCAGGAGTGCGTGTAATCCTTAACCCTGCGCCTGCCAGACCTCTGTCGGATAAGTTGTTAAGAAAAATTTCCATAATTACTCCGAACGAGACCGAGGCCGAATTGCTCACCGGTATAAAGGTTAAGAATGAAGCAGCTGCATCAAAAGCCGCAGCGAAACTTCTTGCCCGTGGGGTCGGGACAGTTATTCTTACATTGGGATCAAGAGGGGCATTTGTTGCAGACAGGAATGAACGGAAACTTGTACATGGATTCAGGGTTAAACCTGTTGATACCACGGCAGCCGGTGATGTTTTTAATGGTGCCCTTGCGGTTGCGCTGGCCGAAGGAAAACCGATGATTGATGCCGTCCGTTTTGCCAATGCTGCTGCGGCCATTTCTGTGACGCGATTCGGTGCGCAGCCCTCTGCTCCTTATCGCAAGGAGATTGACCGTATGCTTCGGGAAAAAGCATGAGGGGATATCAATGCATAAATTGGAGATGTGCAGAGTCTGTACATTAAATGTTGTTGTTATGGTGATTCTTGCCGCCAGATCAATCCCTGCCGCGGATTGGCCGCAGTGGGGTGGCAGAGCTCCGGGGCGAAATATGGTTTCTTCTGAAACAGGGCTGCCTGATTCCTTCAAGCCCGGAGAGAAATCAACCACTGGGCCAGGGATTCTTCCGGAGACATCAGAGAATGTCCGCTGGGGCGTAAAGCTCGGATCTTTTATTTATGGTAATCCCACAGTGATCGGCGGACGTGTTTTTGTCGGTACAGATGATTCTATTCTTGAAGATGGTGGACGCATACCGAAAACCAAAAGTGGAATGATTCAATGTCTGGATGAGGCAACGGGCAAAGTGCTTTGGAGAATAACGACGCCGAAGCGTTCGAAGGACAGACTTCCCGCAGGTGCTCTTTACAGCCAGCAGCATTGCGGAACCTGTTCATCCCCGGCAGTTGCTGGAAACAGGGTTTATGTCATTACCACGGCCTGCGAGATCATCTGCCTGGATGTAAATGGACAGGCAGATGGTAACGATGGCCCGTTCAAAGATGAGGGCCGGTATATGGCTGGTCCCGGTAAACCTCCTGTGGAAGTTACTGCGGATGATGGGGATATTATATGGATTTGCGATCTTATCGATCAGCTTGGAGTTTGTCCGCACGATGTGGCAAGCTGTTCAATTCTTGTTGATGGACCGTTTCTTTACACCACTACTTCAAATGGTGTTGATTCGCCGCATGAAAAATGTCTCAGACCTGATGCGCCTGGCTTTGTTGTTTTTGAAGCTTCCACCGGCAGGTTGCTGGCAAAGGATATCGAGGATCTGGGACACGAAATGTGGCACTGTTTATGGTCACCGCCGGCAATGGGTATTGTCAATGGAAAGAAACTGGTCTTCTTCGGAGGGGGGGACGGATTCTGCTATGCATTTGAGGCGCTTACGGAGGTGCCGGAGAAGACCATTGATCTGAAGAAAATATGGCAGTATGATTGCAACCCTCCGCACTACCGGCTTCGCGATGGTAAACCGATCCCTTATTACGAAGGAGATAAGCGTAAGAAGTATTCCACAAATAAAAATGACGGGACATACCTTGGGCCGAGCCAGATCATATCGACACCTGTGTTTCACGAGGGACGAGTGTATGTGACCATTGGCCAGGATCCTGAACATGGCCGTGGACGCGGCCTACTGCATTGCATTGATGCATCGAAAACGGGCGATGTTATAAAGGCAGGCTGTGTCTGGATGTATGACGCCATTGAACGGAGTATTGGCAGTGTGGCAATTACGGATGATTTGCTCTATGCAGCCGACCTGGCCGGTCGGATACACTGTCTCGATGTGAAGACGGGCAAGCCCGTCTGGGTTCATGAGCTGAAGGCTGAGACGTGGAGTACACCGCTGGTTGCTGATGGAAAAATATTCATAGGGACAAAGAAGGCATTCATGATCCTTTCTGCGGGGAAAGAAACGAAGGAATTAGCCCAGATCAGCCTGGGTGCGCCTGCATACGGTACTCCGGTAGCCGCGAATGGGACTCTTTTCGTATCTTCTCAGAAATATTTATGGGCTGTTCAGAAAGGTGCAAAGCTGGTTTCGATCGATTCAGGTGCTGATAAGAATTAACAAAAAAGAAAGGCAAGAGGTGAGGTGTGAAAGTTATGAAAGAAATGGTTGTTCGGTGTGTTGTGGTTTCTGTCTTGATGTTCGTAAATGCTGTCATGTCGAATGCTGCTGATAATGTTCAAACTCAGGTAAAGAAGATTCCGGTTATTCTTGATACCGATATCGGCGATGATATTGACGATACCTGGGCATTGGGAATGCTTCTAAGGTGCCCTGAACTCGACGTGAAGCTGGTGGTGAGTGATTATGGCAAGGTTCAATACAGGGCTAAACTGCTGGCTAAATTTCTGCAGATTGCCGGTCGCACAGATATTCCTGTTGGTCTTGGATTGGATGTTGAACCCCGTGGAGATGCCGGACAGGCGGCATGGGTCAAGGATTACGACCTCAATTCTTATCCGGGTAAAGTCCACAACGACGGTGTACAGGCGATGATCGATATGATTATGCAGTCAAAAGAGCAGATTACTCTGTTGTGTATCGGCCCTCTGCCCAACATAGCCGCGGCGCTGGAACGGGAACCGAGAATTGCAGAACGTGCGAAATTTGTGGGAATGCACGGAAGCGTCCGCCTCGGTTACGGCGGGAATAAAACACCTGCTCCAGAGTGGAATGTAAAGGCCGGGCCCAAGGCATGTCAGAAGGCGTTTACGGCGCCATGGGAGATGATAATTACGCCTCTTGATACCTGTGGCTTGGTGTCTCTTTCGGGTGATCGTTACAGAAAAGTCCGCGATTCAAAGGATATCATCGCTGCAACAATTATCGAAAATTACAGGATTTGGAGTAAGAAAAAGGAAGTTGCGGAGGAACATTCCAGTGTACTTTTTGATTGTGTGGCG
>MHBM01000077.1:0-15219 GCA_001804885.1 Lentisphaerae bacterium RIFOXYA12_FULL_48_11
AAAAGAACATCATTCCTAACACAGAGATGGCTCTTGCTCTGTCCGAATATCTGAACATGCATCCAATCAGTCTAGCTCATTTTACGCCTGATGCTCATTTGGTCGAATTACTACCGCGTGATGTATTGAATCAGCACCAGGTAGTTCCAATAGCAAAAACAGGAAAAATGCTAACTGTGGCACTTTCGGACCCTTTTGATATTGTCGCCATAGACAAGATCCACATTCTTACCGGCCTGGATATCTCTCCTCTGGTTGCCACCGAAAAAGATGTCAAAGATGTACTTGCGAAATCCTTCGCCGTGGAAGCAAACACTCTCGACATGAAGGATATCATGAAAGACAGCGAGAATGATGTCGAAGTAGGTACCCAGGGACAATCAGACGACAGCGACAAGCAAAGCCTTGAAGAAATGATGGACACAGCGCAGGATGCCCCCGTTATCCGCTTGGTCAATATGATTCTCATTGAAGCCATCAAAATGAAAACGGCGGATATATGTATTGAACCTCAAGAAGACTCTGTCAGGCTGAGATACAAGATCGATGGGTCCTGCGTTGAACGTCCCAGCATTCAGAAAAGCCTTCAATCCGCCATTATTTCGAGAATTAAAATCATGTCGGATATTGATATTGGAGAGCAGCGTATCCCTCAGGATGGTAGGTTCAGAATTCAGGCACTTGGGAAGAAACTCGATATGCGTGTTAGCGTTCTTCCCACGATTTTCGGCGGCCGGGTCGTCATGAGAATCCTCGATAAAGGGGCCCTTTTCCCTAACCTTTCGGGATTAAACCTGGAAGAACACGCCTACAAGGCAATGAGTTATGCCATATCCCAGCCTCACGGTATTATTCTTGTGACTGGACCTACAGGCAGCGGAAAAACCACAACGCTCTATTCATGCCTGCAGGAAATGAACAAACCTGATGTGAATATTGTCACCTGCGAAGATCCAGTAGAGTACCAGCTGCCAAGAGTGAATCAGGTCAGAATTCATACTGAAGTCGGCCTTACGTTTTCTTCAGCGCTCAGAGCTATTCTAAGACAGGACCCCGACATTATCCTCATAGGTGAAATACGAGACAGCGAAACATGCGAGATCGCTGTTAAAGCTGCTCTTACAGGCCATCTTGTATTAAGCACCCTTCATGCAAATGAAGCAGCGGGAGCTATTACACGACTTTTGGATATGGGCGTTGAGCCATTCCTAATGGCATCCTCCCTGATTCTATCCCAAGCCCAGCGTCTTTGCAGAAGGCTTTGCCCGGCATGTAAAAAAGAAACACCTCTCAATCTAAAGCTTCTTGAAGAACACGGCATTGATCCAGCCATATTTAAAGATGCAAAAATATTTGGCCCCCAGGGTTGCCCTAAATGCCATGGGATTGGATACAAAGGACGCGCAGCCATTATGGAGGTGCTGCCGGTTGATGAAGAAATACGTCTTCTCATCCTAAGGCAGGCAATAACTGATGAACTGCGCCGGAAAGCAGAAGAAAAAGGAATGTTGACCTTAAGAGGTGCCGCGCTGCTAAAGGTCAAAGAAGGTGAGACAAGCGTGGATGCAGCCGTAAAGATCACAACCGGTGATTAGGAATAGAAATCATCGTGATTTTCATATTGACTTAGACGATCATAACGGCGTTTACTGCTTGAAGAAGGAGATTGAATAAATGAGTCCTGTTGTGCGATCCGGATCCGCCTCTGCTGCAAAAGCGCAGACCAGTTCAACTTCTGCCCCAAAAGCAAAACAAGACGAGAAACCCCTCTCAAGAGGACAGAAGAAAGTACCTGGCGCAGGTAAAATTGTTAACGAGTGTCTTCCAGGTTTCTCACGACAACTTGCAGCCATGCTTTCCGCAGGTATGCCGATCGTAGCATCCTTAGACGCGCTCTATGAACAGGCAGACAACCCTAACTTCAAGAATGTTATTGGTCAGATCAAAAGAAGCATTGAAAATGGTGCAGCATTCTCGGAATCATTAAGACAGTTCCCCTCCGTTTTTGACGATCTTTATGCGAATATGGTAAAGGGTGGTGAAACCGGAGGACAACTGGCAGAAACTGTAGGAAGGTTGGCTGGCTTCTTGGAGGCAAGTGCCAAATTGAAGCGAAAAGTAAAATCAGCCATGATGTATCCAGTTATTGTTTTGTGTATTGCCATAACCATTGCAATTGGAATGATAATGTTCGTGGTGCCTGTATTTGGTGAAATGTTTAAGGGTTTTGGCAAAGAACTGCCAGCGCCCACCCAGTTTTTGCTCGATATGAGCAAATTCCTCAAAGCATACGGTATTTTCGTGCTTGCGGGAATTATCGGAGCAGTCGTTGCATTTAATAAATGGAAAGCTACCCCGGCTGGAGCCTACAAACTGGACGAAATCGCGCTAAAAGCACCTGTTTTTGGTGATTTAAACAAGAAAGTTGCCGCATCTCGATTCAGTAGAACTTTCGGCCAGCTGATTAGAAGCGGCGTACCCATCCTCAATGCGCTTGAAATTGTTGCAGGAGCAACAGGTAACCGGGTTGCAGGTGCCGTCATACTTGGAGCTAGATCTGCGGTTGAAAAGGGTGAACCCCTGTCATCTGCCATGATAAATCAGACCGTATTCCCTGTAATGTTGGTAAGAATGCTTCAAGCAGGCGAGAAAACCGGTAAAATTGACGAAATGATGGATAGTATTGCCGATTTCTATGACGATGAAGTAGAAACAATGCTCGGTGGTCTTACGTCGCTTTTGGAACCTTTATTGATGGTCTTCCTGGGGGTTATTATTGGCGGTATCGTCCTCTGCATGTTCTTGCCTATCTTCAAAATGGGTGAAGTTGTCAGCGGAAAATAGGGTTTTTCTCAAGATGTGAAAAAGTAAAATTTGAGAAAATATCTATTTACATTTGCCATATCACACCCTATTTTGTTCCTTACTGATTATTCTGAGGTAAGGGATAAGGTGTATGGCAAGAATCCTACTAGTCGACGATGAGCCCAGCATTTTGAGTGTGCTGAGCGCCCTTCTTAAGGCTGAAGGTTATGAAGTTGTTCCCGCCCTTGGAGGTGACAAAGCCAAGGGAGTTCTTGCCTCAGAAGAATTTGATCTAATGATTTCAGACATCCGAATGAGCCCCGTTAACGGGATGGAACTCCTTAAAATTGCCCACGACGACCGACCAACAATGTCTGTAATTATGCTTACGGCTTACGGATCTGTGGAAACAGCCATAGAAGCGCTCAAACTTGGTGCCTTCGACTACGTAACAAAACCTTTTAAAGTCGATGAACTTTTAATTACAGTTCAACGAGCCCTTGAATACAACAAGGCCCTATCCGAAAATGCGGACCTAAAAGCACAGCTTGGAACCAAATATCACCTCGAAAATATAGTTGCAGAAAGTGCCGTAATGCAAAATGTATGCGACATGATCAAACGTGTCGCCCCAACAGATACGACTATTCTGATTTACGGCGAGAGTGGTACAGGCAAAGAGCTTGTAGCAAAGGCCATTCACACCCAAAGCCGCAGAAAAGAAAAGAAATTCCTGGCTGTAAACTGCGCCGCTCTGCCGGAACCGCTGCTTGAGTCCGAAATGTTCGGACACACAAAAGGTGCATTTACCGGCGCAACAGTAAACAAAGAAGGGCTTTTCGAAGCAGCAAGCGGAGGAACGATATTTCTTGATGAAATAGGCGCCATGCCTATGAGTATTCAGGGAAAATTGCTTCGTGTTTTACAGGAAAAAGAAGTGCGACGAGTTGGCAGCAACGAGAATATAGCGATCGATGCCAGAGTATTGGCGGCGACAAATACCCGCTTGGAACAATTGATGCAGGAAGGAAAATTCAGAGAAGATTTATACTATCGTTTAAGCGTAATTCCGATAGAAATAAAACCTTTGCGCGAGCGTATAGAAGACATTCTCCCCTTGGTTTACCATGTTCTCCGTAAAGAAAGTCCCCCAGGAACCACCCCCCCAACGCTTGATACTGAAGTGTGCGCTATCTTAGAATCTTATACTTGGCCAGGGAATGTCAGGGAACTGGAAAATGCCATTAAACATGCCATTACTTTTGCAAAAGATAATAAAATCACAAAAGACGTACTCCCCCCAAAAATAGCTGCTACGCCAGCCAAGTCAGCATCTACATCTCCATTGTCCGATCTGGACGCATCTAAGTGTAAGTCACTAAAGGCTTTTATTCGAGCCAAAGAGAAAGAGTACCTCCAGCAGGTATTATCTCATACCGGAGGGGATAAGGAAGAAGCAGCAAAAGCTCTTAAAATCAGCCTTGCAACACTTTACCGTAAACTTCCAGAAGCTCAGGAATAGATATTGAAATCATCTCTCAATTTTTGAGCTAAAATTGAACATTTCTCATAAATGACATCCTAATCTTATTTTTGCATAAATGATAACGTGATTTGCTGTATTTTAATTACTTTTTAAAGTTATTATGACCACCAGATGCAATTAGAAACCTAATAAAAGCTCTAGACTAGACTAATTTCTACTAATTGACCGACTGGCACAACTATTGCTTTTATTACTAAATGTAATGTATTTTTATTAACGGGCAAGGTCGCAGCCCACAAACCGGAAGGAGGAATGCGAATGAAGAAAAGTTTAGGTTTTACCTTGGTAGAGATTATGATTGTGGTTGCAATTATAGGGTTGCTGGCAGCAATTGCGATACCTTCGTTTGTGAAGGCTCGTAATACAGCACAGCAGAATGCATGTATTAACAACTTGCGCATGATCGACAGCGGCAAGGAACAGGCAGCATTGGCAAATAAATGGGCAGACAATCAGGCTGTCACCACATCTGTTGTCAATACGTACATTAAGGGGACAACAACACCCGAATGTCCTGCTGGTGGAGTTTATACATACATGGTAATTGGGACAAACCCTCTTTGCAGCATTACAACACCTACATCGCACAGAATGCCTGTAGGACTGTAATAGTTTCTGGTTAGAGTATGTTGAACAACCCCGCTTAATCACGGGGTTGTTCTTTTTTATTTCGTAACCTTGTTGTTCTTCTTCAAGCGTTCGACCAACCGAAGATTATCTTCAGCATTAATAATTTTACCAAACAATAGAGATCTTTCAAAAAAAACACTTGCCTTCTCTATCTGTTTCCTTTCAAAGGCAATTACACCAAGATTATTGTACGCCATGGCAAATTCTGTACCAAACCTTCGGCGATAATTGTTATCTGCGCTGCGTGGATCTTCAATAATCCTGAGAAAATGATGCTCTGCACCTTCCAAATTACCCTGTTTAAGAAGAACGGCCCCTACCCCTAGATGGCCCCGCAGATTAGCCGGACATTGAGCTACAACATCTCTCCACATATGCTCTTCTGAAAGATAAAGTCTGTTTCTGGCTATTGTCATAACCCCAAGACTTCCACTCATAACAACAACTAAAATCAAAATGAGACCCGACGAGCTGAAATATTTCAGGGGCACAGAATAAATAAACCTGAATAGACCAGAAAACAGGAAGATAATAACACAGACAGACGGCAGATACATTCTATGTTCCGCGGCACAATCGGAAAGCGGAACAATTCCTGAACTCGGAAACAATAGAACAAAGAAGGAAATTGCAACAAACCCCTCTATGCGCTGTTTATGGAACATCCACAAAGAAGTTACCAAAGCCAAACTCACCACACTAATTTCAACGATTGTCTTCCAAGAGATATTGGAAGGAATCCAATCGTAATCAAGACATAAACCCACTGGCCATATAACCAATCTGACATAATGAATTATCACTCCACACTGCGTAACAAGATATTGTAAAGGGCCTACAGCCATTGCCCCAAATCCAGCAGAAGTAGATGATTCATTTGGAGCAACGAGAAGGCTCATGGGTATAAATAATGTGGCAACTAGCAGTAAATATTCTCTTTTGTGTTCTTTAAAAGCCTCAGACAATGAACCCGAGATGAAAGTCCTGTCATAGAGAATTACAACCAATGGTGCTGTAACCATAACAGGCTTGCATAACATACCCAGCGAACATGAAATAATTCCCCACAAAAACCACCGGTTGTTGTTATTTTGCAGCGTTAATCCTCTTACAAAACAGTACAATGTAAGCAAATAAAACATACCCATAAGGGATTCGGATCTTTGCACTATGTAAGTCACACTTTCGGTCTGTATCGGATGAATACCCCAAATCAACGAGACAATTCCTGCCAATAATTTGGCATCGTGACCAATTTTATCTTTCAGTCCCGGAAGTCCTGAAGTTCGGCAAAGAAGGCCAAACAACAACAATACACTGGCAATATGAACCAAAAGGTTGAACGCATGATAATCAGCGGCTTTCAGCCCTCCGACCAAATAATTAAAGTGCAAAGTCAACCCCGTCAAAGGACGAGAAGAATAAAGCAGCGAGGTCCAGAACGACTTGATGTTTTCGTTGTCGACGATCCAGATATAATCATCAAAAATAAAAACACCCAAAAAGCTTTCATAATAAACCAGAACAACACTAAAGATGAGAACCAGAGGAAACAATTTATTCAGTGTCTTCATGTTGTACTAATCTGAAAAAAGCTACTTCCTGTCACGATAGGCCATGCCCTGTTTATAGAGTTCAAATCTCGCGGATATTTCTTTCACAATTGAAGCCTGTAGCCTTATATGGCTGGTCGACCCAGCTTGCAAATGATTCACCTTCATATTCTCAATAATATTACTGGCCTTGCCTGCAGTAATTACAGCCTCCTCATACATCCCGTTTTCCGCATAGGCTGCCGCAAGTACATCAAGCGCATGATAACTTGCATGCAAGGTCAAAGCAGATACTTCTTTTGCAAGTCTCAATGACTCTTTTCCATTCCTAACATCATCACTTGGACAAGTTGCCAGAATCCAGGCGAGTTCACATTTTGCAGAAACAAATGAAGGATCCATTTCGACCGCTGTTCGATAATGTATTACAGCCATACGATAGTCACCCTGTTCCGCAAGTATATAACCAAGAAGTGCATGTGTTTTCTCAGCGCCTACACCCTCTGTAAGCAGGGAACGCAATTCGGCCACAGCCTTGTCACTTTCGCCGGCCAGAAATAGAGCAAGACTTAAATTATGACGAACAATCCCATCCCTTGGACGCAGTCTTACGGCTTCCCTGAAGTTGGCGATTGCCTCTGTAGTTTTACCGGCACATAAAAGTGCAAAGCCTAACCGATCATGGGTAGCAGACTGGTAATGAACCAATACGCCTGGATCTATCCTGTAGGTCGATTTTTCGTCAATAGCCCCGGTATTAAGCAGTGTAAGCAATCGTCTTGAAACTTTTTCGGACTCCTCTATCTTCCCTGATTTCAGCAACTCAATTCCCAAATTGGTAAGAGCCCGAATGTTATGAGGACGCTGGACAACAACATCCCTCCAGATAAATTCAGCGGAATGATAGCAGGCATTCCGCTTCATTGTTAAAACACCAAGTAAAACAGCAATAAGCAGGACCATGACGATTGCAGCAGCCCTTGCAATCTTGGAAGTATCAGAAATACAACGGTCAAGACGAAGACATAAAATGTAAGCACAGACCACAATAATGGCCAGAACTGGCGCAAGAGGTAGATACATCCTATGTTCAAAGGCCAGATCCCCAAGCGGCATAATACTAGAAGTTGGGGCTAGAATAATAAAGAAACAGCCCAGCGCAAAACCCAATACCATGCGTTTCCAAACAGCCAACGCAGCTATAATCCCCAATATGACCAAAAAAGAAAATTGCAAGATGACATTATTAATACGATCCACAGGTAACCAGGCATAATCAAGACACAGGGGAAAAGGAACAAAGACCAGTCTTAAATAATGGACAATAACCTCTGCCTGGGTAAGAAGATAAGCCCACGGAGACATACTTGTAAACATAGCTGATCCGGCTGCCATATGCCTGCTGACTGCCATAAGAATGAGCATCATCAAAATGCCTACGGAACAACACATTATGAAATACACCTTCCACCTTGACCGCAATATTTCAGAAAGTGAATCTCCAGAAAAAACATAATCATAAAGAAAAATGACAGCAGGAACCATAGCCATGACTTCCTTGGTCCCCATTCCGAGAAGGCAGGAAACAAGCGCAGAATCATACCACACGCGTTTATTCCTGGAACCTGGATTTAGTCCCCTGATGAAACAGTAAAGGACGAGGAGAAAAAAAAGCCCCATCAGCGATTCATAGCGTTGACAAACATATGTTACACTCTGCGTTTGTAACGGATGCACCAACCACAATAAAGCAGTAAAGAAAGCCAGCCAGGGCGCTGCCGCAGCACATTGCTGAAGATCAGAATGTAGCAACAGGCTCCTGCGTAATACCCCATACAAAAGCAACGAAACAAGAATATGTATTACAAGGTTCCCAGCGTGATAATATGCCGTATTAAGGCCACCGATTGCATAGGTTATTTTAAACGTAAGATCGGTAATAAATCGCCACTCGATTTTAATTGGCGCAATGTGACGTACGTCCATATTCCCGACAATAGCCGAGTAATCATCCAAAATAAACACTCCGTAAAAACTGCCGGCATATACAACTGTTCCTGCGACAGCCAGGAAAAGCGGTAACAGCCATTTCCAGACAGGAGTTACAAAATGTTTTTTAACGTCCATTGCAATTCGTTATTTAATTAATGACAACCAACTCATCACTTTTGTTTTTTATTCATTAATATTGCATGAATTTCATCATCCAGACAAGTTTCTGGGACTTTCTTTTGTCGAAGCACATGCTTGATCTTCTCGCGAACATTCTGATTGTCTGGAGCCACTCTCAAGGCTTTTATATAAAAACCTATCGCTTCATCGCGTCTTCCTTCCCTGGTTGAAATTAATAACGCTTTATTTGCATTAGCTACAAAATACTGGTATTCCGGAGAAGATTTTACAAACACATCCCTTACCACTATCTTACCAGACTCCAATTCAGCAATGACCGCCTCCGGTATTGCAGATAGCACTTTATCATATACCTGCATTGCTTCATCAAATTTACCTGTTTCCGACAAAGCAACCGCCAAGTCATTCCCTGCCCTGTAATTACACGGTTGCTTCCTCATGACATCACGCCAGATGGCTTCTTCTGAACGATACTCGATATTACGCATATACGTGAGAAAAATAAACACAATGGCTATTAAAGACCAAATGGAACACCAAATATGAATCATATGCAAACTATCACCTGCCGTGGCTTTTGTCAGCCGGCATGACCCAACCACCAGTAGTACAACCACGGAAATAAGCGGCAAATACATCCTGTGCTCGACAATAAGGTCTGCAACAGGAACAACACTTGATGTAGGAGCTAAAACAGCAAAAAACGATAACCCAAGAAATCCTGCAGATTTCCTAAAATAGGTCGCAGCGACGGCAACAACAAACAGAGTGCTGGTTATAAGAATATACGGCATGAGCGACAGGACATCCTCAGACGGAATCCATGCATAATCAAAACAAAGGTCTCGAGGAAACACAGACAACCACAAATAGTACAAAACGACTTTACATTGATTAGCCAGGTAAATGAGGGGAGAAATGTGAACAAATCTCGAAGATATTTCCATTTCTTTTGCTAATGAACAGAGTAATAAACAGACAAGTATGCCTATAGTGGAAAATAAACATAAATGTACTTTCCAACGCTTACGGACAAGATCCTTTATTGAGTCTGATAAAAAAACATAATCGTAAATAATGATAACAAAAGGAGCTACGGCAATAACCTCCTTGGTCCCCATCCCAAGGATACAGGCAAGAATTGATAAATCGAACCAAAGGCGTTTATGTTCCGATGTACAGGCTCTAACAAAACAATAGACACTTGAAAGAAAAAATAATCCCATCATAGATTCATAACGCTGGCAAATATACGTTATGCTCTGCGTAACAAGTGGATGTATAATCCAGATACACGAACAAACACAGGCGATAATGCTGGACGCGTGTAAATACCTGCCAGCGAAATATTGTAAAAGAAGAGTCCGGCGGATAATACCATACAGAAACAAACCTGTTACAATATGGATTAACAAGTTTACCAGGTGATAATCCGCCGCCTTAAAACCTCCAATCAGGTAATTCAGCTTGAAAGTAAAGTCTACAAGCATGCGGGCTGATAACGACACTGGAACGAAGCTGCCAATATCGCGGTTACCTGTAATAACCACGTGGTCATCCAATAAAAATACACCGGAAAAACTACTGGAATAAGCTAATATCGCCGCTGCAATAATGATTAGCGGCAGGATCTTTCTCTTTTGCTCCATCATTCGTATCTCCATGAACCTGCCACTGCCGGACATCAACTGCATTTATATCATAACCTGTTTTGCAACCGCTCTTTCATCAAGGCTAAATACATTCTGGCAAAATCGACAAAGACAGCCCAGGCATTGAATCGCCGAAACATTCGCAAAATATAGGATGGCCTCTTGAAAAAACGTGCAACTGCGATTCTACGCAAATCAATAAGGCGCTCGGCACCCAGACTGTTATTCAGGGGAATCGGCATACTATTAACGCTTCCAAACTTCGACCATACAGGCAACTGTATATCATTTTCGATACAATGCTTGTAAAGGTCAGTCCCCGGAAATGGTATAGCAATTGCAAATGAGACATAATCCTGCTCAAGTTCGCATGCAAGGTTGATTGTATCCATTGCAGTATCCCATGTTTCCTCCAGATGTCCGATCATAAAATTACCTGCAACATACAATCCAGCATTATTTGACAAGCTGAACGCTTCCCGAATCTGCTTTATGGATATATTCTTTCTCATCTTGTCGAGAATATGCTGATTACCACTCTCGACACCAAAGCATATCCACCGTACACCGGCATCCCTCATTCTCTTAAGCGTTGCCGAGTGAATAGTATCAACCCTTGAAGAAACCATGATCTCAATCTGCTGGTTGTATCCACGCTCGATAAGAAAATCACATAATTCATTAACAATCTTTCTGTTCGCCGTAAAGGTGTCATCCTGAAAATAGAGAACCTTGATTTTATGTTCCCTCACGAGCAGATCAATCTCGTCTTTTATCCTCTGAACAGGATAAAACCGAAGCCCCTGACCAAAAACACAATGCGAAGCACAAAAATTACATCGCCCGCAACACCCTCGCCCGGTAAAAACAACACCCAAAGGCTCCCGGCATCCAGACACCCACCTGTTCCAGCCGTATGAGCGATACATCGAAAAATCAAGTAAATGCCATGCCACAGGAGGAAGAATCCCGAGATCCTTGATTGGAGGTCTCTTCCCGGTCTCAATAATCATCCCTCTCTCTCTGAAAACAATTCCACATACAGAACCTAGATCTCCCGCAGAATTCATGACAGACATCAGTTCGACAATAGATTCGTCACCCTCCCCTACAATCCCTATATCGATATCCGGATAATCCTCCAAAGTTCTTCTTGGCAGCGCAGAAATATGCGGCCCACCCAGAATGGTTACAATATTTGGATTGCCTTTTTTCACCCCGGCAAGAAAAGTACCGACCAGATCCATCGTTGCGGTCATCCCGGTTACCCCGACATAATCCGGCATCATTGCAACAACACTATCAACCGTCGCATCCATACTCATGTGCATGGCATCACCGTCGCAAAGAACAACATCAAGTCCTTCACGCTCCAGGACTGACGCAATACTCAAAAGACCGATAGGAGGGAAAACAGCAACGAAATAACGAAGACTATGATATGCATTATCCGAAGAAGGAACATTCACCAGAACAAACTTTTTCTTTACCATGTCTCTTTCTCCGAAAAACATAAAATACAAACAGGCAACTTCATACGACATTAAGCAACACCTGCCTAATGAGCAACAGCAAAGTCTGAATCATGCATATATACAAATATCTCCTCAAAACTTCCAGAATTCCGGCCTTTTGTAGAATGTTTACAGCATGCAAAAACGCTGGTATTATCCTTTCAAGAAATATAGCAAGATCCGGACAATAGTGATTATGAATAATGAATCGCCGAAAATGCCAAAGAAACAGGAAATCCTTGTCATTATTCCCTGTCACAATGAGAGCGGACGTCTCGAAAACGTAATTAGACAAGTTAAACAACATCTACCATCTGCAGATATAGCCGTGATAGATGATGCATCCACAGACACCTCAGCCGAAGAAGCCTTGCGGGCGAACGGAGTGGTTCTTTCGCATTGCACCAATCTCGGTTATGGAGCCGCCCTGGAAACTGGATATCTTTATGCCTCGGACAATGGATACAAGATCGTCCTGCAAATGGACGGAGATGGACAGCATCAAGCCGACCAATTGTCCAACCTGCTTGCACCAATCACAGATGGATCCGCCGATATCGTTATCGGTTCACGATATACAGCAGGTACCAGCATGCAATCCGCCACACTGATCCGAAGAATCGGTCACAAATTATTTTCCTGCATAATTCGCGTGCTTTGCGGCCTTGAAATTACCGATCCGACATCAGGATTCCAGGCACTGGACCGAAAAGCTCTGGCCCTTTTTTCCAGTGGCAACTTTCCGTGCGATTTCCCCGATTCTGATGTCATTCTCATGGCAAAAATGTCCGGCCTGCGCATCAGGGAGGTTCCCGCCAGAATGTTACCGCGATCAGGAGGAGAATCCATGCATTCAGGGCTCAAGCCGCTCTACTACGGGATAAAAATGCTTTTGTCTATATTCATCGTGCTGATAAATTTTCACACATGGCGGTCATGGAAGAACCGCAAAGGGGAATAAACACCAGGAGTTCAACATGCTACCAAGGCAGTTAATCGTATCAATAATACTCAGCACAATGTTGCTTATACTGGTCATAAGATTGGTCCAGAAACAAAGGCTGGATATAGCTTATTGCTGGCTATGGCTTGCGATCGGACTGGCAAGCCTTGTCGTGGTCATCAAGTATGAGTGGCTGACGAAACTTTCAGAAATCATAGGTTCACTCACCAATACAACTACGCTATTCCTTCTTGGTTTTTTCGTGGTACTCATGATGTGCCTCCAGTTCTCACTAGTCATCTCGTCTCAGCGCAGGCAAATCAAGAAACTGTGTCAGCAAATGGCAATCCTGACTGCAGAATTGCAGAAAAATAAACACCCCTCAAACAAGGACAACCACGGATGAACGTGCGACTGGTCCTGACATCTTCGCCATTAAGTATGTTCGAAAGGTATGGAATCTTTGCAGGTGCAGCAAATACCCAGCCAGCATTTGCTCTTGTCTGTCTTGCCGCCGTTGCCAAAGTCGCTGGCTCTGAAACAACGATTATCGACGCCTCTGCAGAAAACCTGTCCACAGAACAGACATTACAGAAAATACTGGCTCTAAAACCTGACATCCTGGGGATTACCTCCACAACAGTCGGTATTACGTCAGCAGGAAACCTAGCAAAACTCGTTAAAGAATCTTTACCTAATACCATAGTCATAATCGGAGGATGTCATGCAAGCGCTTTGCCTGTCGATACCCTGAATGAGTTCAAAGCATTTGACCTGGCTGTCATCGGTGAAGGAGAAAACACCCTTCTGGATATTTTAAAATCTGTTGATGCAAAGAAACAAACTCCCGAAAGATTACAAGGAACAGCCCATCGTTCAGGCACACAAGTAATCGTCAACGAACCACGAGCTCTTTTGCAAAACCTTGATGAACTGCCCCTGCCAGCCTGGTCATTATTGAAAGGATTCCCATCATCATTCCAACCTTCCCCGGGCAGAATAAGGCGCGGGCCATGTGCTTCAATTGTTCTAACCAGAGGATGCCCAAACAGCTGTACATTCTGCGACCGTTCCGTTTTCGGCCATCGCTGCCGTTCATACAGTCCTTCATACGCAATCAACCTACTCAAAGATCTGCGCTATAATCACGGTGTTAAGGAAATTCTCATTGAAGATGATACATTTATAATGTCATCCACATGGGTCACCGAATTCTGTAAAATGATAATATCCGAAGAAATAGACATATCATGGTCATGCCTGGGACGCGCGGACCGTATCAACAGCGATCTTGCAACAACCATGAAAAGGGCCGGATGCTGGCATATATCATTTGGTATTGAAAGCGGGGACGAGAGACTCCTGAAGAAAACAAACAAGCGACTGGATATTTCTCAGATCAGAGCAGCAGTAGAATGCTGCCGGGCAGCGAACCTTAGAACCAAGGGGTTTTTCATGATAGGTTTCCCCGGCGAATCCCATGAATCCATCCGCCTTACCAGAGAATTATCACTATCATTGCCATTAAATGATATCAGTGTAATGCAATTGACCCCCTTCCCGGGCACAGAAATCTATGCAAATGCACACGAGTACGGTCAGTTTGAACGCGATTGGCGAAAAATGAACACTCTCAATACAGTCTTCATACCAAATGGCTTTACAAAAAATGATATGGAAAAAGCCAGAAGTGACATCATCAGGGCGTTTTATCTTCGCCCAAATGTCATTATCGACCATCTGATCGAAACACTACACCATCCAAGGCTCATTGTGCCAATGCTCAAGAGTATCCCCCCTCTCTTTAATGTCATGTCAGGAAAAAGTAATGACTGATAATGAACAATCTACAGATTTGCCCTTTGTTTCGGTGGTAACGGTATCATTCAATTGTGCGGATTTCCTTAGAATATGTCTCGCGAGTCTTACAGTGCAGGACTACCCAAACTTCGAAATTATCGCCGTTGATAATGGGTCAGATGCAGATCTTAGGGCAAATATTGGCAACGAATTCCCATCGGTAAAATGGCTGCGTTTAGAGAAAAACATTGGCTTTGCTGGCGGAAACAACGCAGGTATCCGCATTTCCAGCGGAAAGTATATTGCATTGATAAATAACGATGCCAAAGCTGATCCATCATGGTTGAAGAACCTGGTGCTCGCGGCAGAATCGAATCCCCGAATCGGAGCAGTCGCATCGATGGTAATAGATGGCAACAGCCCCGAAACACTTGATTCCTGTGGCGTACTACTTGCACTTGACGGCATGTCCAGACAGGCATTGCAGGGAATTTCAATCTCAATAATTCAGAAACAGCGACAAGTACTCGCCTTCAGCGGTTGTGCATGTCTCATCAGGAACGAAACAATCAAGGAGACTGGCGCTTTCGACGAAAGCTTCTTCGCTTACTGTGAGGATACCGACCTCAGCCTGCGTATCCTC
>MHBM01000077.1:15255-15521 GCA_001804885.1 Lentisphaerae bacterium RIFOXYA12_FULL_48_11
AGAATTATCCATTTTTATTCAAAAACCGGCGGAGCTTTCTCATTGAATAAAGTATTCTGGATAGAGCGTAATCATTACTGGGTGGCAATAAAGAATTTCCCACTACCTCTCCTCATCGCATTACCTTTTCTTACAGGATGGCGATTTATTTATCAGGCCTACGCACTGGCAAGCAAACGTGGAAAAATATCTGCATTTGTATCTGGCAATGGTTTACTGGATGTCGCCAGGACCATTATGCGAGCAAATGCAGCCGCAATTGCAGG
>MHBM01000078.1 GCA_001804885.1 Lentisphaerae bacterium RIFOXYA12_FULL_48_11
CATATATTGAATGATGTTATTTGTCTCAGCAGGTACGCCATTTGTTTTTGTGGATTGTATTCGCCACATTTCCTTGCCCGATTCAATCCACATCATATCGTAAAACAATTTCTTGAAAGTGTCTGAGCTTATTGAAGGATATTCTATGGCCTTGGTTGGTGCGTTTGTCTCTTGTGCTTGGGCGTAAATGATAAAATTCAACATGAACAGTCCAATTAATAGTACATATCTGTTGATAATAATCATTTTTCTCCTTGCCGAAATATCCTATCTGACAACTTGTCTTTTGTGGGATAAAATACCACATATTCCCAATTGTGACAATTATAGAGACTCCGACACCGAAATCAAAGAAATCATTAGATAATTAAGTCAATCTTGACCTGAAACGAGGGTAAGTTCTAAAGATTTCCTTTCCTCAACAGTAAACAAATAACAGGTAAAATACACGTTTATGACAACTTGTCATATCGGGGGTTCACAATCATGGGAATGGGGTCAAATAGCCCCTTTTCCTGCGCAACTTACCCCTTAATATCCCGCTTATGCCCACTGGACATATTGGGAAATAAGTAGACGCTGTATGGATAACAAACTCAAGTATAACGAGTTGTGAGTTGTCTTTTGTGGGAGCATTTCTGAGAAACCGAACTGTGACGGAGAAATACGTTCCATACCACGTCCGGTGGGTCCGGCGGTTCATGACGTAGGTTCCCGCCCAGCTTTGCCACAACTCTGTTGCTGAACAACGTGGATCTCCGGCAAATTCAGACCTATCTGGGTCATAAGAAGGTGGAGACGACGATGATATACACGCATGTGGTCAAGGATATGCGAAACCCTGCGACCAGTCCGTTTGATATGTTTGGCGATGTCAGTAAGACGTTGATTTGGCGAATCTCACAGTAACTTCTTCAATATTTCCTCAAACTCTTCTTTATTAAATGTTCGTTAATGATAGCAGAAACTTTTTCCTGTAATCTCTCCATTTCTTCAGGGGACAGAGAACATCCAGTCATAATTACAACGGGCGTAGGAGCGCCATCCATTAGTGTGTTTACATAGCCGATGATGTTGTGTTTACCAAGAACGGAGGTGATGGGGGGCGCTCCATTTATCCTCGAAAAACTTGAAAATATAATCGAATTATATCAACAGCAATATGGCTCAGTCAGCTTGGGATGTGTTCGTCGTAAAGATATCAAATAGAAATACACCGCCCCTCTCTCTTGCCGTAATGCTCAATTCTAACATCGCCAACTAAAAGCCCGTCTAGTTGCCATTTGAGATAACATGTGTACTGTTTTTTTGGATAACGTGGTCGGAAACCTTACAAGGAGTAGTGGGGGGCTGCCAGGAAAGCGTGATATTTGTATTTACAGGTATCCCGCATATCTTCGCCATTTCAGATTCTCAGATTCCCGCTGAGTTGCAAAGAATAGGGGGTTTCCGGTTAACGGGAAATAGGGGCTGTGGATGTTAAGCGCCCTCCGTATTCACCTCATCAAGGATTCTCGTCAGGCATTTGGATGCTGGCCCCTTCTGGAAGGGAATGAGTAAAAGCGTTATGAACCACTTCCTGAAAGTTATCGTTTGGACGTATTAGAAATTGATAATACCTATAATAAATGTAAGTAAAACCCTGATAGCATTGTAGGGAAAACCCTTATCGCATAAATTCTAATTTAACAATTATTTTCGTGTATATCTTTCATTCGGTGGTAATGATATCGGCATGAAAAGGAGAGCAGGACAATGGCAATAAAAATAAATAGTAAACCAAAATTTCCAACGAAAGAACTGAAGGCATGGCTGAAGGGACGTAAGTCATGGAATCACAATGAGTGGATTGCCCTGCTTACGGAGCTACGCTCAAAAGGATATAGTGCATTAACGGACACCCATGAAGGCAGGGACAGTATTGGAAAGTTTCTTGAAACTAATCGTGCTCGATAGTATATGACAGCGCTCTACCGGCGAGTACCCGTTCTCGGGAATCGATTCGACCAGTCGATTTGACTTTAAGGACGCCTCCCAGTTTCCTTTTTGTTTGCTCGCCGGTCTTTTACTTTTATCTGAGGTCGGCATGGATAATATTGATATTCAAGCATCCTTTTGGTAAAGATGACATACAACTGGGAGGTACATCATGTCTGTCGATATCAACAAGAAACTTATTACGACTGCTCCAGTATCATTCATTGAGCCTGACAAATTCGCCAAGGGACCTGAAAAGGGGATGGCGCTCTGTTTATCGGGTGGCGGTTACCGGGCCATGGTATTTCATCTTGGTGCATTGATTCGTTTGAATGAAACGGGATTGCTCAGGACGCTGAAAAGAATTTCAAGTGTTTCTGGTGGTTCAATTACTGCGGGTGTACTTGGATTAAAGTGGTCAAAACTTAATTTTAATGCCGATAATGTTGCGGTGTCTTTGATTGATGAAATTGTCAATCCAGTCCGGGATATGGCTTCACGTACGATTGATTATCCTTCTGTCCTCAAGGGGAAATTATGGTTCGGAACTGTTGCGGATAAGGTAGTCAAAAGTTATGACTCTGTCCTATTCCATGGGGCAACATTACAAGATTTGCCTTCTGATACAGAGGGCCCACGGTTTGTTCTCAATGCCACAAATGTTCAGAGCGGTGCATTATGGAGATTCTCAAAGCCCTATATGGCTGATTATCTAGTCGGACGGTGGCCGAATCCCAAAGTGCCTTTGGCGATGGCAGTAGCGGCATCCTCTGCATTTCCTCCTTTTCTATCGCCGGCAACACTGGATCTTAATCCGAGGGCTGTTCTGCCAGACCGTAAAGCTCCACTCCACAAGAGCCCTTATATTAAGCAGGCTGTTCTTACTGATGGTGGTGTATATGACAATCTGGGTTTGGAGACAGCATGGAAACGGTATCAGACAATACTTGTAAGTGATGGCGGCGGCCAAATGGAGGCAGATGAGAAACCGGCGAGTGAGTGGGCTCTGCATACCAAACGAATTTTGGATGTCGTTGATAATCAGGTAAGATGTCTTCGTAAGCGTCAATTAATAGAATCGTTCAAATTGAAAAGTGGATCTATGAGTCGCAGTGGAGCTTATTGGGGCATTCGTACCCAAATAAAGGATTATGAGTTGGCAGATGCATTAGATTGCCCTGAAAAGAAGACGCAGAAGCTTGCCGACATAGATACCAGGCTTAAAGAACTGAAAAAGAGTGATCAAGAAAAGTTGATCAATTGGGGATATGCTGTATGTGATGCAGCGTTGCGTAAACACCTTGATAAGGGTATTGAAAAACCAAAAGGTTTTCCATATCCCGCAGCTGATGTCTGATTAGTTTGATTTAACAGGACTCATAACATACAGAGATTCAAACGTTTACAATGGTATTATTAGCGATTCCGCCTCCTCTCGGTATATACGGGAGGCTGGTTCAACAGGATTCTTCAATTTGAGATTTCGCCTTTATTTAGGACCTTGAACGATATATCTTAACGATGGTCAAGTCGTGACAATGTTTCAAAACGTGAGGGAGGTAGTCATGTCTAAAAGGTTTCTTGTTTCATGCGTTGTGTGTTTATTGGCTTGTCTTACATCAACATCTTATTCGGCTGATACGGTTACTGCTCAGACAGTAAAGAACCCGGCCGCATCCAAGGAGCGTTATAACCAGATAGTGGCCAACCTTGACATTGGAGGAGACCTGTTGATTGTCGCGAACATGGAAGGTTTCGTTCAGGAACAGGTGAACAACCTCGTTCAGATCATGGGTATTGTGCCGGACACAAACAAGGATGATCAGGCGTTTAAGAATGTAATCAATAAGATTCCGGGATTCCTGCAGAAGAACGGTTGCTACGGTATGCAGGGGTTCGGCATGAGCGTTCTTCCCAGGTCAGATGGATTGAATACGATAAAGGGATTCCTTGCGCGTGATCCTGCATCATCCGTGATGCCGATATGGCGTGGGTTTGTTGGCACGGCGCCACAGAAGCTTTCATGCCTTTCAATGCTGCCAGCTGATACGGTTTTGGTACGTGCCGGTACTGGTGAACTCAATGAGATATGGAAGATGTTCAAGTCGGGAATAGCCGAAATGGGTAGCCCCAAAACGGTTCTGGAATTCAACCAGTGGCTTTCCGGCAGTGCGACTAACGTGGGTGTTGATGTAGACAAACTGTTTGCATCGCTCAATGGTGAAGGATTTTTCTCTCTCCAGCTTTCCGAGAACGCAATGATGAACTTCCCGAAGAAGCTTGGCGAAGAACCATTGAAAATTCCACAGCCAACCATTCTGATAGGCTTTGCAGTGAATGATGATTCGATGATGAAGTTCATGGGTAACATTCTTGCGAAAAGTAAGATGCCGGTGACGCAGGTACAGGTGGAATCCACAACAATCAACACCGTTAATATGCCATTGCCAATGCCTATTCCTGTACAGCTTTCATACGCAATGCATGGCAAGTATTTCCTGTTTGGAACCACGCTGCAGGTTATCACCACGGCGATCAAAGCTTCCGGCGGCAATAGTGGTTTGACGGCGACTGCACATTACAAGAAATTATTCCAGGGACTGTCTGATGTTAACAACGGAGTTCTGTACGTTAGTCCGAGGTTAATGAAGACAATTTATGATATTCAGATATCCAATCTAGCGCAGACAGAGAAGACTAGCCCACAGGCTGCAGCCATAATACGTGACTGGGTTTCACGTCAGAATAGTATGGAGGGTGCCTTTACTTTTGTGAACTGCAAGTCAGGAATCCTTGTTACGGGTATATCGTCATCAAGCGGCAGGGAAATGATCGGTAGCACCATGATTGCGCCTGTTGGACTTCTGGCTGCGATAGCGATTCCGAGTTTTGTCAAGGCCAGGAATACGGCCCAGCAAAATGCATGTATCAACAATCTCAGGATGCTTGATTCCGCAAAAGAACAGTGGGCTCTGTCTGCAAAGAAAGCCGATGGAGTACAGGTAGAAATTCCTGCGATGTTGCAGTATATAAAGGGTGCAAAGATGCCGATATGTCCCAAGGGTGGTACTTACAAAGTGAACGTTATCGGTCAGAATCCAGAGTGCAGTATCCCGGAGCACCGAATGCGGACAGGTAATTGAGAAAGTGGTTAGTATCTGACAATCATCGATGGGTTGATAGCATTCAGGGGTTGAATCATCCCGGTAACGCGTGATTGAAGTTCATGCGTTAGATGAATCTATAGTCTGAAAACATGAATATGTTTTCGTGCGGACTTGGCGTAAGGGTGTTTCCTCCCTGCCTCAGTTCTTCAGATTAATACAATGGATAACCCGAACGAATTGATTCCGCGCCGTATATGCGAAAGGCTGGTTCAACAAGTTTTTACAATTTACGATTGAACCTATTACGCGCAGTTTATTCAAAAGGGGAATAATCGTCAGGAAGTTTCTCTACTGGTTTATCTGTCATCTCTGGCTGTGGCGGTACTGTTCCTTCTTCTGGATAAGTGGTCATCGTGGAACCAAAGAATGCCTGGGAATTTATTTCCAACTGCCGACCATAACCAGGTGGAGTGCCATACATTTTCTCCTCTGCTAAATGTCTATCGTACCATGTGAGCTTGGGCAACGGTTCGCTTCTTTTCTTATCGAGGCCGGTATTTCTTCCAAGTAATACAACTTCAAGATGCTGGTCATGATAAGGAATATTGATTTCGCGGTAATATCCTTTAAGGGTGCTTGGATAATAATATGCAACACCGACCTTTGTTTCTGGGGTAATTACTTTTGAATTTATCCGCGCCTTCCAGAAAGGTAAATCCCTGGAGTTTCTATACCTTACCCTTCCTATATCAAAGAAGTAATTCTTGTGTGTCGTCGGATTCTCTTTTTTCAATACCACTGTTATCTTGTCAGGGTAAACTAATATCTCTTTAAATATATCATGAGCCAGTTCCTGCATGGTTTCCAGGGACATCTGCTTCGGGTCCAGAAACAACTCATCTGGTATGGAAACGGAATCTGTTTGTAACTCCATGATTTGCTGCTCTATCTCCATAAGCTGTTTTCTTAAATCAGCCCGCTCATTTCTAATACGTGCCATACCATGAGCAAACTGTTCATCATCAATAATCTTCCGCGCCTGCTGTGAGAAATGTAACTCGTCTTGCTCTTTCAACTGATCCAGCTGGTATTTCAACTGCTGGCGTTTATCAATCATCTTTGGCGTGGAATGTATTCTTTCAATATGCTTCGGAATGTACCCATAGAATAACAGGGGGAATAATGCTTCTATCAAGCCAAGCCCATTCGGGGTAATTCCCAGTTCCAGTGATTTCTGAGGATACTGCTCCTTGATCCTGGATTGCTTACATTGCTCATATGCAGGGTCTTTTGTGTTCTGAGGTGTCTTGCATATGTAATGGAAACAGGACACTAGGATCTTATCCTTATAGTAAGGATTGATAACCTTGCTGACATACATATGTTTCCCGCAGATACCACACCGAATCAGGCCCGAAAATGGATGACAGACTCCATCTTCCTGTCTGGTGCCAATAGCAGGTCCAGGGGTATGAGGGTCTTTTTCAGCTAAACGATCTTTCCTTGTGTTGAAATCAGCCTGTACCCGGTAGAACTCATCAGTTGTTATAGTGGCCTTATCACCAGTCGGAAATACCTTGGAATCAATCAAGGCGCCGCCGGTATTATATTGAAGTCCTGCATACCAGGGCCTGAGCAGAATCTTTCTCACTTGATTGACACTCCATAGGTTGCCTTCTTTTGTAAATATCTTCTTCTCGTCATTAAGGAAGTTGGCAATCTGTAAAAGATTCAGAGCGTCATTGTATTCGTCTCTTTCTTGCTGGGACAATGATTGGATGTATTTCTGTTTATCCGGATCAGCCCATTTCTTTATATGCTCGTCAATTCTGCTCTTTGTTAACCAATGAAGATACTTGTCGAAAATAAGTCTGACAGTTTTTAATTCATCGGGAATTTCAATAACGGCTGGCGGATCTGGGAATTTCCTGTCTTTCTTGGAAATGAATCCGAGACACTTAACACCGCTTGCAAGAGAGCCATTGTTCTTGTTGGCAGTTAAGGTCTGGATGCACCTTTGAATTTCTTTCTGCTTAATCTCATCTTCAATCTGCATCCTGAGATCCCGGACTAATCTGTCATGAAACTTATCCTGATCAATCTCTCCTTCTTCTGTTGTGATCAGTCCGGTCTTTTTCTTTCGCAGGAGCTGCCAGATTTTCTTTGCTACAAAAGAATCTTTATATGGCCTTACCACTCGTGACAAATCTCGAACCACCAAATAATCAACACGCTCTGAATCTAATAACTTTCCAAAGTCAGTTCTGGATTTCTTTTTCTTAATGTGGATGTGTTGCTGGAAATATTCTTCACAGTCGGTATCATCAGTGGCTTCATAACCAGTGGGGTACATTCTTCCTGAAAATCCGGTATCAGTAAATTTACCCTTTATGGTGAGTCCGAGTGAATGACATTTGGCTTCGCTCAGCCGAATCTGTTCCTCAATGGATTCCTTCTTCCTTATATCTTTGCTCTTCTTGCCCTCTTGCCTGGCTATGCTTCGGGTGTAATCTCCATCATCTGAAGATGTCCTGGCATAGATATATGCTGTCTTTCCTCTATATAGGGTTTCGTCCATTTTATTCCCTTTTCTACCTTTTTCTGAATTATATAAGGAATTCCTTAATAAATCAAGGACATTATAGTGACTATCTAATCCCCCTGGGTCCGGAAAAACAATGTTGGCAAAACGTATTCCTTCAATTCTTGCAGAAATGCAGATCGAAGAAGCTTTGGAAACAACAAAGATTCATAGTATTAGTGGGATTCTCAAGCCGCACCATGCGCTTGTAACGCGGCGTCCTTTCCGCTCTCCGCATCATACTATTTCGGATGCCGGGTTACTGGGTGGTGGTTCCCATCCCATGCCTGGAGAAGTAAGCCTGGCACATAGAGGTGTCCTTTTCCTTGATGAACTTCCAGAGTTTCATCGTAATGTGCTGGAGGTGCTCAGGCAGCCGCTTGAGGAGGGGGCTGTGACGATATCGAGAGCTGCTGCGAGTGTAACTTTCCCATGCCAATTCATGCTTGTCTCTGCAATGAATCCATGTCCATGTGGGTATTTCGGTGATCCTAAGCGAGAGTGTAGGTGTACTTCGAACCAGGTCCAGAATTACAGGAATAAAATTTCTGGTCCGCTACTGGACAGAATAGATATTCACATTGAAGTCCCCAGTATCAGGCATCACGAGTTTTCAGTTGCAGATGGCGCTGAATCGTCAGCTGCGATCAGAGCTAGAATAATAAAGGGAAGGAAAATCCAGCAGGAAAGGTTTAAGGAGCAGAAGAAAATTCACTGCAATGCGGGTATGGGGCCAAAACAGATCCAGAAATATTGCAGGTTGGGTACGGCTGCACATGATTATCTTAAAATGGCGATAATGGAGTTAAATCTCAGTGCTCGCGCATATGATCGGATTCTCAAGGTGTCCCGAACAATTGCTGATCTTGATTGCTCTGAGAATATTCAGCCGCAACATGTTTCGGAGGCGATACAATACAGGACGATGGATCGCCAAGTATGGGTTTAATGTTCTTTTTGATTATCTAATGATTGTTGCACAAGCAATAAGGTTGAGTAGCTTGTTGCGGAAAAAATAGAGTGTTTTGTCTTTATTGGTGTAACCATTTAGTTGTGAAATAGATAAGAATGTTCGGTCATTAATGAAGATTCTTGCCCTTTTGTGTTAAATCTCAATTTAACTGTCGGGTAAAGTATGATGAGGCTGATTTTTGGATAAATAAGAGGGTTTAATCTTAAGTGAAAAAAAATAATAAAAAAATGAAAAAAAAGTTGACAGCATGGCACGCTGTGTGCCATTGTTTCGCGTTTCTTTGGGGTAGTAAGGGCTAAATTTTGGTATCGGATTAGAAGACGACAGAGCCACTCTCCATAATGTAAGTGTTTTTGTTGCGAGTGGGGAGTTGTTCTCTGTTGTTTTCTGCCGTTTGGAGTGGGTGTTGGGAATCGAGCCCATGTAGCTCAGTTGGTAGAGCACATCCTTGGTAAGGATGAGGTCAGCGGTTCGATTCCGCTCGTGGGCTCCATGAGTTGGAAAAAAGTAACATAGAAAACAAGTGTCAAAATAAGCGGAGGATACAGTCATGGCAAAAGAGAAATTTGAACGAACGAAGCCCCATGTAAACGTTGGAACGATTGGTCACGTTGACCATGGCAAGACAACATTGACTGCTGCGATCACAAAAGTTCAGTCATTACGAGGGCTGAGCACATTCATATCTTATGATGATGTTGCCAAGGCTTCTGCTTCTCAGGGACGTCGCGATCCCACAAAGATTCTGACCATCGCAACTTCGCACGTTGAGTATAGCAGTGACAAACGTCATTATGCTCACGTTGATTGCCCCGGTCATGCCGATTATGTCAAGAACATGATTACAGGTGCGGCCCAGATGGACGGAGCCATTCTTGTCGTCAGCGCTGCTGACGGCCCGATGCCTCAGACGCGTGAGCATATCCTTCTGGCTCGTCAGGTGGGTGTGCCTGCCATTGTTGTGTTCCTGAATAAGGTCGACCTTGTTGATGATCCGGAACTTCTGGATCTTGTTGATCTTGAGATCAGAGAGCTTCTCACTAAGTACGAATATCCTGGCGATAAGATTCCGATTGTGCGTGGTGATGCATTGTCGGCTACCAAAGCCGCGACGCCCGATGATCCTGCCTGCAAGGCGATTGTTGAGTTGATGACTGCGCTGGATGCTCATATTCCGGAACCCGTGAGAATTATTGATCAGGCTTTCCTTATGCCTATTGAAGACGTGTTCTCGATCGAAGGTCGTGGAACGGTTGTCACTGGCAGGGTGGAGCGTGGTATTGTCAAGGTTGGTGATGAGATTGAAATCGTCGGATTGAAACCTACGCAGAAGACGACGGTGACAGGCGTTGAAATGTTCCGCAAGCTTCTCGATGAGGGCCGTGCGGGAGACAATATTGGTGCGCTTCTCCGTGGAACGAAGAAAGAAGATGTGGAGCGTGGTCAGGTTCTGGCAAAGCCAGGTTCGATTACTCCTCATACGACTTTCAAAGCGGAAGTCTACATTCTGAGCAAGGATGAAGGCGGACGCCATACGGCGTTCTTTAAGGGGTATCGGCCACAGTTCTATTTCCGTACAACGGATGTAACCGGAGACATTACTCTTCCTGAGGGTGTGGAAATGGTTATGCCTGGTGACAACACAAGTATGGATGTTAAATTGATTGTGCCTATAGCCATGGAAGAGAAAATGCGTTTTGCAATTCGAGAAGGTGGACGCACGGTTGGTGCCGGTACGGTTGCCAAGATAATTGAATAGTAAAGTTGAATACTAAACAGGTGCTATTACCTTTATAATAGATAAAGAACGGAGTTTGCCCCGGAATGCCAAGAGAGCTTGTCATATTGGCCTGCACTGAGTGCAAGCGTCGCAATTACACGACGACCAAGGACAAGAGAAGTACGCCAAACCGGTTGGAGAAAGTAAAGTTCTGCCGGTTTGAAAAGAAGCGTACTCTGCACAAGGAGACCAAGTAGACTCTTGTGAGTGTTACAGGCCAGTAGCTCAACTGGCAGAGCACCGGTCTCCAAAACCGGTTGTTGGGGGTTCAAGTCCCTCCTGGCCTGCCATTGGCTGTTGAGCTGATGAGAAGGGTCGGGGTACGCGGAGAGGATGTGCGGTTCTGGTTGTTTGTAATTGAGAATGTTTGATGGAAAGACTGAAGAAAATTGTGGAGGCTGTGAAACTTTTCTTCGATGAAGTCATCGGGGAAATGAAAAAGTCATCATGGCCGGAAAAACAGGAACTGGTGGAGTCGACGGCGGTTGTGATCTTTTCGTTGTTCCTTTTGAGTACGTTTGTGGGGATAAGTGACAAGATTCTTGTAACGTTGTTCAGATGGCTCCTGACAATGGCTTCGAACGGTTGATTGCTATGCAAAAAGAATGGTTTGTTATTCATACTCTTACCGGTCAGGAAATGAAGGTAAGGGAAAGCATAATGAAGCGCCTCAAACAGGAAGAGGTTTCTGATTACGTTGATGAGGTAGTCATTCCTACCGAGAAAGTCTCGGAGGTAAAGAAAGGTGTTCGCTCGACAACAACGAGAAAGTTCTTTCCGGGATACGTGCTTGTGCATATGGCGCTCTATGGTGAAGATAAAAAGCTTGAAGAAAAATCTTGGAACTTTATCCGCGAGACACCTGGGATTATCGGTTTCATAGGGGGTGAAAAGCCTGTTTCGTTGAGGCCGGAAGAAGTTGAAATGATTCTTAATCAGGCCGAGGAAAAGAAGGAAAAGGTTAAGCCTAAAGTTGTTTTTGAGCCTGGGGAAACGGTGAAGATTACTGATGGTCCCTTCCTGAATTTCAGCGGTGTTGTTGAAGAGGTGGATCCTGAGCGTGGTAAGCTTAAGGTTTCAGTTGCTATTTTTGGTCGTTCAGCGCCCGTAGAGCTTGAGTATTGGCAGGTGGAAAGATCGTAAGCCGGGTAAGGCGTAATCCCGGAGAGTTTGCTGTAATTTGAGAGGTTGAGATGGCAAAGAAAGTAACAGGTAAAGTTAAGTTGCAGATACCAGCGGGACAGGCTAATCCTGCGCCTCCGGTCGGCCCGGCGCTCGGACAGCAGGGTATTAACATAATGGCATTTTGCAAAGAATTTAATGCCGCTACCCAGTCCCAGGCAGGACTTGTTGTTCCTGTCATTATTACGGTTTATCAGGACAAATCTTTTACATTTATAACAAAGAGTCCGCCTGCGTCATCGCTGTTGAAGCGTGCAGCAGGTTTGGCAAAGGGTTCGGGGGTTCCCAATCGGGACAAGGTTGGTACTGTGACCCGTGCTCAGATCAAGGAGATTGTAAAGCTGAAAGCGAAGGATATGAATGCGCGCAATGAGGAAAAAGGGATGCGCATCATTGAAGGAACAGCCCGTAGTATGGGGATTGACGTAAAGGACTAAGACTGTAATTTCCAGGGTGATTTCATGGCAAAGCACGGAAAAAAATATCGAGAAGTTGTAAAAAAGGCTCCGGAAGGAATTGTCGAGCTTGCGGTTGCAGTGAATTTCGTAAAAGACAATGCTCTAGCAAAGTTCGATGAAACTGCAGAGATTGCGTTCAGGCTGGGAGTTGATCCCAAGAAGACTGAACAGACTGTTCGAGGTACTGTTGCCTTGCCGCACGGTTCGGGCAAAAAAGTCAAAATTCTTGTTTTTGCAGCCGGCGCTGCTGCAGATGCCGCCAAGGCAGCCGGTGCTGACTTTGTTGGAAATGAAGATTTGATTGAGAAAGTCAAGGGCGGCTGGGTGGATTTTGATGTCGCCATTGCAACGCCCGATGCCATGAAGGAGGTACGTAAGCTTGGTAAAGTTCTTGGACCACGAGGTCTTATGCCAAATCCAAAGACCGGTACGGTTACTGATGATACGGCTACTGCTGTTGCTCAGAGCAAGGCCGGAAAGGTGGAGTTCAGAATGGACCGTCACGGAAACGTGAGTGTGCCTTTTGGAAAGCTTTCGTTTGCGGCTGATAAGCTTGTTGAGAATGCTAACAGCATTATTTCCGGAGTCAAAGGCGGTAAGCCTTCCGGATTCAAGGGTGTTTATATTAAGACCTGCACGGTGAGTTCAACCATGGGTGTTGGACTGCGTGTTAATATCAAAGACTGATTGCGTTTAGGGGGTTCCGATGAGACAGGAAAAAACGGCCATACTTAGGGAAATACGCGAAGCTGTCGAAGGGAAAAGCTACGCATTTCTCATGAATTTCAAGGGATTAAGGGTTGATCAGATTAATACCCTTCGCATTCAGCTTGCCCATATGAAAACGCGTCTTCTGGTTGTGAAGAATACTTTCTTCAAGCGAGTGGCAGAAGAGTTGGGGTGGGGCGATATTTCCAAATTCATGGATGGTCCATCCGCGGTTATAGCTGGTACTGGTGATGTTTCCCAGGTGGCAAAACTTCTCAAGAGTTTCAAAAAGGAAAACGAACTGCTGACAGTAAAGGGTGGCAGACTTGGCGACAAACTTATATCCGCCTCAGATATTGAAGCAATCGCCAATATTCCGTCGATCGAAATTATGCGTGCGAGATTGGTTGGTACTATAGCGGCCCCAATGTCGCAGCTGGTTGGCGTGATGCATCAGAAGGTGTGCAGCCTGCTCTATGTTCTGAAAGCGGTTGAAGAAAAGAAAGCTAAGGGTCAGTAAGAAGAATAAGGAGTCATGTCATGACTGAAGGTAATGTTGAAAATAAAGTTGAAGTAACAGGTAAGATGGCTGAGTTCGTCAGCTGGATAGAAGGAATTACGGTTCTTGAGCTCTCACAGCTTGTAAAGGCTCTTGAGCAGAAACTTGGTGTCAGCGCTGCGGCGCCGGTAGCGGTTGCGGCTGGTGGAGCGGCTGGTGGAGCGGCTGCTGATGCAAAGGCTGAAGAGAAAACAGAGTTTACTGTTGTTCTTGCCAATGCTGGTGCAAACAAGATCAACGTCATCAAGGAAATCCGTGCAATCACCGGTCTCGGCCTGAAGGATTCGAAGGATATGGTCGAAGGTGCTCCTAAGACAGTTAAGGAAGGAGTTACCAAGGACCAGGCTGCCGAGATGAAGAAGAAGCTCGAAGCAGCAGGTGCTACGGTAGAGGTTAAGTAAGTCGTTTGGAAACTGGTGCAGAAACTAGTAGTTAGTTTTTTTTCATTTGTTGGAACACGAGGTGCCGGATGGTAGAGAGAATAGATTTTGGGAAGCTCAAAGCCGTCATAGATCCGCCTGATCTGATTGAAGTTCAGACGAAATCATATAATGATTTTCTTCAGATGGACGTGAATTCGCTTCGGCGTAAGAGGCAGGGGCTGCAGGGTATTTTCAGGGAAGTATTTCCCATTGAGAGTTATGATGGGCGATATGTTCTTGATTTTGTCAAGTACGAGCTGGCTTTGCCCAAAATGGGTCCCATCGAAACTCTACTGGACGGGCAGACTTATGCAGGGCCCCTCCATGTCACCTTCAGGTTGAAGGAAAGTGACGAAGTTCGCGAAGAAGATGTATACATGGGGGAGATTCCCCTTATGACCGAGCACGGATCTTTCGTCGTCAATGGCGCAGAGCGTGTGGTCGTGAGTCAGTTGCACCGGTCGCCTGGTATATGTTCCGAACAGGCGCTTCATTCAAATGGTTCAATGCTTTATTCCATGCGTGTTATCCCTGACAGGGGTAGCTGGATTGAGATTCAGTTTGATACTTCGGATCTTATCTGGATTTACATGGACAGGAAGCGCCGGAGAAGAAAGTTCCTTGCCACGACATTTTTAAGAGCCCTTGGTTATGGCACGGATGAAGAGTTGTTGGGACTTTTCTACAAGTTTGAAAAAATAAGACTGAATAGAGAGCTTACTGAAGAAGAAATTACTTACCGTTTCTTTAAGGACGATGTTGTTGATATTGACTCCAAAACGGTTCTTGCCCGTAAATATGAAGTTGTAACAGAAACAGCACTGAAGCAGATGGTGGCTGCAGGTTTCAAGACTGTTGATCTCATTGATGCATCGTGGGATCAGGGCATATTCATCGAGAGTGTAAAGGCTGATCAGACCCATTCGGCTGATGATGCCCTCAAGGATATTTACCATAGACTAAGACCTGGAGATCCGGCAACTCCCTCGAATGCTCGTCAGTTGCTGAAACGTCTCTTCTTTGACCCGAGGAGATATGACTTGGGCAGAGTGGGTCGTTATAAAATTAACCACAAGCTTGGATTGCAGGGTAAAGTTGATGATGACCTGCGGGTTCTCGATAAGCAGGATGTAATTGAGACAGTGCGTCACCTTATCAATATTCGCAAGGGGCAGGAAAGTGTCGATGACATAGATCATCTCGGTAGTCGCCGCGTACGTACAGTCGGTGAATTGCTCGAAAACCAGTGTCGTGTTGGTCTGGCTAGGACGGAGAGGCTGATTCGAGAACGAATGACTTTGTTTGATCCTGCAACCGGTACGCTTACCCCACAGAGGCTGGTTAATTCGAAGTCTCTATCTGCTGTTGTGCAGGATTTCTTTGGACGTAGTCAGTTAAGTCAGTTCATGGATCAGACAAACCCACTTTCTGAATTGGCGCATAGGCGCAGGTTAAGCGCTCTCGGTCCAGGTGGCTTGAGTCGCGAGCGAGCAGGATTTGAGGTGCGTGACGTTCACAGCAGTCATTATGGGCGAATATGTCCTATTGAGACTCCTGAAGGGCCGAATATTGGGTTGATTTCATCTCTCAGTATTTATGCAAGGGTAAATGATTTTGGTTTTATTGAGAGCCCTTACTTGAAGGTCATGAATGGTACCGTTACTGATCAGGTTGACTTTCTGACAGCTGATCAGGAAGAAAAGTTTATTATAGCACAGGCCAATGCACCGTTGGACAGTAAGGGAAAGTTTGCCAAGGATCTTGTTTCT
>MHBM01000079.1:0-8050 GCA_001804885.1 Lentisphaerae bacterium RIFOXYA12_FULL_48_11
ATTCTCTTCCAAAGGTGATGGGAAAACTTCCGCAAAGCTTGATTCTCAGTTGTGACGAGACCCATGCGACGATTATCTCCAGCTACATGATCCAAGGAAAATTATGCCGGGAGGATTGCCCACCTTCCCGGAGCAGATGCACATTAACACACGAGCCAAGACCCGCACCTTTGTTCAGGCTTCTGGAATACGCCATTTTCGAATTATTCGATTGCGGAAGAATCTTTGCGACCGAAACCATAGCCGATGGAATTGGCGCCATCAGAACATCGGACATCCTGGCATTTATGGAGGAGATTGAGCTTAAAAAGCCGAAAACACTGGCGGTGGGAATCGCCTGTGAATGTCACGGTGCATTAAGCCTTTTCAAGGAAAAAAACAAGTGAGGAAATACATACACAAGTTGGAGAAAGTTGCTGAATACGAATATCAGGAAAAACACAGAAAGGAGATTGGCATGCAGACAAGTACGCAGAAAATGGCAGTGGTAATTGGGATTGTGGCAGCGTTGGGATTTTCAATGGACAGCTGGTCGCAAACGAATCACGAAGGGCAAGCAACCCTTGCTACGAACGAACTGGGCACAATAGTTGTCACCGGAACTCGAATCCCTCATGCCCTCAATGATGTGGGCGTAAGCGCTTCGGTGATTTCCAAAGAGCGGATTGAAGAGATGAAGGCGCAAAATGTTGGCGAGGCGCTGAGGGAATCTGCGGGCGCGAGAGTAAACTCTTATGGGGCTATGGGAGCAGGGAGTTCCATAAGTCTGCGTGGTTCCACAGCCAATCAGGTTTTGGTCATGGTAGACGGAAGACCGGTTAATCTTCCTTCTGTCGGGAGTGCCGATCTCTCCATGTACCCGGTTGACCAGATAGAAAGGATAGAGGTGATAAGAGGGCCGGCATCCGTTCTTTACGGAGCCAACGCTTTGGCTGGAGTCGTCAATATCGTCACAAAAGATGTCCCGGACAAACTCTTGACTGAAGCGTCGGCATCTTACGGCACTTTTGACACTCGTATTTTTCGACTTAGCAATGGAGCGAAGATCGGGGATCTTGGATACCTCATCACGGCCAGTCAGAATTCATCAGACGGGTATAGGACAAACAGCGCATGTGACGGGTATCATGTCTCTGGAAAGGTAAATTACGATCTGAGTCAGGACTCAAGGCTCATATTTTCGACCGGCTACTCACGTCAAGACAAGGGCATTCCCGGCGCCATAATCTGGCCATCACCCAATTGTACTCAGGATGATGAGAGATATTGGTTTGATGCCACTCATAAAGTGGAATTTGGAAAGAACTCCTGTCTAACAAGCAAGGTATTTCTTAACCAGCACTGGCAGGAATACAAAGATACTGATCTCTTTACCGATGATATCAGCAGAAACCAGCAACTTGGTTTGGATGTCCAGCAGACATTGCCTTTGGGTGATAGACATTTGCTCCTCGGTGGAATTTTTTTTGAAAGAGATAATGTGAACATAATAAATGATATTACAGGTGGCTCCAGGATCGGAGGGAAACAAAATCTCACCACCACGGCCATCTATCTGCAGGACGAAATATCCCTTTCTGAGTCATTGATCGTAACACCGGGACTTCGCTGTGATGTCCAGTCCGAGTATGGGACAGAGGTCAGTCCCAAGGTGAGTGGCCTCTACCGCTTTACCGATAAGACAAGTTTGAGAGCTTCTGTTGGCCGCGGGTTCAGGGCACCTACGATTGATGACCTCTATTGGCGCGATGATTATTCTGCCGGAAATCCCGATTTGAAACCGGAGAAATCCATTGGTTACGATGTTGGAATCCAGCATGAGTTTGGTTCAAAAAATCTGTTTCAGGTCACCTTATTCAGAAGTGAAGTGGAAAATCTAATAACATGGGCTGATACCCAGGGTAACGGGATATGGGAAGCATGCAACATTGACAAGGCCTGTCTGCAAGGCGTGGAAACTGAAGTCAACCTTCAATGCACCAAGCAAGTTTCTATCAAACTGAGTTACACATTCCTGGATGCCAGAGACACAGGTGAAGAATATCACAATCAGTACCTGAGGTATAAACCGAAGCATAAGGGTGGATGTCGTTTGCAGTATCAAGGCGAACGGGGACTGAAAGTGAATCTTGGCGCAGAGTATACCGATTCTGCCTATAGCGACCGGGCCAACACGAGTGAAGTTGACGGTTTTGTGCTTGTTGATACCAGTGTGTCACAGACCGTCGGCAAGGGGACAGAAATATTTGTCAGCGGGAAGAATTTGCTGGATCAGGAATATGAGGTAATAAAGGGATATCCCATGCCTGGAACAATTGTTATGAGCGGCGTGAAGGTAATCTTTTAGACAAAATGAAGAAAAGGTTCCTCCATTGGATTGTTGCGATATTGATTCTGACAGGACTTCTGGCGGCTGCATGTATCGTTTCATTGTGCATCGGTTCGACAGATATACCTCTCGCAAACATTGTCCCGGCTCTTGTGCACGGTGGCAACACGATAGAACACACTATCTTGTGTGATGTTCGTCTGCCCCGCATTCTTCTGGGGGTTGCTGTGGGCGGTGCATTGAGTCTTGCCGGTGTCATCTTACAGGGAATGTTCCGCAATCCCCTGGTGGAGCCTTACACCATGGGGATTTCAGGCGGGGCGGCCCTCGGAGTATGTTTGGCCATTATTCTGAAACTGAGCAACCGTTGCGGCATTTGGTCTTTACCGGTTTTTGGATCTATTGGAGCGACCTTAACCATCCTCGTTGTTTATTTCCTGAGCACAAGGAGACGTGTCCTCAATATTCGGAATGTTCTCCTTATTGGAATAATGATAAGTTTTATCTGTTCGTCGCTGATCACGCTTATCATGGCTGTTTCAAGGGTAGAAGACCTGCATGGCATTATCTTCTGGATAATGGGTTCTTTAGAACAGCCCAATGTGTTTCTCGTGAAGCTCGCGGTTGTCGTTTCTGTCCTCTCGCTTGCCCTCTCGTATTTATTCTGCCTGGAGCTTAACGCCCTGGCACTCGGAGAGGAAGAGGCATTGCATCTTGGCATCAGCGTGGAAAACACAAAACGACTACTCTTTGTCCTAGCGTCTGTAACGACGGGATTGAGCGTTTCGGTGGCGGGCGTAATCGGATTTGTAGGGTTGGTCGTTCCTCATTTCATGAGACTGTTTCTGGGTAGTGATCACAGGATTCTGCTCGTTGCCTCCTGGCTTTGCGGCGGTGTGTTTCTTGTCTTTTGCGATGCATTGGCGCGAACGGTCATTAGCCCGACGGAATTGCTTGTAGGGGTCATCACCGGCATACTGGGCGGAAGCATCTTTGTTTACGTGTTGTGCGGAAAACCGCCGGTCCCGGGGGGGAAGCAATGCTCCAAATAAGCAATCTGACGTGCGGATATGACTCCGGCTTTTCCCTTCATGATGTCGATCTGCAAGTGGAAGATGGCGAAGTCGTGAGCATAATCGGGCCTAACGGCTCAGGGAAAACTACACTTCTTAGAGCAATAACAAGAGCACTGAAGCCTGAAAGCGGAAAGATCCTCCTTGACGGGAAAAACATATGGCAGATGAAAATCAAGGAATTGGCTCGTAAGATGGCTGTTGTCTCTCAGAGCCCTGAGACTGGATTCCTGACCGTGGAAGAATTTGTACTGTTGGGAAGAATTCTATACTACGGAAGGTTTCAATTCCTCGAAACAAAGAAGGACAAGGAAATGGCCTACAATGCTATGGCTTTGACGGATTCACTCAAACTCAAAGACCAGTTTATGGGGGAAATAAGCGGTGGTGAACGTCAGCTTGCGTTGCTGGCGCGAGCACTCACCCAGGAGCCCAAACTACTGCTTCTCGATGAACCGACCGCGCATCTTGACATAACCCACCAGGTGGGAATACTCGACCTTGTGAGAAGGCTGAACAGAGATTTTGGTCTTACCGTGGTCATGGTTCTGCACGACCTGAACCTGGCCGGCGAGTACTGTCATCGGCTGACGCTTCTCAACATGGAAAGGATTCACAAAGTTGGCACGCCGGAAGAAGTAATAGACTACCGGATTATTGAGGACGTTTACAAGACAGTCGTGGTCGTGGAGAAAAATCCTCTCTCTTCCAAACCGTACGTCCTGGTGGTCTCGGAGGAGACGCGGGACAAAAAAACCATAGCCCATGAAGACCTTGGTACGTGTGGAACGGCAGCATGTATTGTATGGATGTTAAGATATTGCCTGACAAAACGTATAGGGAAAATCTCAGATGAAAGCCATAGTTGTAAAAGAAAAAGGACGCTTCGAGTGCGTCGAACGGCCCATGCCGAAACCGGGCGGGGGTGAAGTCCTTGTTGAAGTCGGTGTTGCCGGCCTTTGCCGCACCGATCTCAAGTTGATTGAACAAGGACACCGCGATCTCATTCTTCCACGCGTTCCGGGCGAAGAAGTTGTTGGCTATGTCCGCGCCGTGGGTAAAGGAGTTGATGAGTCATGGATTAAAAAACGTGTTTATCTTTACCCGGGCACAAGTTGCGGTCATTGTCGCTCTTGCCGGCATGGTGCGGGCAATTTGTGCGTCAGCATGCGTATCATGGGGTTTCATCGTGATGGTGGATTTGCGGACTATGTGGTCGCCCCGGAATCCTGTTTGATTGCTGTGCCCGAACGGCTCGATTTTGATGCCGCAGTTTTTGCGGAACCTTTGTCCTGTTGCCTGAACGCAATCGAGCGAGCCGATCCACAATCCGGTGACCGGGCTCTCCTCTTCGGAGCCGGCCCGGCGGGGACCTTGCTGGCTCGCGTTCTCTCTTTCCTGGGGGTGGATGTGACTATTGTGGAGCCTGATGAACGGCGCCGTGTTCGGGCCGGCGCGTTGGCAGAGGCCCCCTCCGCCATGTTCGATATCGTGATCCCAGCCGTAGGCGATGAGTCCGTGCTGGACCAATCGCTGGAGCGCTTAGCCCCACGCGGTCGGTTGGTGGTGTTTTCAGGATTAAGTCCTAATGCGGCCGTACGGCCGATAGATGTCAACCGTTTACATTATCTGGAGCAGACGGTTGTAGGAGCTTACGGATGCAGTTACCGCCATGGTGTGACTGCGATCAAGTGGCTGGCGGCTGGTTCCATAAAGGTGGATGACATGATCTCTCACCGTCTGCCGCTGACGCAACTCGACACGGCTCTTGATATTGTGCGTACCCGAACAGGCATGAAGGTTCTTCTCTATCCATCCGGATACATGTTCAATTCAACTGTTTCTACAACACAAGATAAGGACTCATAATATGACCAACGACAAACTAAAGGCCTTTGGAGACACGATACAACGGTTGATTAACGGCGAGAACCTGTCGCGCGACGAGGCGTATGCCTGTTTCATGCAGGTGCTCAGAAACGAACAGCCCGATCTGCAGCAGGGCGCATTCTTGGCGGCTCTCACAAGCAAGGGCGAAACGGCGCCAGAGATCGCTGGCGCCTGGCAGGCCATTCAAGAGGCGGACACGGTAACGGCTACCGTGTCTGTTTCTGGTCCCCTCGTAGAGAATTCAGGCACCGGTATGGACCGTCTGAAAACTTTCAACGCCAGTAGCGCAGCGGCAATTGTCGCAGCAGCTTGCGGCGTTAATCTGGCCCGTCACGGCGCGCGCGCGTTGACGTCCTTCTGCGGCACAGTTGACATTCTTGAATCCGTGGGAATTGATGTGGAATGCGATGTGTCTTTGGTTGAACAGAGCATTGCGAGCACCGGACTTGGGTTGTTTAACGGTATGAGTCCCAAAGTACATCCGGCAGCGCTGGGCCGAATTCTTAGTCAAATCCGATTTGGTTCAACTCTCAATATCTCGGCATCTTTGGCAAATCCGGCGCGGCCCAAACTCGCTGTGCGGGGCGTGTACGCGCCTGATCGTATCGCACTTGTGGCTGAGGTGATGCGTGAAACGGGATATGAGGCTGCTATGGTTGTGTGTGGTCAGGATGCAATATCCGGTTGGTTTATGGATGAACTTTCTGTATGCGGGGAAACCCACATCATCGAATTTAATGATAAAAGCGGGATGCTTACCAGGATTCTAATGCCGGAAGAAACGGGTATTGCCTTGTATCCATTCTCTGAGATTGCTGCAACCGGCAGCCTTGCGTTGGAACGACGGCGGTTTCTGAGAACACTCTCTGGACAGGGGCACGAGGCTTGTACAGATTTTACCTGTCTCAATGCAGGGGCAGTCCTGTACGTAGCCGGAAAAGCGGCTAGTCTGCGCGAAGGGGTTGTCCAGTGTCGGGAGACAATCACAAAGGGATTGGCCGTCAGGAAGTTGGAAGAGTGGGTAGCGGCACAGAACACCAATCCTGCAACTGGTCTTGCACGGTTCAGGGGCGCTATGAATGACGCTGACTTGTGAGCGCAATCTCCAACATCGAAAAACGACGGTTTCGCAGGTCATGCATCTATAGAAAGATTGAGGAACAATGAGCGATCTCGTTGAATGCGTCATGGTCCTAATCGTGGCTTTTGTCATAGATTGGCTGATGGGTGATCCTCTCTATCTGCTTCATCCTGTCAGAATCATCGGACACACAATATCTCTAATGGAGAAGTTTCTTCGTTCTTTGCGATGTTCAGGCGTTCTCGGCGGCGGGTTGCTTGCCATCACGGTGCTGACGATCATTGTGTTTTCTTATTGGGGATTACGCCATGTTCTTGGTCTCTGTCACCCCTGGCTTGCCGTCGCCTTTGACATATTCATGGTCTATTCGTGTGTTGCCCTTCGCGACCTGTTGAAGCATGCAAAAACAGTCGCTGAAGCCCTTGAGAAGGACAATTTACCGGAAGCCCGGAAAGCGGTTCAGAGAATGGTCGGAAGGGACGCGGCAGTTCTTGATGTTCACGGCGTGGCAAGAGCCGCCGTAGAAAGCGTAGCCGAAGGACTCCTTGATGGCGTCTTCTCTCCATTGAACTGGTACGTTATCGGAGCAGGATGTGCCCTCCTTGTTCATGTCTCACCGGTCCCCTGGGCCGTGACGGCCATGCTTGTCTATAGGGCGACCAATACTCTCGACTCGATGGTCGGCTACCAAAACGAGCGATATCTCTATTTTGGGCGGGTTAGCGCAAAGCTCGATGACATGTTGAACTTTGTCCCGGCCCGTCTGTCTGTACCAGTTCTATTCGTGGCGTCCATCGTGTGTGGTTTGAACAGTCGGGCTGGTTGGAAGACGGCGTTACGAGATAGACTGAAACATCCGTCGCCGAACTCGGCCCACCCGGAAAGTTTTGCGGCAGGTGCGCTTTGCATTCGAATTGGCGGACCTTTGCAGTATCACGATGGCATGGATGATAAACCCTGGCTTGGAGACGGATCGCAAGACGCGACAGGTAAAGACATTCTTTCTGTTTGCAGGCTTGTCATGTTCGCAGGTTGGATTTCGATGTTTGCGTCCGTCGTTTTTTTACTTATTCTCGGACAACTATGAAAGAATGACCATGACACCGAATTCCACATCAAATGCTCATGGCGGTGACCCGGAAGCCGTAGCGGCTGTTCTGGGAATGACGCAAGTTCCTGATGTCCTTCTGGACTTCAGCGTGAATATCAACCCTATGGGACCGCCTTCCTTTGTTAGAAATATTCTATTCCGTAGCATCGATCAAGTCTCACAGTATCCACACATAACAGCCCAGCTGGCGATATCGGCTCTGGCCAGGGCCCACAAGGTTCCTGAAGATTTTGTTATTGTAGGTAACGGCTCCACTGAGATTTTCAGCTGGATTGTTCAAGCGCTCAAACCGGAAAGACCAGGATGGATTAGTCCCTGCTATGCCGGCTATGCCGAGGTCTGTGCCGCAGCAGATATCACAGGCTCTTCTATTCAAACAGCAGATCCGCGGGATGGATTCTCCATATCGCTTGATAAAATCGCAAAAACAGCCGCGGACATGATTTTTCTGGCCAGCCCGAACAATCCCACAGGAGTCATACTCGATCCCGCAGCCGTCCTTGATCTCGCCACCGGTAACTCGGCTAGATGGATTGTTCTGGATGAATCCTTTGTTGATTTTCTTC
>MHBM01000079.1:8123-15324 GCA_001804885.1 Lentisphaerae bacterium RIFOXYA12_FULL_48_11
GTTCTTTGCCATTCCCGGGTTGCGACTGGGCATGGCATGCGCCCATCCCAGCACGATCCAACGAATAGCAAAGGTGCGTCTTGCCTGGTCTGTCAATGCGCTGGCTCAATCCGTGGCAGAAGTGCTCTATGATGACCAGGAGTATATGGATAGAAGCCGCGAGATGGTAACAACACTGCGCGAGGAGTTCTCGCGTCAATTGGCCCAACTGCCGGAATTTACCGTATATCCCTCCGAAGCGAACTTCATTCTGGTTCGCCTTCCCCCCGAATGGCCTGCGCCGCGACTGCAGACCGAACTACTTGCGCGCGGCATTCTGATTCGTTCCTGTCAGAATTTCCAGGGTCTGGGCCAAAGTTACTGCCGGCTTGCTGTACGACCTCGGGAGGAAATTGAAATATTCATGGATGTTATCCGTGCCTTGGTGTTAAAGATCGATAGGCGCAAAGTAAAACCAAAGCAGAAGACTCCAGCCATCATGGTAGTGGGCACCATGTCAAATTCGGGCAAAAGCGTTGTTGCGGCTGGACTCTGCCGTTACTTTGTGCGCAGGGGCCACGCTGTCGCGCCATTCAAAGCTCAGAATATGTCTCTGAACTCGTTTGTCACAAGTGAAGGCGGTGAAATGGGCCGAGCCCAGGTCGTACAGGCACGAGCGGCCGGAATTGAGCCACATACGGATATGAACCCCGTCCTGCTTAAACCCATGGGCGAATCGGGATCTCAAGTTATCCTGAACGGCCAACCCATAGGAAATTTCTCTGCCCACGCTTACTACGAGATGAAATCCCGTATTCGTAAGGCCATTATGCAAACCTACGATCGTCTGGCGGCTCGATATGAACTGATCATATTAGAAGGCGCAGGCAGTCCAGCTGAAATCAACCTGCAGGCCGAAGACCTTGTTAACATGTCCATGGCAGAATATGCCGGTGCTTCCGTGATACTGGTGGCCGACATTGATAGAGGAGGTGTATTCGCAAGTATCTATGGAACCATCAGCCTTCTGCCGGAAAAGCACCGTCGTCTTCTCGCCGGAATCATCATCAACAAATTTCGTGGGGACAAAGCGCTTCTCGAATCCGGCATCCGGCAGATTGAAGAAATGACCGGTGTTCCCGTTCTGGGAGTTCTGCCCTATGTGCGGGATCTTCGGATTGAAGACGAAGACTCCCTCTGTCTGGAGAACCGTCAGTGTGAGTCGGCGCCGGTTCTCGATATCGTTGTGATTCGCCTGCCCAGAATTAGCAACTTCACTGATTTCTTGCCGTTGGAACACACACCCGGCATACAAGTCCGATACGTGAGTGCAGCTCCTGAACTGGGCAAGCCGGATCTTATTATCATTCCCGGCACAAAGAATACCCTCGCGGATTTGCGATTTCTTCGTGATTCCGGCTGGGAGGACGCTCTGGAAATCACCAGGCACAACCAAGTCCCCATTTTTGGTATCTGCGGGGGTTACCAGATGCTGGGTGATCGCGTGACCGATCCTTTGGGTGTCGAAGGAGAAAAAGGGGAAGAAGTGGGATTCCGCTTCCTCCCGGTTACTACCGTTCTGGAAAGAGAAAAGGAACTGGCGCAGGTTTCGGGAATAACCACTGCCGACTATCCCTTTGCCGAGGCGGGTACGCCTTTTGGAGGATATGAGATTCATGCCGGCAAAACGACCGTTGCAGAACAAGTCAAGCGGCCACTCATGATTTTACAGCGTCTGTCGGAAAAGGGAAGCGATCCTGATGGCGCGGTATCCGCTAACGGGCTCATCTTCGGATGCTATGTTCATGGCCTGTTCGACAATGATGGTTTGAGAACACAGCTGATAGAGTGGCTTTGCAGACGTAAGGGAGTTGCGGTACTGAGCGTCGCGTCCTCGCCGGATGCGCCTAGCGACGAACTGAATCACCTCGCCGATCTCTTGGAAGAACACGTCGATATGAAAAGAATTGCAACCTGGGCAGAAAAGCCATGAGGAGTTCATTTATGAATACCAAGACAAAATCAGTCCCTGATAAGAACGTTCGCTTCTTCTGCTCGTGGAGCGGAGGAAAAGACTCTTGCCTTGCGTTGCATCGTGCCTGCCAAGCAGGAGCAAAACCAACCCGTCTAGTGACCATGCTCTGTGAAGACGGAATACGGTCGAGATCGCATGGCATTCGGAGGGATGTTCTTGAAGCGCAGGCGTCATCCATGAGGATTCCTTTACTCATCAGGGGTGCCACTTGGTCGGAATATGAATCCGTCTTTATCAGCGCACTGCGTGAGATCAGAAAAGAAGGGATCGAGGCCGGCGTGTTCGGGGACATAGACTTCCCGCCTCATCTTGAGTGGGAAGAGAAAGTATGCGCAGCGACCTCAATGATCGCATACCTGCCGCTTTGGGAGTGTTCCAGACTTGAGCTTCTTGATGAATTTCTCTCTCTGGGATACAAGGCCGTGGTCGTAACGCTCAAGGAGGACAAGTTGGGCAGAGAATTCCTAGGCAAGACAATCGACAGGGAAGTCATTAAGGAGTTTCAAAAAGCAGGCATTGATCCCTGTGGCGAGAATGGTGAGTATCATACACTCGTTGTTGACGGCCCTCTATTCTCAAGACCTCTGCAACTCGACGAAGGCGGTATCTCTGAAAATTCCGGATACTGTTCGCTTGATCTCCGACTCCGCTGCTAGCATTCATCGTGCAATAAAGCGGTGGCGGGCGCGTATTGCTTTGCTGAGTTTTTAACTTTTGCCTGTTGACACCAATATCGTGCTGCGCGGTCGGGATCGGCGAAATCTTCCGTGACAATGCCGTTGGCAAGCACGATAAACCGATTACATACCCGCCGTGCAAAATCAATATCATGAGTAGCAATAAGCATTGCGGCCTTTTGTGAAACAAGTAATCCAGCGATCTCTTCTTTGCCAACCGGATCAAGGGCTGCGGAGGGTTCATCGAGCAGTAGTAATGGTGGATTCGCAACGAGCGCACCAGCCAGAGCAACGCGTTGCATTTGACCATGTGACAAACGATGGGGTGAATGAGAAGCAAGCTTTTCAATGCCGAGCATTTCCATAACCGGCAGCACATTCTGTCGTGCTTCGTCTCTGGCAATGCCCCGACGCTCCAATGTGAAGGCAATGTCGTCAAGCACACTTGGAAACAGGATCTGATCATCGGGAATGCCAAACAGGAACCCAATGCTATCACGAATTTGCCTTTCGGTCGCCTTCGACAGAGGAACATTGCATACCGAAATGTCTCCATCGAACGGAACCAGTCCTACCGCAGAATATAGCAATGTTGTCTTGCCGGAACCATTGAGCCCCAATAACGCCACGCGTTCCCCTGGAGCAATATCCAGCGATATTCTCTTTATGACGGCAGGATCTTCTTTACGGTATCTTGCAGAAACATTGTGATAGGCAAGAGCTGATTTCATATGACATCTACCCATCTGATTGCGATAACGGTTCCAAGCAGGAGGATTGCAGTAGCTATGGCGAACACATCGCGGCAGGAACTGGATTCACAAGAAGCCTGAGGGGTTATTTCAAACCCGCGCAGTTCCATGGCGGCGGCGATACGTTCGGCACGATTCATGATTCTAAGAAGCCAAATGGTAGGCAATGCTGGTAGAATCCTGAGCCTGGCCATGTATCCCGATGGTAATCCGCGAACTTTTACAGCAAACGAGATTCGCCGTGATTCATTCGTCAACATAGCGGTTTGATGAACAATTTGACTGATGAGCATAGTTATTGCACGGGGGATAGGCAGGTTGCGAAGCCCCATGTCAAATTCAGCCAAGTCAAGAATTGCAATTGTTGACGCACAAATAAAGATACATGCTGTTCCTCGAATGCCGATTCCCAATGGGACTCTCGCAGCCGCAAACCAATGGTTGTTTGTCGAAGGATGGGTTACCATCCAAGGAATAAGAAGAAACAAGGGGAGAAAAAGCAATGAGGCGTATAGCGACAAACCGGCTATGCTTTTCCATGGAACACCACAAAGTAATACCCAACCAATAATGGCGCCGCCGATAAAGAAAACATCCAGAGGCTTATGCATCGGAGAGATGAGGCAACTTGCGAAAATGACTGCCCCGCAGGCGATGCGTGTGGAAGGAGCCAACCTCCGCATACGGACATTGCCTGAACCCCAGAAATCAAGGAATGATATCACAGATTCATCCTTACTTGCATGCTGTTATTATGTAGCGCTGTTCATCATCGGTCATGGAGATGACGCTGAAGCCGTTCTTCTTGAGTAGCCCTGCGGTCTCGCAGGCAGAAACAAGATGGTCATGATGTACGGAAGGATGCGCTTCTTCATGGATGTGATTAACCTTTGACCGGGAGATCAAGTGCACTATGTGCAGATGCCCCATGGGGCGCAGGACGCGACGAAGCTCTCTTGCGACAGCCTCGTGGTTCTGAAAATGAGGCCATACCGAGAAACAAATAACGCGATCCATTGTGTTGTCCTCAATTGAAAGTTGGTCGGCCGATGAAAGATGCCAGGTGACGCGATTGTCGTCCACTTTCTTTCTCGCCCGTTCAAGCATTTCTTTGGAGATATCAATGGCAATAATTCGTCCGGCTGGTCCAAGCTTTTGCAAAAGTGATATTGTCAGATTTCCAGTGCCGCATCCAACGTCCAAAATGGATTCGTCTTTATTTATGCCGAACTCTTCGAGCAGCACGACCAGTTTCCCGTTCAAATCCTGCAAATCATGCCAGGTATCCCATTTGTCGGCAATGGAATCGAAGAATTCTATCCTGGGGTCAGAAATGGTCTCAACTTTCATTTGGTTTTGATGTCTCCATTGTTTGAGCATGGCTGTTTGATAACCGCACAATTGCGGGAATGGTAACAATCATAAGGATAATGCCGGGCCAACCGCTTAGAAAAGATATTCCTGCAATAAATTTTGCCGGAAGTTCCATTAAACGAGCAGCCAGATACATCAATCCAGCACTTACTACTCTTCCAATAACGAGCACAGGTATCAAGATGATCAATACGCTCGCACGTGGGAATAGAAAACGTAAGGATCCAATAATCATGGCCATTAGCGCCAATTCCGCAGCCATCACCGGCGCAACAGGTGGATAGAATGGAGGCATTCCTGTAACCGCCCCGGATAAGAGAGGAACAACAAGGGCCGTTAGCGCCGCCATGCTAGGACGGACAAAGAATGCCAAGGCAACCAGCGGCAAGTACATCGGCATGAAGATGTGCCCCAAGTGGATTAGATGAAACAACACCGGCAAGAGTAATGCCGCTGCACCAAAAAGCCCACAATATGCAAACTCACGATTTTTCATTAACACCTAGAACTTCAGTTTAAGCCCAGAGGAATACGTTGTTCCGGGCATTGGATACCCCGGCAGGAATTCATAGTTCTCGTCCGTGATGTTCTCGGCAGCAACGTAGAACTCACCATGTAAGCTTGAGACTGCGGCCAGATCCAGCGATATTTTGGCATTTGCTACCAGATACTTGTCAACCTTCTCCAGGTCCTGGGCTGAAGGCATTCCGGATCGGCCATTGTAAGCATACTGATCACCGACGTATTCTGCATCAAGATCAAGTTTCACATATTGAGTGACCCTGTAAGAGATACCAGCGCTGGCGCTTAAATCAGGCATTCGGGGAGTATTTTCGGAATCCGGATGAAGATACGTAAGCCCTGCAAACAAGGCCAAGTCGTCGCATGGATTCAAATGTATCGCTGTCTCTGCGCCATCGGTCTTGATTTTGCCCACATTCATAAGCCCATTGGCCGTGTATTGGAGGCGATTGTCTCCCTCATAATGGAATACCGAAGCCTGTAGAGCAACCATCTTCGAAAGTTCCCAGTGCACACCTGCTTCCGTATTATCAATCACCTCTGCTTCCAATTGAGCCATTGTTGAAGCAGATATGCCTTTGACATATACACCGGGGTAATTGACTCCGCGTGCATGCGAAACGAAGACCTGGACACCGTTTTTCTCCAGAGTAAGCGTCGCGCACGGTGCAGTTTCGGAATCAAATTCACTGTTATGGTAGTACCTGGCACCGGCGGAAGGAGTTACCGTAATACATCCCACGTCCAGAGCATATCGGGCTCCCAAGTACGGCGAAATGGTCGTGAACCTGTCCTTAAAGCTGAATGGCACAAAGCCGGTAGTTGTTATATTCTTCGATTCACCGCCTGCAGATTCCAGGTCGAGGCTTCCTGTCAGTGTTAGTTTATCAATCGGCACATCATACGATGAACGGAATCCGTAGTTGTCCCAATCTGTGTTCGAACTTCCTGATGGTGTACCGGCGCCATTGAGGTGGTCCTTTGCCCAGCGAATCTGGCCATCGTCATAATACAAAAGCGCAAATCCCTGTAGAAAGTCGTGGTTGTCATCTAGACGCAGCACATGTGTCATGGTTTTTGTGGCAAACTTATCGAGGATCGGCGTTGTTGCATCAATCCGACCGGGATCACGGGTCCAGTTATCCGTCCTTTGCAGAATATAAGAAAGATGGTCTTTGTCGGAGATATCCGCACCAAGCCTGATGAATTGATTATCCAGGCTTGCGTCACCGTGCGGACGATATCCGTCTGATTCCTTATGAGAGGCGCCAACATAGTAATCGAACCAATCGATTTTGCCACCATTGGCCAGGGAGCCTGAAATTGTATCGTAACTACCGTAGCCGAAATTGACTTCGCTTTCATATCCAAATTTCTGCCGTCTTAAAGTTTCAATATTAACTGCACCAAAGGTTCCCGGATAGGATTGCGGTTGTGGCCCTTTGAAAACCGAGACGGAATCGGCAAAATCCACGGGCACCATATCCATTATGGGATGTGACCAGACTCCCGATTCACGCGGTGCACCGTCGGAGTATATTTTAATCTCACTGCCCGGCCTACCAGTGCCTTCGCCTCTTATGTAGACTGATCCGCCACTCTCGCCTCCATAAGAACCGAGTAGATTGTATCGAGAAATCGTCACTCCAGGAACTTGTCTCAACGCCGAAGGCAGTTCTTTTGCGTCCAATCTTTCTATCTGGGTACGCCCGACTACTGACACATTACCGCCGTCCTTTCCGACACTCTCACACTGTGTTATTGGTGAAGCTGTCACGACAATTTCCGATAACTTGTTCGTCACCTCTTCAGCCATTAAAGTCGCCCCTATCAGAAATGTTCCGGCCAACATCAATCCACGC
>MHBM01000080.1 GCA_001804885.1 Lentisphaerae bacterium RIFOXYA12_FULL_48_11
TGTCTCAACTTGAAGTTCCCCATCACGCAATTCAAGATTTGCAGGTCGCTCTATACATCGAGTGTACCTGTAGGGCACACTCGCACATCCCGTACAAACCGACAAGCAAGCAAGAAGAATTAACCTAAACATTCCACCACACTATTTATGCAATTTCCCATCCCTTGCGAGATTGTTCCTTGATAAACTGTTCGGCCTCGGGTGAGTTGGTGGCTTTCATGCCTGGACCGTCCCACATCAATTTCTTTCTGGAACGTAAAGCCACGTTACCCAAAAGAACAATTTCAGTCAGGCGGGCGCTGTATTCAAAGTTGCCACTGGCCGGCTGACCACCCTTACATGCGGCAATCCAGTCGGCGTGATGCCCTTTGCTTCGGGATAAGCTTTTCTCTGGTCGCTTATATTCCATGTGCCTCGACAAAGGCAACAATCTTGGCATTCCGGCCCATCCGGCACATGTGATAATCCCCTTGTCACCGATAAATACAATACCGTTGCCACCATCACCCAGACGCTGCTTGGGATCGTCGGGATCAAGTCCTTCAGGAGTCGCAGGACGCAATCCACCGTCATACCATGTGAGCTTAACGGGAGGCATGTCACCACGCGCCGCGAATCGATAATTACAGATACCGCCGAGAGAGGTTATTTCATTGTCAACACCCGTCGCCGTAGCTTCGACACTTATCGGGTGTTCCAGTTTCAACGCCCATACTGACGGATCCATGTTATGGCAGGCCATATCACCTATGGCACCCGTCCCAAATGCCCACCAGCCACGCCAGTTGTATGGAGCATATGCCGGATGGTAAGGACGATTCTCACGCGGGCCCAGCCACAGATCCCAATTAAAACCTTCAGGGACAGGAGGTGTATCCTTTGGGCGACCTGGCTCTTTAGCCCACTTACCTGTGTCACTCCACGCATGTACTTCCCTTATAGCGCCAATAGCGCCATCCCAAATCCATTCGCAGGTCTGACGCGGCCCTTCACCTGAATGGCCATGATTCCCCATTTGTGTGGCCACACCTGTTTCCTTTGCCACCCTGGCAACCTGGCGTGTTTCCCATACATTGTGAGCCAGAGGCTTCTCGCAATAAACATGCTTACCCATTTTCATCGCTGTGATTGAAATCACAGCATGGCTGTGATCAGGCGTTGCACAAAGAACAGCATCGACGTCTTTTTCTTTTTCCAGCATCACGCGGAAATCTTCATATTCGGCGCATTTGTAATTGGGAGTTTTTGTGCCATAATGTTCTTCAATGGCAGCTTTCACAGGTTTCCGTCCGGCAAAACATTTATAGTAGAACGGCATCAAATCCGTTTTTTCGGCAACATCGCAGATTGCAATAATCTGGGCATCATTCTCATGAAACAGGTTTTTCACATTGGACAAACCCTGTCCGCCGGCACCAATGAGTGCGATATTGACTTTTTCACTGGGCGCAACAAAACCAGGTCCACCCAACACATGCCGCGGCACGATTGTAAAAGCTGCAGCAGCAGTCGATACCCCAATAAATTGACGCCTGGTTAGCAAACAATTCTTCTTCACAGGTGAATTTCTGCTGGACTGGCAGGATTTTTTCTTCATTGCAGACCTCCTTGGTACTGTTTTACGCTTTAATCACTATATATTTACAAGGCCATTCAAAGACAATCAAGGCAGATCAATGGCAAATCGTAAACAGCTGTGTTTTATCATGATCAATGCCTTCTATGATGATTCTTTCGGCCGCCATATCCGCCACCTCTGTGCCGATCATGTCTGTCATGGCCATGTTTCCCGCCCCTCTCAACCACCGCACGTACATCACGGCCATGATATGTCGCCTCATTCAATGTTGGCATAAGAAATTCTGCATCAGCTTCCGATATCTCGAAGACACTTTCATGCTCTTCAATGGCAATACGCCCTATTCTCACCATTGGACCTGGCGTGGCACGATTGATTGCAGAAATCAAATCACTTGGCGTCAGGCCATTTCGAGATCCGATATTGACCCTCAATCTGACCATCTCATTATCCGAGGATCTTTCATCATTCCCTTGCCTGTAACTTCCACGTTTGTCCTGTCTGTTCTGCGCCCCATGGCTATGACTGCCCCCTGCGTTCAGGTCCGGGGCATTCTTGTAGTAATCAAGAAAACGCTTACCTTCCAGCATGACAAAACGTTTGATGATTTCCTCTTTGGACATTTCGACCAGCGCCGCGTTTATCACCGGCATATACCGGTCAACATGCTTGTCATCCACCTTAACCTGCTTTATCTGTTCGACCAGGCCGACAAGTCGTGATTCACAGACCTGACTGGCTGACGGCACGGATTTATGTTCAAACTTCTTTCTTATGATCCGCTCTATCATATGGATCTTGTATTCCTCGCGCATATTTACAATCGCAACGGAAATACCTTCCTTACCTGCACGTCCCGTGCGCCCGCTCCGGTGCGTATAACCATCCGCTTCATCAGGTAGGTTATAGTTGATAACATGCGTCAGGTCATTCACGTCCAGTCCCCGCGCTGCCACATCGGTAGCAACGAGTATCTGCAGTGATCTGTTACGGAAATTCTTCATCACCCTGTCGCGCTGGTCCTGCGACATATCACCATGAAGCGCGTCGGCATTGTAGCCATCTGCCATCAGCATACCGGCCACTTCCTGCGTTTCAATACGCGTTCGGCAGAACACAATGCCATATATGTCCCTGTAATAATCCAGTATCCGTTTCAATGCTGGGTAACGATCCTTCGCGTGAACCATGTAACATTCATGCTTAACTTTCTCAGAACCGGAATTGCGCTGTCCCACGATAATCTCTTCCGGATTATGCATATACTTTCCGGCAATAGCCGCTACCTGTTTCGGCATTGTGGCCGAGAATAGGAACGTCCGGGCAGAATCCGGTACTTCATCAAGAATCGCCTTAAGGTCCTCTTCAAAACCCATCTTCAGCATTTCGTCGGCTTCATCCAGAACAACACGCTGTACGCCTTCCAAGCGGGCCTTTTTGCGCCGAAGAACATCATTCATACGGCCGGGCGTCGCCACTATAATATGCACCCCCCTGCTCAAGGCCTTTATCTGATCCCCAATGGATGCGCCTCCATATACGGCAAGTATCTTGACGCCACGCATGTGCTTTGCAAAATCAGATAGGTCACCGGCAATCTGAAGACATAACTCACGGGTAGGACATAGAATCAAAACCTGAGTCGCGTGACTGTGAATATCAGTCAACTGAAGTAGAGGCAGACCATAAGCTGCCGTTTTCCCCGTTCCTGTCTGTGCAAGGCCAACCAGATCTCTCTCATGTTTTAATAGAAGAGGAATCACTTTGCTCTGAATAGGTGTTGGTGTTTCAAAACCAAGATCCGTAACTGCCTGCATCAATGCCGGCACAAGCCCAAATTCGCTGAATGTTTTCATAGCCTTCCTTCTTTTCCGTTCATTTAGGGGCCATGTTGAACTTCAATGGTATATAAGTCAATATTCCGTATTCGCAAGCCTGGTGATAACCTTCCAAATCAGCATTAAAATGTGGGATCACACAAAAAGGTTGATTCACATGCTGATAGCGCCTAACAATATTAGCTGATGAAACGATTTCTCCACGTTGTTTTCAGTCTGGCAATTCTTGCATTGCCTTCAATAACCACACCTGGTGCCAACAACGACGACAACACCTTAAGTCTTAAACTTTTTGGATCAAGCCAGTCCTCGAGCGAATTACCAGTTTCGCGGTCCAAAAACCAAAGTTATTATTTCAGCCAGGCTTATCAGGCAAAAATACAACTCGCAACACCTCCACAGCCGAAAGCTTTTTACAAAAGCATCTATCCCGGCATCGACTTGACCTGCTATGGCGATGAGTATCAACTTGAATATATATTCTCTGTAGCTCCGGGCGCCGATTATTCACTTATCAGGCTTCTCTTTGAAAATATCCAGAGCGTAAGCCTCTCTCACGCTGGCGGGTTACGAATTCTTATTCCGGGTGGAGAAATTCTGCAGAATGCCCCGATAGTTTTCATGGAATCCAACCTTGGGTCCCGCCGACTTGATGGCAGATACGAAATGGGTTATGGAGGAACAGTATGCATCAATCCAGGAAGCCATTTTGAAAGATATTCAACCAAGCAGAATAATACAAAATTCAACCTCATCCCATCCGGCGGCCAGCCCGGCGGACCTGATTATGATTTCTACCTTTCAAAATACGAATCCTCCAACGACCAGTTCCTCCGGTTCCTCAACGATGCGGAAACCAACACCAGGAATCCGAGGGGTTCGAGCATGTTCTTCGATAAACTGGGAAACGTCTGGATCAATCCGGTAATGAAACACAATCGCGATGAACTCTTCGAAATGGCAGGCTCACGGCTGTCTTATGATGCAGACCTGCCGATCGGATCGCGATACGCTCACTGGCAGACAAAGGACGGTAAAAAGCCATACGTCAATCATCCCGTCACAGGGGTATCATGGTTCGGTGCCGTAAAATACTGCAACTGGCTCACAATCGAATCTGGTCGTACAGCAGCCGATTGCTGCTATCTTGAAGGCACCAACACATTCGACTGGGCTCCCGTTACCGCAACAAACTGGGCCAATGGAACTTTCTCTGACGCGGAAAGACAGGCTTGGCTTTCAGTAAAAGGTTTCCGACTACCAATGCTTAACTGTCCAGCCGACACAATAACAACAAATGCTTTTGGAGAATTTTACAAGGCAGCAGCATGGGGTGCCATTACTAACAGGCTTTTCGGCTTCGGTAGAGATTCCTTTAGTGGTAACGACGCAAACTACATAAGTACGTTAGGCATAACAAATCAGAACACATTTCCAGTCGGTTATTTCAACGGCGATAAATATCTGGGATCTATGCGTACACGATTAAATGAAAACTTCTACGGTATTTTCGACCTGAGCGGCAATGCGGCCGAATGGATGAATGATTTTGGAACAAACGGCTTGATTTCAACCAGAACTGTATGTGGAGGTTCATGGGAAGATGCACCCTCTCCCCTTACTGCAGGTAAATCGGTATCAGCCGCTTCGACAAGTACATTCGGGGGATTCAGAACAACGACAACATATCTGCCTGTTGAATCATTAAGGATACACATTCTCTTCAGTTTCTTCATGGATGAATCTACAGGTTTAAAGAAATCCGAAGAAGAATGGCCCTTCATAATTCCACCGCTGCCTGAATTACCTGCCATGGCGGGTGAAACACCTTCAGAATATGCAGCCAGAGGGACGCCTGATCCGTCCATGGATGTTATTGCTCCGCAGAGCAGGACGGACAACATCATGCCAGATGGCGTCACATACAAACCTGGCGCATTGGTTCAAATGCCAGTATCCCCGGTAACAGAACAGGCTGGAGCAGGACAGACAATTCCAAACGTTGTTCTCCCTGCAATGCCACCATCAGGCGAAGGAGGAAAAGGTCCTGGTCCATTATCCACCAATACTCTCACCATTTCCGCATCAACTCCTGACCCCACCGTACTGATACAAGTCAGCCCGGCTGATATATCGGGAGATACCGCAGGAAGTACTACCTTTACAAGGGATTACTTATATGGAACGACAGTGACCCTTACAGCACCAACAAATTCAGGCAGTGCCTCATTTGTCCAATGGTTGCAAAACGGCATACCCTATTCGGTCAATCCATCAATTACTGTAAGCATAACCGCCGACACCACCATGACAGCTGTTTACCAGCTTTCTCTTCATTACGATCTAACAGTTACTTCCGTAACACCGGATCCAACGGTTACCATCAATGTAAGCCCGGCCGATGCGGGAGGTAATACCGGTGGAAATACAACATTCATTCGCTCATATTTAAGTGGATCAATTGTTACCATGACCGCCCCTACAAATTCAGGCACAGCTAATTTCCAGCAATGGCTCCGTGACGGCATTTTTTATACTGCCAGTCGCAATGCAACAATAGCCATGGTTACAAATATAACAATGACGGCGGTATACGTGGCGCCACCAGCCCAGTACACTCTTGAAGTCAGATCCATTAATCCATCAACAGGTGTAACCATAACCGTCAATCCGCCAGACAACATGGCTAATTCTGATGGCTCAACGTTTTTCACCCGTATTTACACGGTCGGGAGTTTCGCAACGGTCTCCGCACCGGCAACAGCCGGTGGTAACGTCTTCCAGAAATGGCAGAGGGATGGCTTGGATGCTACAACAAATCTTATCCTTACAACATTCATGAACACAAATCATTCTGTAACCGCCGTGTATATCCGTATGCCAGGGCCCATAGTTCCTCCACCACAGAGTCCGGGAGGAGTTTAAGGATTTTTTATGCTGATTTTTATCCTGAGCACACTCACCCTGACAATAACGGCAATATTGGGTGGCGGAATTTTTCCTTTCATGATTGCGACAATTGCGGCTGGTCTCTCCATCGCATGTTTACTCACTCACACAAACATAAAGCAATCTTCTCTTCTGCCCTTGCTCACGGGAAGTCTAATCTTGATCCTCCTCGCAACATGGATTCCTCTTCCTTCCGGCTTAGTCGCCAATTTCGGGTCAAGAAGAACGCACCAGAATCTCCTGGCGGAAAAAGCGATTCAAAAGGCTTCTGAATTGGCCCTCATCAAACCGGCAACCTCATATTATTCCATAACCAGGAACCGCGCCGGCACAGCTCGCATGATCCTTCTTATTATTGCCGGGGCGACTCTGGCTGCATTGACTGCCAAGATGTCGGCAATGTGGAAAGAACGCTTTGTTTTATTCATGATTCTTCTGATTACCACTATCGCAGCCCTGGGTTTTATCAGCCAGTGGATATTACCACAGGAAAAAAACCTATGGTGGATATTCCCCGTTTCGCACGGCAAGCCGGTGGGATGTTTTGTGAACAGGAATCATTTCGGCGGCTTTGCGGCATTATTCGCTGCCCCTGCCATCTTCCTTGCAGCAGACAGCCTGGCTAGGAAAAATTACTTCCAGGCAATGCTTCGAGGTTTTTGCCTCGTGATACTCTGTTTTGCAACATTTATGTCACTTTCGAAAGGTGCTTGGCTTGCACTTTCAGCATCCATGCTGTTTGCGACGGCAGTACTCCTTATCCAGAAGAAATGGCTGTCATCTATTATTCTTATCTCCTCAATAGCAATAGCAGTTGCAATCATAACTCTTGTCAAAGTTCCAAACCAACAACTTAACGAAAGACTGGGCTCACTCTCCAACATCTCAAAGAATCAGAGCGTTGCAATGCGACTAAGCACCTGGCGCGACAGCTATGCAATCCTTCGCGATTATCCATTCTCAGGAACAGGAGCAAACGCGTTCAGGACGGTTTTTCCACAGTACAGAAAAGCTACAACCCGCAAGCCATTCGAACATGCCGAAAATGAATATGTACAGATACCTGTTGAATTCGGAATACCGGCAACAATAGTTATAATAGCTATTCTGATCTGCATTGCAGCGAGATGGAAGTCAGCATTTCAGACACCGAACAATGCCTTAATTGCTCTCTGCGTGGCAGGTGTCCTGGTAACCGCAGCAACGCACTCGCTAACGGATTTTGCGCTGCGAATCCCCATCTACTTCCTGACCGTCTTCTCCATGATTGGGCTTATACTTTCAACATCAAATATCGAACAGGACACAAAGCATGCATTTGACCATATCCTGCCGCTGACAGGACTGCTTATTGTGCTCTTACTAAGTACGAGCGGTAAAAGCGTTTACAAAACGGACTTCAGCGATTTCTTCGAAACAGCTTCCAACGAAGAAATATGCAGAGCTCTTGTGTGGAGCCCGACATCATGGCGTGCATGGTATTCACTGTGCAGGGCTTCTGTAGCTATTAAAAGCGATGAGGCATGCCGTTTCGGTGAAAAATGCCTGTCGCAGGCAACACAGTATGATCCAAGGAATTATGCCCTGTGGGAAGAACTAGCCTGCCTCAGGCTGGGCATCCAGGATATTGATGGCGCAAGGGAAGCCTACCGCAAGCTTCAGGAGCTGCGGCCATGGAAGCAAATCAGCGAACTTGAGATAAAGCCACAATAACGGTAGGATTTTATTATGAATCACTTACTGATAGCGGCTTCCATTCCTTTCCTTATTGCTGCCGTTGTCTATTTCATGCACAGATGCAGGGCATCCCTGATACTTCTTCTCGTTACCCCTGCGTTCATGGCCATCGCAATGTTATGGGCAATAGTACCGGATCTGCCGAGATTATTCGGAATGATGGACCTTTATAATCAACTTCTACGTGATCCACGCTGTAATATTTTTTTCTGGCATTTCACCATTGATAACATTGAAACGGACTCTGTCTGGCATTCTGTTCTCTTCGTCCTCATGTGGGGATTGCTCCTGTCGACAGCCTGGAGAGAATTGATGCTGAGAGAAAAGGAGCTCTAATGGCACACTCGACAATGCACTTTGCAATTGGACTGGTCTCTGGGACAGCAATATTACTCCCCTCAGTATTGAGGGGAATGACAACCGGCAAAAAAACATCAAAAGATACAGGCAGGATGCTCGCGGTTTCCTATGCCCTCGCATTTGTGGCAATCATCCCTAACCTTCTGCGACACGCTGGAATACCGGACTCGTTCTGCAGTGGATGGTGGATGAATCTTTTTCTTTTTAATCCTATGCTCGACAAACTGAAACCGGGTGGCCTGTTGATCGGAGAACTTATGATTCTAGTATTATTTGTAACTCACTATTCGATAATCATTACCGGGATCATCAAAGTCAGCAGATTAAAACACAATCAGCCAATAAGTGAGCTTTTCTCGAAAAATTAACGTGTAAGCCTAAAAATAAATCAGCCTTAATAGTCTCGCGAAAATGACAGATCACTCCCTGCTCCATAGTATACTTACGGATAAGAACATATCATCAATTACGACTCATGCGGGAACATTCCCCATCAAGCGTGGCAGTGAAAGCTGCTGGTGGAGTTCGAACTCTTGATGACCTGCTCCGCGTGCAGAAGCTCGGGGTAACACGCATAGGCGCAACCGCAACAGCTGATATTCTGGAAGAAGCCATGAAACGTGGCTACAAATAAGAATCCCTGTCCACCCTCAAATAACTGAAAGCCTTCAGTTATTTCGGGCACTGGCGAGAATGTCAAGGACTAGTGCGGCACTTTTACTTGTAACACCCTTCTTGTCATTAACAACAGACCCAGCCATCCGACCGCAGTATTCCCTCACAGACACATCCGAAAGAAGAGAGTTCAACGCATTTTCGAGTCCTGCGACATCCTTTACCTGTATGACCGCCCTTACCTTTGTAAAATCCGCCACCACAGAAAGGAAATTCTCCATATTCGGACCGACAATAATCGGTTTTGCATACAGGGCGGGTTCAATAATATTCTGACCTCCATGCTGCGTCAGGCTTTTACCGACAAAAATAACAGAGGAACATGCGTAAAAGTTTTTCAATTCACCTGTTGTATTAACAAGCAGGATATCGACAGCAAGCTGCGCGCCTGTCGCATTATCATTTAAATCTGTCCGCCTGGCATAAGGAAATCCGCTCCTGCGTATCTCCGCCTCCACCTCAGCACTTCGTTCTGCATGACGCGGAACCAGAACGAGCTTTAGATTAGGATATTTTGCACGTAACTTCCGATAAATCGCGAGAAGAACAGCCTCTTCACCATGCCACGTTGAACCTCCAGTAATAATCAGGTCATTCCCATTCATGCCGGCACGTTGCAGAATTGTCCGCGCTTTAGCCTCACCTTCATGATCAAACTGGGCAACATCATATTTTGCAGTACCCATAACCTTGATATTCTTCTCATCGACCCCGAGGTCCACAAGCTTGGCACGGTCCGCATCACTCTGGACCAGGAACGCTGTGATACAATTCAGTATCCTATTGAAGAATATTCTTAATAATTTATAACCACGGTAGGATGATTCAGAAAGCCTGCCGTTTATGATCATTACAGGGATATTTCTCTTGTTGGCATGATGGATAATATTAGGCCATATTTCACCCTCGGTCAGAATCAATGCAAGTGGATTTATTTTGTCGAGAACTCGTCTTACAACAAAAGGAAAGTCCGCAGGAAAATAAACAAGAACATCTACGGGGTTCAGTCTGTTCTCGGCAATCCTATGACCTGTGGAAGTTGTCGTAGAAAGGATAAAACTAAGGGCAGGCTGAATTGAACGCATTTCATCAATAAATTTAAGCGCCACATAAATTTCACCCACGCTTACCGCATGTACCCAGATCCTACGCCTTTCTTCGAGGCGTTTAGCAACATCAGGAGAATACACACCAAGCCTGTGCAAGAAATCTTTCCTGTAGCCACCCCTCCTCCACATCCTAAGCAGGAACTTCGGAAGTATCAGCAGGTAACTTACAGTAAAAAGAAAATTGTAAATAAACCAGAACATCAAAATCTCCTAAGCACGGGGATGAGCATCCTCGTAAACCTTTCTGAGTCGTTCAATCGAAATATGGGTATATATCTGAGTTGTTGACAGACTTGCATGCCCAAGTAATTCCTGAACACTCCGCAGATCAGCTCCAGCATCCAGCATATGGGTTGCAAATGAATGTCTCAGGGCATGAGGCGACATATTTGGATTCAATCCAGCCGCTATCAGATATTTTTTCATTATTCTTTCAATGGACCTGGTAGTCAGAGCTTTCCCCCTTACATTAAGAAAGACAGGCCTTGATTTGCCTTTTTGCGGCCATAACTCATCAGCTTTTCTCAATGTTGCAGAAAGAGCCCTCCCTGCAGGGCCGCCGAGTGGCGCAAGACGTTCCTTTTTCCCTTTTCCGCGCACTTTGATGACACCTGAAAGTATGTCAACAGCCGCCTCGCTCAATCCCGCAATCTCGCTTACACGTGCACCGGTACTATAAAGGACCTCCAGCAGTGCAGCATCTCTCAGCGTCACGTATTCATCAATGCCTTTCTGAGTACCCAAACCGCCTTTGTCATCGCCTGAATGCTTTTTCATTTTACCCGGCATTTCAAGCAGTCTGTCGATCTCCGCGACGGAGAGAATCTCTGGCAGTTTTCTACTCCGTTTCGGAGCACGCAATCCGCTAAAAGGATTTGCATCGGTATACTCCTCTCGAACCATGAATTTATAAAATGATCGCAGGCTTGCCAGTTTCCGTCCTGTCGTCGTAGATTCACTGCCCCGTTTCTGGAACTCAACGAGAAACTTCCTCGCAGCAAAAACATCCATATCATCCCACCTGAAACTGCCCGCAGGTTTGCCATTACTCATGAACTTGACAAACTGGCCCATATCCAGCAGGTAATTGGAAACAGTATGCGGCGAAGCATTGCGTTCATTCTCCAGATACTTGATAAAATGAACGACACACTTATCACTGCTTATATCGTAAGGCTCTTCCGCCGGCATTCCTCACCTCACACCTGCACAGGCGTTTCCGGAATTCTAACCGGCTCTTTGACCTGGTCCTTGTATTTCTCGTACATTTTTTTCAAGGCAGCCTTCTGCCTGAACGAGAGGAATTTCTTACGGCCATAGTGCTGGGACAGCGATTGATAAAATAAGTTATCATCAAACACCCTCTTACCCCTCGTCACAGGCGGTTTCCAATTTTCAACAGATGACATTGCTCTTATATATTCGCCACATTCAGGGTCTTCAGCCTGATGCTCAACTTCCCCCATTTCCAGAACCGCTTTTAATGATTCATAGTTCTCAATCTGAGCAGAATGTGACATCACGATCCTGTTTAATGCATTCACCTGTCTGTCACTCAAACGCCGCCCCGAAGATGCCTGGGATCTCAGCGACTCGACAAACTTCTTCGCCGACTCATCAAGATCCAGGCTTGAAAGAACATCCAGCTTTTTCAGCGTCGATTCCCTGGGGGGCTGGGTTTCCGGTGCAGTAAGCATTGCGGAATGACCGACATCGGAAAGAACCTTCTCCAGGTCAGGAACCTGCTCCTTGTAGCGGCACGCAATTCGAACCAGTGCAGTCAGCTGTCTGGTAGATATTTCCTTCGTACCATCGCCCAGTTGTTTCCTGACAGACTCAACGAAAGACTGGTCACTGTAAGTTTTCTTACCTCTCTTTACTTCCGGAGCCCATTGGGTTATTGACTCCATGCACTTCGCCACATGTCGAACAGCAGTCTGATCAGCCGGCGGTTCTTTCACCTTCTGCATCCATCCGTCAAACTTCGTGTAAAACTCACCAAGCATTCTGGTCCAGTCGACATCACCCTCCTCAATCTTATCAAGCGATTCTTCCATCAACGCCGTGAATTCGACATTGAATAGCTCGCCAAGATTGGTCACAAGGAGATCATTGACCGACACCCCTAGTTCTGTCGGGGAAAGGCTGCGTTTCTCCCTGAGAACGTATTTCCGTGCATGCAGTGTAGAAATAATTGAAGCATAGGTACTTGGACGCCCCACTCCATTTTCTTCGAGAGACTTGATAAGCGATGCTTCGCTGTAACGTGCCGGCGGTTGAGTCTCCTTGCGATCCATCAGCCATTCCAGACACTCCAGAGCCTCTCCCTCAGTCAAAGGAGGCATGCGGTCAAGTTCCTCACCCTCTTCGCCATTCTCCTTTTCTGCCTGCTTTTCAACATCAGCTCCTGTCACCTTCATATAACCCGGAAATTTGACCTCCGATGCCGATACATGAAAGATGTACGTTGTTTTCTTCTGTTCCGTTGGAACCGCCTCAATCTTGGCGGTTTTCTGTTCTATTTTTGCTGGAGCCATCTGGCTTGAAACAAATCGCTGCCAGATCAGTTTGTAAACCTTGAGTTCTGTTGGATCGAGCTTATGAGCGACACTGTCAGGAGTGCGAGTGACATCCGTGGGTCTGATGGCTTCATGTGCTTCCTGGGCACTACCGCGACTCTTAAAGAAATTCGGCTTTTCAGGGAGATACTCTACGCCATATTTCTCACCTATAAACGTGCGGCACGCCTGGAGCGCATCCTGTGCAATAAAGAACGAATCCGTTCTCATATATGTAATCAGACCAACAGGCCCCTCGCCAAGGTCAACACCTTCGTAAAGTTTCTGCGCGATACTCATTGTGCGCTTTGGTTCGTAACCGCAAGTGCTTGATGCGGCCTGCTGAAGGCTGCTTGTTATAAATGGCGGTCCAGCTCGTTTGGATATTTCCTTGATGGCAATCTCGGCAACCTTCAAGGAACGGCCATTCAAGTCGTTCTTTATATTTTCAGCCTGTTCACCGCTTTTAACATCGGCCTTTTCACCGTCAATTCTAACCAGCTTGATTCTGAATGGATCCAGAGGCTCAACCAGTTTTTTAACCTTTGCGCCCAGCAACCAGTATTCTTCGGGCACAAACTTCTTAATCTCCATTTCCCTCTCACAAACAAGCCTGAGAGCAACTGACTGAACCCGACCCGCACTCAATCCTCGCCTTATGCGCCGCCAGAGAACAGGGCTAACCATGTAACCAACGATCCTGTCCAGAATACGGCGTGCCTGCTGTGCATCTACACGTTTCTGGTCAATTTCACCCGGGTGTTCAAAGGCTTTCCTGACGGCAGTAGGGGTAATCTCATTGTACTGGACACGAAAGAACTGTTTACCGCTTTTACCATCATCAAGAATGGTTTTGAGATGCCATGCAATGGCTTCTCCCTCGCGATCAGGGTCAGGCGCCAAATATATTGAATCACATTTCAGAGCTGTTTTTTTCAGCTCATCAATAACTTTCTGCCGGGTCTTGACCAGCACATACTTCGGCTTGAAAGAATCCTTTATATCCACACCCAAGTTCTTTATTGGCAGATCGCGAATATGTCCCATCGACGATTTCACCACAAAATCCTTGCCCAGAATTTTATTTATCGTCTTCGCCTTGGCAGGCGATTCTACAATTACCATTTTAGTTGCCATTACTTACTCCCCCTGTTAATCAACTCCACCATGCGGCCAGGCTGCATGCGGATAATCCTCTTCATTTCAAGTCCTACCAATAGTGAATTAACCGTCTGGGCTTTCATTCCGGAACGGCGAATCAGGCTGTCCACATCCTGCTCTCCAGCACTCAGCAGCTCAGTCAGACAAATTTCTTCCGACGAAAGCACAGGCATCGAAACAACTTCAGGTTTCCTTAACGAACCGGGCGGTATCAGAAACTCATACTCGGCAATAACATCATCAACGCCGGTAACGAGCTTGGCACCATCCTTGATAAGCTTCAGGCATCCCTGCGAGGCTGGAGAATCGATCCGCCCCGGAACGGCAAATACCGAGCGCCCCTGCTCCATGGCCTGGTTCACGGTAATAAGCGAACCGCTTTTTACCCCTGCTTCAACCACAATAACGCCCTTTGATAACCCGCTGACAATCCTGTTTCTTATTGGAAATGTCGTCTTGTCGGGTTTTCTACCCATAGGAAACTCCGAGATCACGGCCCCACATCCGGTTATCTCCTGTGCCAGCTGTTTGTTTGACATCGGATACAGGCAGTCAAGGCCGCTTCCTATTACAGCAATAGTGCGGCCCTTTGCCTTTAATGCTGCCCTATGAGCCATAGTGTCAATCCCCTCCGCAAGACCACTGACAACGGTAAAGCCACAGGTTGCCAGTTGAAATGCCAGTTTCTCGGCACTCTGAAGTCCATAATGTGTTGCATGGCGAGTCCCCACGATCGCTATCGAATGCGAATCCCTGTTCTCAAGTTCACCCTGCACATAAAGAGCAAGAGGCGGATCATGTATGGACAACAGTTGCTTTGGATATTCAGCATCAATCTGCGTAACTATGTGTGCCCCAATCGCAGCTGCTTTTACCTGTTCACCCTGCCAATCCAGCTCACCCTTCTGGTTCAATATGGCGCCAGCACACTCCGAACCTATGCCTTGAATACGAAGCAATTCGTCTTTCCCTGCATCAAAAATAGCGGCAGCAGAACCAAAACCTGCCACCATGGCCCGAACAGTTACTGGGCCGACTTTTTCCATCATATTGAGCGCAATATATGCTTCGCGTTCGTTCATCTCAAGATAGTCCAGTTAGAAAACGTTGAGCTAACTATCAAACATTTTCAATTTTGGCAAGAGGTAGATTGTAAAGTTAAATGCCGCATATAGT
>MHBM01000081.1 GCA_001804885.1 Lentisphaerae bacterium RIFOXYA12_FULL_48_11
GAAAGATGCCATATTTTTCCTCATGCTTGATGATGCATGTCGCTTCTGCCTTTCTCTGCATTTCGCTTGAAGAATATGTCCTTGGTAATTTGGCATGACTCTTGATCAAATCAATGCTGATCTTCCTTGCTATGTTTCGCAGATCTTCAGATGAAGCCGCATAGCCATAGTTAGCTGCTATTATGGCGGTTGTCCCTGCGTCAACGATTTGCATATCTATCCTCAGGCGACCATCAACTGTGGAAACCGTGCCAAGAATTATTCGGTTCGCTGCCATCAAGCGGGCAATAGCACTGGCTGATGATGGATTCGCGAATTGCATATTCTGAAGCTTAAGTTCTGTTAATACTTTGTTCAGAGCATTATGATCCACAAGTTTAATCCGTGAAAGTCCTGCTCCCTGGATGGCGAGCTCTACTTCCAGATTAAGCCCGCCGATTATCTGATTGCCGCTCGTTCTACGCAATGTGCGAAATTCATCACAATCGACAAATGGCAAGACAGCTACGACCGTTGCATTATTTTTCTCTGTTGTCGCATTGATAGAGGCGGAAGGTTTAAGATCCAGGGCGGAAACAATAGTTTTTGTTATGGCAGTTCTGACCTGATTTGAAGATGGTTCTAGGAATTTGATAATCTTCACAGCGGAAACATTATTTATGCTACGCAAATCAAGACAGGTTATCTCTCCTGCAGTTTCGCCCTTCAACCCAGCGCTTCCTGTACGAATTACAACAACAAAATCGGCAGCCTGAGGTGCTCCCAGTTTCTTTGTCAGCCGTTCCATGGCCGCTAGGTTGTCCATGGTCTGCTCAGCATAGAGACTGTACGCCCTGGAACGGCTTAAAATGCAACAGTCATATTGCTGTATAAGCTCCGTTATAATCTGCTCTCGAAGGCCTGGTTCTTCTACACCGGCAATCGAAATGGTTACTGGAGCGTTTACGGATGCCGACATCGAAAAAGTCATTGTCATGATAGCCACGAATGCAATCCGCAAAGATATCACGCAACTATGCATTGATCATTCCTCCGCTTTTATAATCTTTGCCCCAGCTTTCTTGAGATAATCCATGAGATCGTTGTGAATCTTGTCGAAATAGCAGGCCTTATTTCCTTTTGTTCCACTTCTCAGCTAGAGAATACAGGAATGTGTCAGCAAGGCGGTTTGCGGCGGCCTGGATGGCTTTCTTGCCAGCAACAGTCTCGGCCAGATCGGTTGCCCCGCCTTCGGCGCTGTCGGAAAGCAAAATCTCGTCACCGCCCACCTTGATTGCTTTCAGTTCAACGCGGCCTCGGCATCCTTTGAAATCGCCAAGGGTGGCGCCCTGTTCGGAAATGGCTTCACCATAAAGGAGAATATCCGCCTTTTTGTCCGCAGCATATTTGCTTGAAGTCTTGAGACTACCGAAAAGCTTTTTCCCAAGCACAGCATCGGCCTTCATAACTCGCACATATTCAGAATCAATTACCTCGAATTTCTCAGCTAATAGGCGTTTGACAATTTCGGTCTCTCCCGCCGGATCAATCAATTGGGGATGCCTGATGTGCATTTCTGGAATGATGACCATGACGGTCGGGCGTTTCCAGTCGGCTGGAATTTCTTTGGCAGTCTTCTTGGCGGCTTCGGCGGCAGATTCCTTTTCACATTCCACGCGCTCGGTCTCGAACTGGCTCACAATCTTTGTGACCTGGCTGGCCAGTGATTTCCCGGCTTCTACGGCATCATCTTTGGATGCGAGATTTGCATAGGCCAGTTTGGTGAGAGTTGTCTCAATATCTATAACCTTAGTGATGGCCAGGATCTTGTCGCCGGATTTGGAGAGATTTCCGCTGCAGAAATACCGTGCTCCGACAATCTTGCCGAGCTGACGGGCGGATTCGGGAGTGAGCATACCCTGTTGCCCAAGTTTAAGTTCGTTCAGCGCCTTATTCATCTGGTCACGATCAACCAGCGTGATGTTGTCGGATTGGGAAAGCTCCGCCTGCATTATCTGGGAGACGGTTGACTGTTCCGTATTGAGCCCGTCGGATGTGCTCAAAGGCGTTAATGCAACAACGACCTTTGCTTCAGCGGGATAAGCGAGGAGCAGCAGAACTGCTACAAGAGAAGACGAGAAGACGAGAAGACGAGAAGAAAGGACATTAGCAGGTAGTCGACCAATCATAAAAACCTCCTGTTATGGGTGCACTTTATAACAGGAATTCCAGCAGAGTCAATCAGGGATAAGATTGGATTGCGAATAAGTAACTTGTAGCCGCGGTCCGAGATCAGCTTTTCTTTCGATTTGTTTGCCTTTGTCTTATTCGGGGCCTCGGATTCGAATGCGATTGTGTTCAATAATCCATAGGTGGCCATGCGGCGATTCCGATCTGAGGACGTTTATGATGCGATGGATGAAGTCCAACACTCTGTTTTTGGATTGATCATCTGTTCGGATAACAATTATTCCCGCAAATTCATGCGGAGGATATGAGAGGATGTTGCCGAAGTCTGTATCGAGCGTGATGAGTACTCTTGATTCGGATTTACAGATGGCGGCTATATCCATGTCAGGATGACCGCCGAGCCGTTGATCAAGAACAGAGACTGCGTCATGACCGGCGTGTTGAAGAATTTGACACGCTTCAACGGGGATATTTTCGTCGGTCTTGAACTTCAATGGATACCTCATGCAGGTACGGCAATGACACGTTCATGAGAGAGTTCAGCTGCGTATGCTATCGCAGCGCGAATACCATCTCCGGACACTGAAGGGTAGTTTTTTTGTATCTCCTGTGGTGAAACACCTGCGGCCAGATTGTCGAGAATCACAGAAACCATGACGCGTGTCCCTTTGATGCATGCCTTGCCATGGCACACAGCCGGATCTACTGATATGTAATTGCTCAAATTCATGGCGCCAATATAACACGACAGTTACTGATGTGGAATCTTTTTTTCAGAGGTCGGAATCGACTGGGGGTAAATCATATTTGTGGGTGGGAGAGCGGAGTAGGTCACATTTTGCGGACGTTGTCCTAACGGGACTCACGTCCGTAGAATGCCGCCCGCTTTCGATTTTACCCGCCAATATGAACTGTACCCTTTACACCCGCGTAAATATAATAAAGTTCAATACGGGCGCGGCAGGATCAGCCAGTGATTCATGTCGGACAGGATCAGCAGCTTTGGGCCGACATAATTCAGGGAAATGCCGCCATTGTCAGTACCGATGGACATTACAACTTTTGTCTGTTTGCCGTCGGTGGATTCAAGCTGGACCATTTCCTTGCCCGGGGTTCCGGAAATCATTTTTACCGGTTTGAGCGGAATGCCGCTGCTATACGGTATCTTTATTGCAGCTTTTAATTCGGAGTTGGTGCCGAGTGAAGCTGATTTGATCGTGTATTGCTGGCCATACATTGCGTAAAGCGTGCCAAGCTTTTTGAGGTTTTTGAATTCTGCCAGGCCGTAAACCCAGGGTTTCCCAAACCTGTCTGCAAGAGGAGGTTGTCCGTTTTTCTGGAAAGGTTTGATCAGGTCAAGCGTTTTTGGGTATTCAATCTTCTGGCGGTAATACAATTGCAGGGCATTCCTTACCTGTTCCAGATCCAGCCGGCTCAGCCAGGTTTTTGCCATGTTTGACGCGGACGTGTTCAATCCGTCAGTTTTGAGCGGCGTCTCCACGGTACGCAGAAGTTTGGCGGCAGCTTCTTTGTTGTCGAGTTTGAGCAGATACCAGGATGCCATGGTCATTGCCACGATGGATAGAGGGTCTTTGGGATTCTTTTTAACGAATTCCAGGCAGTTTGTGCTCAGGTTTGCATACTCTTCCGGTTTTTCCTGCTGCATCTTCCAGATTTCCCAGAGGCCTTTCTCGTCAGCGGCAGTTGGAGCCGTTTGAGCCAGGCATATGCTTCCGGCGCAGAGTAACGCTGTGATTCCAGCGGTAAATCTCAGTCTCATAATTTTACCTTTCATCAACGAAGTTATGGCTCAGTAGAGCGGTGTCAACCAGCACTATTGAGCCACAGCATCAAGCACGTTATCAAGCCTATTGGGTGACAGCATAAAGCAGAATGTTCTGTCCCAGGGCCAGTGCGCTTGTATCATTATAACCGAAAGCATAAGGGCTCTGGGAGCATTCCCATCCGCCAGCCATTCCGTGCGGACTGTAGACTACAACATAACGTCCATTAACTTCCACGCCCTGCAGGTTTGGTTTGGCTGCTGCTGCACCACCGAGTTGGTTGGCAAGTGCCGGGGTTACGCCGCAGCTCAGGATTTTGTTCGGCTGGTCAAACACACTACTGTTCGGAGGGATGGGTTTTAAAGGATACTGGGGTAGAATGATTTTCAACTCTTCCCTGAAGGCCATGTCAAAACCTTTTCGTCCACAACATGCCTCGGCGAAGAGGAATCCACCGTTCAGAAGGTATTTCTGCAGAAGTTCCTTTTCTGCTTTGTTCAGGCGGAAGTTTTCATGACCTGTGATGTAGAGCAGGGGTGCGTCGAATATTTTGGCATCTGACAGACGCATGTCCTTGAGCCCGAATTTTACGGGTATTTCCGTCTTCTGATTGAATGTTCTCATGAGCAGGGAAAGGCCGGCGTGTCTTGTTTTCCACTCGCCATCATATATAACCTGAGCCATGCACATCTTGTCCGTGGAAGTCTCTTCCTTGTCTACAAATTTCATTTTGGTGGCTGCGGACTTTGCCCATGCGCGGGTAGCGGTTGCATATGAGAAGATGTTTACTCCTATCTTCTGCGCTGATTCGGGCATATATGCCGCATAGTCTGGCCGCACATCGCCGCCATCCCAGCCTACTGCGAGGCAGAAGCGCGAAATGATTGCCACCGTTCTGCAGTTGATATTTACGCCGTCAATCCATGGCTCATCGCCCTTGAAGCCTGTCTTGTAGACGCCGGGGCTGTATTTCACGCGGTCAACGTCATAATATGAATGGAACAGAGGGTGGTCTGCGCTCAACCTTTGTACGGGTGATTCCGGGAATATCAGCCCAAGCTCTTTGACGGTTGAATTGTAGTATGGTTTTGAGCCAAGGCCTGTGTTGAAGATCATCATTCCGCCGTCCAGCATGAATTTCCTGAGTTTCTTCCTCTGGTCGGGAGTGAACGAGTAATTGTAATGGCCGCTGTAGTAAAGAACCGGGTTCTGTTCCGGATCTGCGTTGACCTCGTCGAGAGTCTTTATTTCCATCGAGTAGTTTGCGTTGATGAGGTTCTGCGCGCTCTTCATCAGGTTGTTAATGTCGTTTGGGGTGGCGTTCCAGCGCTCGTTCTCCAGGCCTGCTGCAGCTTTTCCGCCCGCTTCCTGTGCCGATAAGTTTATTCCAAGAGCAAGGCACGTCAGTGCGATTGATATGCTTTTAATAGTATTCATGTTTCTGTTTCTCCTGTTATTTCTTTTCGATAAACTTCAAAGCCCTGGTTTTATCGTAACTCTTTAATATATCTTCCCTGGTGATTCTTTCAAACAATACGCGGCTGGTTCTCGGATGATATGGAAGAACGTCCGAATAACCTGGAACTATGACTTCAATCACAGGGAAACCGATCTTGGGGTCGGTAAAGTCCACAACGATGTAATCCTTGCCCAGCTTCTTGAATATCTTCTTTGCCTTCTTTATGTCATCCAGACAGTCGTCAAAGCAGTCACCCTTGTCGAACGGTACAACATCGCCCTGTTTCAGGAAGTCTACATTTCGTTGGGGGACGAGTCCGAACATGAAAGTCGAAAGGTAGTTGTCGTCTCCGTCCGCGCAGCATTTCAGTGCCCTGAAATCGTGCCGCAGCACGCGTTCCTGTTCCCTTTTGCTTCCCTTTATGAATTCATTCAGCCTGCGCCCCTGCACGTATTCGGTTGTAGCCCGTATCAGTGCATCTTCCCTGCTGAAGGATGTGCCGACCTTGAAGAAATGGTGGAACTGGTACTCTGGAGGAATGAACGGGTCGAAGAAATACGCGCCGACGCAGGGTAACTGTCCTCCGAACGAAAGATCCTTGATGTAGACTTCGATCCCCTTGCTTTGGATGAAATCTATCTGGTCCCTGATGATTTCGTTCTTGATGGTCTTGATGTCGATGGTCGGCATGACCAGTTTCTGTTTGAGAACGGATATGAGTGTTCTGCGTTCGAAGACTTCGTCCGTTCCATGTACGATGGCTTCCTCTATCCTGTTCCCGGCGGCTACGCCGCTCGGGCCGCTGATGCGCCTGACAAATTCGATCGGCACCTTTACGGTCTTGTTGCTCATGAGTGACCAGCCGTCAACCCAGTGCAGCGATTCGTCGAGGTACTTGATTCTTTCGATCAGCTTTGGATTGATTGAGGACACATGAGCCAGCAGATCCTCGATCTTCACCGGGTTCTTCATGTCTTTCTGGTATCCGGCAACGTAGCCGGGCAACTTTGCAGTATCGTTTGCGGTGAGCCATTCTGCTGCCTCGGCAAGTGCGCCGCACCGGCAGAGCAGGGGATTGATCCCTTTGCCCATCGAGCGGAAACCCAGTTCATCTATAAAAAGCGCGGACCAGTAAAGATAATCGGAAACTTTTCGTTCGACGTACCTGTATTTGTGAAGACCGCCGATTATTTTCTCGAGCCGTTTGGCCGTGTTTTCAGGTTTTTCGCACTTTCCAAAAGCTATCTTCTTGCAGCTCGTTAGTTTCATTATTTTACCCTGTTGTTACCCTGTCCTGATTGTCTCTTATGCCCTTGGTTTCCAACCAGATAATGTCTTTAGACGGGGGAAAGGTTACCGAAAAGGTCATTTTCAGCCAAGATAAATGTCGGAAAAGCCGACTCTATTTAAGGTAAAGGTCTATCTCTTCTGCGGCTTTCATGCCGTCGGCAATACAGTGGACTACAGACGCGCCGCCGTTGATCAATCCGCCTGCGACAAAGACTTTCTTCAGGCCCGTGGCAAATGATCCTTCTTTTGGGGTTCTGATCAGTCCGTGTTCCGTATAGCGTACACCTTTGAGAACTTTCTTCATGTTGTCTGCAATCCCTAGTCCCATGGCTTCAATCACCATGTCAACTTTGAGTATACTGTTCGAATCCGGTACATCCTTGATCTTCCGCAGGCCTGACTTGTCCGGCTGGCCGTATTCCGTCCTGCAGATTCTAAGGCCGATCAGTTTCCCTTTCTTGTCAGTTACGTAGCCTGTTGGCCTGATGAGTGTCAGCATATTTGTTCCGCTGTTCCGGAACCAGCCATCATCCATGTGCCAGTGCATGTCGGACAGGGAGCCGGGATAAACCAGGTACAGGTCGACGGCACCGAGTTCTTTTGACAGCACCGAGGCATCCATGGCGCTGTCACCTCCGGTAAGTATTGCCACTTTTGAAGGGACCGATGTTATTTCGCCGTTCTTGACGTTTTTCAGGAATGTCAATGCATCTATGACGCCATCAGCTTTACCAAGGGAGAGTTCTTTCCAGAGTCCTGCAGCCACGAGTGCTGCGTCGTATTCTTTTTGAAGATCCTTGAGAGCGACATTTCTTCCAAGTTCACAGCCATACTTGACTGTGAGCCTGCCAGCCCGGATTCCAGGTCCTAGTACTGTGTCAACTTCTTCACTGACTCCCGAAAGCCTGCCGGAACGTATGATATTTTGTGGTGTGCCGCCTGTCTGATTCTCGCGTTCAAAAATCACAACGCTGTGCCCGAGTTCGAGCAATTTTATTGCACACGACACGCCGGCGGGACCCGCGCCGATGATTGCCACCGTTCTGCCGGTGGATTTTGCCGGTATTTTTACGCCAGTCAATCCGCGGTCGCGTGCCATCCAGCAGACGGCGTACTGAAGATTCTTGATCCGGATCGGGTTTTGTGACAGCGCCGATTCGATACATGCTCCTTCGCACATCAGCCAGGTGGGGCAGAGGTGAGAGCACATTTCTGGAAGAACATTTGAATTACGGATAATCTTGAAAGCTTTTTCAATGTCATTTTCGGCATATGCCTTGATGAAACCGGGAACATCAATATGTGCCGGACAGCCGGCCGTACAGGTCGCGGATTTGCAGTCGTGGCAGCGGCGTGCTTCAGCCTTGAGGCTGTCTTCTGCGAACGTCCGTCTTTGCCTGAATTCCTTGCCGTATATTTCACTGTCCCTGATGACGCAGCCGGCGTTGCCGCCATCCCTGAAAATCTGCATGCAGGCGGAGCAGGTGATGCAGCATTTCACGGGTTCAAGATTTCCCGAAAAAATATCTCTGGCGATGTCCGGATAAGCTAGCGCGCCGCGCCCTATGCCGGCAATGGCAATTTCGCCGTTCCTGATTGCGCCTGCGGCGACGTTCGGCATGAACTGGCGAAACCAGCTGAACCCGCGGCCGACAACCGGCAGACCCGGAACGGCTTTCTGAAATGTTTTCGTTATGGTCATTATGCGATCCAGGCTCACGAGCGGATTTTCGCCGCTAACCGCCATGCTGTCAGCCATCACATCGAATCCTGCAGTATGGGAGGGCGAGGCTACCGACGAGCCGTCTTGAACAACAGGGTTGTCCATCGAAACGTTGAGAATTGAAACCCCAGCCTTCTTCAACATTCTGGCCAGCTTGATTGGTTCAGATAAATCCGGCTTTCGGAAATTTTTCCTGTTTGTACCGAATCCGTAAGGGTGGGGCATGGGATTGTACGCACTTATCCGGGAGGCAATCAGCAACGTCGGTGTATTCTTTTTTATTCTGGTGATCGTTTCCAGGAGGAACCTGGTTCTGTTCTCAAATGAGCCGCCGTATTTTCCTTTTCGAGTGCGCGATTCGAGGAGTTCGGCGATCAGGTTCCTGTGGCAGCACTTCACGTCTACTCCGTCAAATCCAGCCTCGGCGGCAAGGTGTGCGGCTTCTATGAAGCTGTACTGGAGGCTGTCCAGGTAGTCATCGGTCACAACAGGATATTTATTTGTAATGTTATTGGCGTGATCAAGGACGGGGTTGTGATTGGTGATGAACGGTTTAAGAACTCCGTCAGGTCTGCAATAGCGGCCGGGATGTGTCAACTGGAGCACAATCATTACCCTGTGTCCGCAACTTTCGAGGGCTGCCTGCCGGATAGTGCTTGCCAGTCTTGAAAATATTTCAACGTTCTGTTCGTAAATGTAAAGCTGGCGAGGATTTGAGCGTGCATCGGGAAGGATTGCCGTTGCTTCCACCCATATCAGTCCGAATCCGCCTTGCGCGAAACGGGTATAGCGTCTGAATGTAAGGTTGCCGGGCGAGCCGTCGGAATTTGCGTCGGCTCCCTCCATTGGCTGGATGGCCAGCCTGTTAGGGATAAGCCTGTTGCTGATTTTAAGCCTGCGGGCGAGAATAGAAATGTTTCTGGAGACGGGGATGATGAGTTTTTGTTTCGAAATTTCTGTGGCCAGACCTTGTAAATTATCGAAATCGAATGATGTTGTTTCGGGTTTTATCATTATCTATTCCGCCTTGATTTTTCCGACTGGTGCCAGATAAAAGGCGAATTCCTCTTTACCGTCAACTTCGATAAGCTTGTCGAGCTTGTTCTGGTTATAGCCCAGCATGGCACATGTCCCGGCGCCAATGGATTCGGCTGCAAGATAGAGATTCTGGCAAAGGTGTCCCGCGTCAATTGAGATAAGCTTGTGAGCCACGCAACCGTAATGCCATTCGGTTCTGAATGGGATTACGGACCATATGAATACGATCGCTGCTTCTCCGGTGTGTTTCTGGCCATAGCAGGATTCCACAATTTTCTGTGGAAAGTCTTCTGCTTCCCGGATTACCAGCAACTTGTGTTCCAGGGGGAGGAACCTGTATAGCCCCGGCCTGATTCCATCTACGTGGTTTATGATCAGGTATGTTTCGAAGGGGTGTTTGGATCCCCCCGATGGAACTGTCCGGAAATGGTACATCACATTCCCGTCGGAATCTTTTTCTATTTTAGAAATACCCTGTGTGCTCCAGAGCAGGTAGCTCAGCTCTTCATTGCTAAAGGGTTTGCTGGTAAAATTCCTCCGGCTTCTCCGCTGGTTGATAATTTTGGCTACAGATGCATTACCCAGTTTTATATTATCTGGCCTGACCAGGTCGACGAGTCGCGAGTCAGGTGGATAGGGTTTCTGGATTGGCGGTGGCGCGACGCCCATGCTTTCCGGGGTTCCCTGCTTCCAGTCGCCGGTATATCCTTTCAGGAAAACATGTATTTGTTCCGGCGAGAATTCATTGAGAGGCTTTGATTCGTTATTCCCGGCGTTGTCGTGAGCAGCAGGGATATGCTGACATGAGCAGAAAACAAGGGCCGCTATTAAAGCAGGAAACGTTTTTATCATGTAACATAACTGGTAGGGCGGGGCCGCCGGACCCGCCGCTTCCTGTGAACGGCGCGCCCGGCGGTCGCGCCCTACCTCTGCGGCAATTTAGAGCTTGTCCAGTGTTGCTTCTCTCTTGATTCCATCCGCGCCAATAACACGCATCAGGTCGTCCATACGTTCAACGAGCGGGTGGAATTCGAAACGCTTTTTCATATCCTCGCAGAATTTCCTGAGAGCCTTGTCGGATTCCTTATCTTTCATCATGCACTGAAGCAGGAGTTCTGCGGCGTTTGCCACGTAGGCTGATGCATCCACGTTTTCGCAGTAAGATTCAAGCAGTTTACGGGCACGTTTTGCATTTCCGATTATCATGTAGAAATTCGCTTCCTGGATAACATAGTCGCTGTTAATTTTGCTCATTGGGAGATTACGCTCCCATCTGCGCAATTCCTGGTAAGCTTCGAGGGGGAACCCCTGGGTGAGCAGGGTTGTTACGTTAAGGGCTTTGCTTGTTTCCCATGTAGCTGCTTTTTTCCAGGCGTCGACCTTTTCATTTTTTATGGCATTGCTGGTAAATGCTTTGGGGTCTGGCTCTATAGGTTTGTTTTTCTTCTTGTCCTTGTCGGTTGAGCCGTCATCCCACTTTATCTGGCTGCCTTCTCCTTTGATGTCATCCTGGGTCATCTTTACCTTGTTTTGAACTGCACTCCAGTAGTTGACAGCCTCGTTCATGTTCTTTTCGAGGAATGCGATATCGCCTAACCGTACAGTGGCGGTTGCCGCTGCATCGCCGGTTCCTTTTGCTATTGGTGCAAGCATCTTTTTGGCATCGTCGTACTTTGCTTTCTGATATATCAACACTTCTGCCTGCATGATTCTAAGGTCATTCTTTCTTTCGGCGCTTGGCGAAGACCTTTCCTGTTCGACAAGCCACTTGATTGCTTTATCTGCATCAATCTGGCTGATCCAGTTGAAGAAAATATCTTCAAGCATTATCTGTTTTTCAATTTTAACTTTCTTTGAGAAATGAATCCAGCGCCTGGTCAGAACTTCGTCGAGGAGGTCACTGCCTTTACCGAACTCCTGTGCATCATAGAAGCAGTTCCACATGGTATCGTTCCATGTGGCTGTTGGGTCGGCTTCAATCGGATATCCCTTTATCATGGAAAGACAGGCTTTTCTGAAGTTACTTTTCGTTTCCGGGCTGTCCATGCTCGATCTGGCTCCTGAGAATGCATAGAAAGGAATAGAGCAGGTGGATTGTTTTCCTCTGGAAGATGCTGTCATGTTCACTGTCTGCATTCCTCTGCGGAAGAACCAGGCTATTTTCTGCCCTGATAATTTTGCCGCATCACCAAAGCTCCATGTGTACTGAGAGTCTTCAGGGTTTCCTGCTGCTACGGCGGTCAATTCGTAGGTAAATATCGGCGGCGTTTCCTCGTCAAACCAGAAGGTCTCGGTGGATTCAAGCTTGCAGACCGCCACCGGACTACCGTCTTTGGAGTTGATCTCCATTATTTTGCAGGATCCTGATCTGGATATTTCTTCCGGATTGATCTTGTGGCTCTCCCACATCGGTGAACCGGGCGCGGGGAGATCTTTCGGGCGGGGGCCGCCCAGGTCCTCTATTTTTGTATTTGGAGGGCGCCATCCCATTGTCCATGCACACAACTGTTCTTTGCTCATGATCTCTCTTCCGCCGACGCCGACTTGTTTCTTGCCGGTGCCTGTCAGTCCGATTGAGCAATAAACTTCGGCTTTATGCAGGCCCTTTGACAGTTCCATCCACTGGCCCATGCCACCCGGCTTACTGCTTATTCTCTGTGGAGTGACAAGTTGCCCATCAAGTCGCAACTGTACATTGCCATTAAATACCGTCATTGCTACCAGTGTTCTGCCGGGATCTGTGGTTATTAAATAAGCCAGCACATAATAACACATTGGGTTCGGCCTGCCTTGTACATCACCGGTCATTCCGAAAGGTGCCATTGATGTGCCGTATTTTTGAAAGTATGAAAGAGGCCCAACTTGTCCGGTCTTGCTAAGATTTCTGGCGGTATCCATGCTTTCAGTGCCCTGCTCAGCGCAGATCACCGGGCCGGGCGTCAGGCCGGTCTGGGGGGTCCATGTTTTCAATTTATCCGACCCCGATACGTAAACAAATGCATTACCTTCAGCTCCCGGGTCTTCAAAGACAAGCAAGACTCCGTTGCCTTTGCTTTGCCACATTACGTAACTTGCGAGCTGCTTGCCGCTTTCGGTTACCACGTGTGTCAGGGGGAATGCACCCGGCAAAATGCCGCCATCAGGCAGGTGCAGTAAATAACCCGAGCTTTTTTCGCTTGGTTTTTCTTTAAGACTGATTTTGAAACGAACAGGGGCCTCTTTGACATGCCAATTAGCATCAGCGGCCGGGGATGGCACACTGACAAGCAAACCGGCAATTGCTGTTGTTATCCAAGCCAAAGTCGCAGACTTCATAAAATAATTTCTTATCATCATAGAATCTCTCAATCTTATTAATGTCTGGAAGACAAATGATTGTTACAAAAAAGCATGGAAGTCAAGGGCGAAGCTTGTATAAGCCGGTTGAGAATGCAGCCGGTCCGGGGAGATCATAAAGCCGTCTGGCTGGTAAAGTTTTTATTTTGAAGTTCAATCAGTTTTCTGAAGTTTTCAAATTCATTAAGATTTTCATGTTCCAGTATGTCCTGAATAACGGGGAGCAGTTCCATGAAATATGTAGAAAACTCTGTATTTTCAATCCAGTCAGCTCTTCCCGGATCGATTTCCGGCAGGGACGGCTGTATAAGGTAACTGCTTTTTCTCTGTTGGACCTGCGTAAGTTCCTGTTCAAGGATATCTGCAATAACAGGGGCGGTTGATCCGCTGTTCTGCATTCTGAGGCTCTTGTATTTCATGTAAAGTGAAGGAATATGATTGCTGTTGCCGGCGAAACAGACCATTGCCTGTTCCCAGTTGCGTGCGAAACAGAATATAAGACCAGCGTAATATCGTTGTAGGGCACTCACTTCGTTGCCAGGATTGCCGAGGATAGCTTCTGCCTGTTTCAATGCGAAAATCTTTTCTTTTTCCAGAGGTTCCAGGACGGCACCTAAAGATAAAAGCAGGTAATACTGGCCGGCAAGATTAGTTTCGTCTGAGGAATCGACCTTGTCGAAGAATTCAACAGCACGGACCGGGTCACCATAATAATAGTAGATGATTCCGCTCCAGAATGCTTTTTCGACGTTATTCAGTTTTGGGGCTGAATCGAGAAAATTAAGCATTGCAAGCGGGGCGGCACATTCGCAGGCGATCTGATCCATGAACTGTTTGTCTTCTGATCTAATGTTTGCAGCACCTATTTCATTGAACAACCTGTTTGTCAGCAGGTGTAGGTTGAGTTGTTTTATTGGGTCAATAAGCATTTGGGAGTTGAGTGGAAACATTTGGAGGCAGGTGTCTCGAAGGTGGACGGCCCTTGAGAAGCTCTGGCGTGCAGTATGGCCTGCCATTATCTCAAGTTCAGGTTTTACTTCGAGGAGAATTGCCTTGCTGTGCCATGGCAGGGCAAATTTCGGGTCCATTTCGATAGCCCTGTTAAACGCTTCAAGTGCCTCCTGGAAATGTTCGATGCCGATATTTGCGTTCCCTATTCCTGTCCACGCATAAGGTATGGCCGGGTAGATTTCCAATGCCCTTTCAAATGCCTCAAGGGCTTCCCTGTAGCGTTTTAAAGTGCATAAAACGTAACCTCTTCCATTCCATGGATGCGGGAAGCGTGGGTTGATTTCGATTGCTTTATCAAACGCCGCGAGTGCCTCTTCGTAGCGTTCTCTGGAGCAGAGAACGAATCCCTTGTTGTACCAGGAAGATGCAAGTGTCGGGTCATCATCGATTGCGCCGTCAAATGCCTCCAGTGCTTCCTGCATTTTCCCGGCTTTGGCCAGAGGGACTCCCTTCAGGCATTTATGTATGGCTTCAAATGTGTAAACTGTGGTTTCTTTTGTACCTGGTGCAGGTGTTTTTCCTGTATTGCTGTTTGTTTCTGGTCTCTTCATGTTGGTTTAGAAAAAGAAAACACCCGACAGTCAAAAGACCGTCGGGTGTTGTTAACAAAATCGCACGAACCTGCTTTCAAATCAGTGCTTCAGCTTTACGACTACTACCGGTGGCTTCGGCGGCTTTTTTGCTTCGGTCCTCGTCAACGGGGTAACCGGACAGCAGGAACAGCAGTCAAGTGTTTCTGCCGAAGATGATGTTCTAGGCGGAGGTGGAGGCAGTTTCCTGTCAGCTGGAGGTGGTACAAAACCAGATTCGTCTGAGCCATCACCTGCCAGTACTGTGCCGGTACACAATGTGGCTGCGAGAACGGGATACGCCATGTATTTTATATTACTTTTCATTCTGCCTCCGTTTTAGACTTTACTATGTTAATTTAGTTTATTCTCTTCAAGTCTGCAAGTTCTTTTAACATTTTGATGTCTTCATAACCTGAATGTCTTGTATTTATGGAAAGTTACACGAAATATTGATTTTTCTTAAAACAGTCATATTTGCTGGGTTTTCTTAAGGATTATTCTGGTTGGCAGGCTCGAGTATGGCCCGATTTTCTCTTTTCAGCCTGCAATAAGGCTGAGGTAACGACCATTTTCTTCAAAGAGAAGGCCTTTTCCCCTAAGGAATTCGATTTCCATGTCCACTCCAGACGCCTGAATGTTGCTGAAATTTTTAACAAGGGTGTCTCTGTCGGCTGGCCGTTCGAGCTGATCAAGTATAAGTTTTGCTGTTTCGCTGATTGTGTATTCAATGACATCGCCCGAGCGTGAATCATAAATTGTAGGTGTGGGTACGTTTGGTAGCAGGCATAGTCGTGATTGTACCTTTCCGTCTGAATTGATCCATCTTGCGTGCCATCTTGAGACTGCGGTATTCAGTCGGTCAATCCATTCGTTCATGCGGATGTCATTGCTATTGTTGTCTACGAATCGGTACGCGAGGCGCCGGATATCGCTGGTCTCGAACGGGAAGATCATTGCATAACAGTCCTGGGGGTGCAAATCGAGTCCGTATTCTTTTGCATGTTCGAAGTAATCACTGAATTTTACGAACATGATGGGGAAGAAGGTCTTGGGCGGCGGCAGATGGTACAGCAGAGGAATATCGTGGAGATACTTCTCGTAAACAGTCTCCTCTTCGCCTGGCGAATAAATCAGAATGTTCCAGTCAAGGGTGAGAGGGTGCCTGGAGCTGTCCTTCAGAAACTGGATGTTCCGGAAAGCGGTGGTACCTTTTCGCATCAGCTTCAAGGTCGAGGTTGAGAGCGCTTCTATGCCTGGTTGGATTCTTGTAATGCCTGCCCTGCATAGAGTGTCCATGTCTTTGGCCGGAATCGTAGGGCGCGACTGGTATTTTATCTCGATTTTGGCGGCTGGTGGTTCGAGGAAAGGGAAAACCTCTTTTGCATAATTCTCGGGTAACATGTTGTCGCTGGCGACAAAGTGTCGTGCCCGGGGCACGTATTTGTAGAGGGATTTAAACTGGATTAACGCATTGTCTGCTGTGAGTGTGCGATAACGAGTCATCATGCCGCTCATTCCGCAGAATGTACATTGTTGGTGTTCGCCCCATTTACAGCCTCGTGATGTCTCAAAGATGAGTATGGGGTTTATCTTTCCGTCTGGAAATTTCTCTTCGAATTTATCGAGGAAGCCGTTGTAATCGAGTATGAGGTTGGTATTGATGTCCAGTTCGTCGCCTGTAGTTGATATCATTCCCGTTTCCGAGGCAGGCGTTTCTTCGCAACAGTTCTTGGGTGTGTGCCAGAATGCCTTGTTTGTTTTTGAAAGTACGCCGTTGATGTGGTTGCATTGCGTTGGTTTGCCTGACAACCTGTGTTCTATGAAGCGTGGCAGACTTACAAGCGCAGGTCCGGAGAATACGTAATCCATTGCTTTGACCTGTTCGGCGTAGACCTGTGCTGTCTCGCCCTCGCAGGAGGCGCCACCAACAATGGTTGTGATTTCAGGCTTTCTTTCTTTGAGGAGTCTGGCCATTGCAAATGATGAACAGGCTTCTGAAAAGAAAATAGTGAACCCGACAATGTCGGCGTCAAGCAGGTTGTATTTATCAATGTAACCGTTTAATACACGACCAAGATCTCTGCGGCCTTCAGCCAGGAATTTCCTGATCTTGCGTGTTTCGGTATTGTTGTCTGGGTAATATTTATGCAGGTATTCGTCGGTATTGTCGGGAATTCCCGGGAATGCGAGTTGCCTGAAAAACCAGTCGCTGGCCCGGGTTGTTCCGTAGCTTGAGTAGGGGTGGTCATAAATGGCAAGATCGCCGACATATTGGGCAAAATCCATGTTCAGATAGTGAGTCTCGATTTGTATTCTGCTTCCGAATTTTGTCTTCAGGATCAGTTCGAGCTGGGTGAGGGCAAGTGATATGGCGGAGAATTTCGCGAAAGGCATGTTGATCAAGGCTATTTTCAGCGGGTGTTGATGCATGAAATAAACACCATGATATATTATCCTGCTATTAGGCTCATATAGCGGCCGTCTTCTTCAAAAAGCAAGCCGCGCTCCATCATGAAAGCGATTTCGCGGTCAATGTTACAGCCTTTTCGTTTTCCGAATTCCTTCAGTAAGTCATTCTTGCTTGCAGGTTTTTCTAGCCGGTTCAGGATGCTCTTTGCCAGGGTGGATACCGTGTATTCGGAAGCTTCGCCCGGGCGGGAGTCATAGATCGTTGGTTTGGGCACATTCTGAAGAAAGCACAGTCGGGATGGTAGCTTGCGGTCTTCGTTCATCCAGCGTGTACGCCATCTGGCTGCGGATTCGTTCAGCCGATCGAGCCACCTGTCCATTGCTTCGGCATCAGCGTTTCTGTTAACGAAGCGGTATGCCAGGCGGCGAATATCTTTGCTACTGAAGGGGAAGATAAGTCCATAGTAATCCTGTGGCTGGAGTTTGAATCCATACTTTTTTGCATTTTCAAAATAATAGCTGAACTTTACGTACATTATCGGGAAGACGGCGTTTGGCGGGGGCAGGTGGTAAAGAAGCGGGATATATCTCATGTATTTTTCGTATACTTCTTCTTTCTCTCCGGGTGTATAGGTCAGAAGGTTCCAGTCGAGCGTAAAAGCGTGTCTGGAACTGTCTTTCAGGAATCGCAGGTTGCTGAACGCGGTTGTTCCTTTGTGCAGTAACCGGAGAGTTGAAGTTGACAGCGATTCAATTCCAGGTTGGACCCTGGTGAAGTCCTTTCTGCACATGATGTCTATATCTTCTGCCGTCAGTGTTGCGCGCACTTCGTACCGGATTTGTATCTGTTCCGGCGGCGGCTTCAGGAAAGGCAGTACTTCTTTTGTATAATTTTCCGGCAGCATGTTGTCGGCAGCGATGAAGAAACGTGCCCGTGGTATATATTTGTAAAGTGCGTGTATCTGGGTGATTGCATTCTCGGGGGTGAGGACGCGGTAACGAAGTGTAAGGCCGTTCAATCCACAAAATCGGCACTGACTGCGTTCGCCCCAGGCGCAACCACGTGATGTTTCAAAAATAAGCATTGGCTTGATCCGTCTATCAGGGAATTTTTTTTCAAATGCGTCCAGGAATGCGGTGTAATCGGGTATCAGATTGGTGTTTATGTCCAGTTCTCCGCCGGCAGTAGAGACTTTTCCAGGCGGTGTTGGTGCCGAGGGTTTGCCACAGCTTGTAACTGGCATGTGCCAGTGTTTCCTGTTGGTTTTGGTCAGGACGCCGTCGATGTTGTCGCGTTGTTTTTTATTGCCGCACAGAATGGCGTCAATTAGTTGGGGCAGGCTGAAAAGTGCCGGACCGGAGAAGACGTAATCGATCTGCGGAATACGCTCGGCGTAGACCTGTGCTGTCTCGCCCTCGCAGGAAGCCCCACCGATCATGGTGATGATCTCAGGTTTTCTTTCCTTGAGTATCCTGGCCATGCCGAAAGATGAGCAGGTCTCGGAAAAGAGTAACGTGAATCCGACAATATCGGCATCGAGCAGGTGGTGTTTGTCGATGTAGCCATTGAATATTCTGTCGATGCCCTGGCGTTTTTCCTGGAGAAACTTACGAACTCTCTGCTTTTCAGGGTCGTCCTCGAAATAATACCTTGAAAAATACTCCTTCGAATTGTCCGGCTCATCTGGAAATGCAAACTGTCTGAAGAACCAGTCGCTGGAACGGGTCATGGATCCGTAGCTAGTGTAGGGGTGATCGTAAAGAGAGAAATCTGCGACGTGCAGGGCGAAATCCATGTTAATGTATATGGTGTCGACCTGTATCCTGTCTTTGAATCTTTCCTTGAGAACCAGTTCAAGCTGAGCCAGCGCAAGCGATGGCGCCGTGACCTTTGCGAAGGGCATATTGAGCAAGGCTATCCGCAATCGCCTCTGTTTCATGTGGCCCAATTATTTGGCCTTTAGTACTTTCGGTGTGCCACCTGAAGTGTCCGTGCCCATGCGGGCGTTCGGATCAAGTTCGTACAGGAATTCCTTGCCGCGGACAGGAGCGAATTTATCCTTATGCTTAACGATTACGGGGTTGAGAACTATTGTATTTGTGGTGACCTTGCCCATGGTTTCAAGGCGTCCCTGCACTCCTATCGCATCACCAATCTTGGTTTTTGGATCATCATCCAGAATCTTCAATGATACGTTTTTGAGCACGTTGAATTCAACAATCATGGATGAGCTTGGTTCCGTTGCCCGGATGAAAACATTCCGGAAGCCGTTTGTCGTGCTTTCGGTCATTTCTGTAATCTTGAGATACCTGAAGTAGTGAAGTTTTCCCAGGACCGGGTCAATAAGTTGTTTTTTTGCCGCAGGGGTCTTGGCTGATACGTAATTCAAAGCAAGATCATTGCCATTATCGATCGGGAGCGCCCTGGCGGTTGTTGACAGGGTCAATGCTGTGAGTATTGTGAGGAATGCTTGGACTGTTCTTTTCATTCTAAAGATTCTCCTTTGCTTTATGTCATTCCAGAATATCTGATAGTCATTTCCAGTCAAGATAAACCACCCGGTCGGCGGGATGTATCCTTCAATATCCGATGAACCAGGTATCGTTCTTGCTTACAGCGCGCCGGACACCTGTCTCAATGGGTACGCCGCTGTTGTCAGCTGCCCGGTGTATGTCTCTCATTGTCAGTTTGAAGTAATTTTCGTCGATCATTTCTGGTGGTCTGGTTACGTATATGCCGTCAAAGTTGTAGTCCATGACCAGTTGTGCAAGCCGGCTGTTTAATTGATTTTTAAGATCTTCGTGATTGCTTCCGATGTTTTTCGGGATATCAAGTTTTGCGAAGAATTTGATGTTGGCCCGGTGCGCCGTAGCTATGGCAGTTCTTAAATCCTTTGGCAGGGCATCGCGATTCATGGAAGATACATCGAATGTCAGTGTATTTATGCCGAAGGCCCTGGCTGTGGTTATGGTCTCAAACATTTCTTCGATCTGTTTTTCTGCAAGGTGTCCGATTACCATGGCTTGGACGGGTTGAATGGTCAGGGGGGTATTGTCATTTACCTCTATCCTGTTGCCCGTTGACACTTCTGTTGTGCTGTTGTCCATGTTGCGGGCAATTCGAACTTTCCCCTGTATTACGTCCAGATGGGTTGAGACTTCCGTGCTCTTTAGGGCGAGCTTGGTTCCAAGTACGGTGGCACATGCTTTTGGTGTGGTGAGTGTCATTGGCGTGTCTTTGGGCTGGGGTGCCACGCTGGCAATGACTACGCCCTTTTTGAGGAAAACGTTCTTAGCCTTGTTTTTGTTATCGAGGGTAATCAGGCTGCCTTCCTGGATTTTCAGGATGGTGTCTTCGTTGTTGTAATGAAGTACTGCCATTGCCTGCAGGCCAACAAGAATGACATCACCGTTGTGTACAGCGGTGCTTGATTTCACCGGGATCGGCATATCTCCGCGTTTGAGCAGGATATCACCCTGGCCGTTAATAAGACCGATTGAAGGACCTATAGAATGAGTTGTCTGTTGAATATGTCTCCACACAGAAAACCCGATAAGTGCACACGCGGCTACTGCGGTGATGGTGCGGAAGAAGTATACCATGGCCGGAGTCTCTGAATGCATTCGTAACCCCGGCTTTCTGGCTTCTCTTGTCTGTTTTCTCTGATTCTTCTGCTTGAGTGATTGTTTTGGTTTGTTTGTTATTGGTGCAATAACGGGGGGTTCCGTGTTGCGAATCTGGTCAATAATCAGTTTTGCCGTATCACCGTGCCTTGGCAGGGCCATCATGATCTGTTCTGCGGAAACGGGGTCACGCTTTGAGGTTTCAATGAGGCGACTTATTACAGCGTTGCGTGCCAGGATTTCCCGATTTTCCCGGGAGTTCTCCAGCATCGCAAGGAATTTCTTGAGGTCATCCTTGTCAAGCTTGTCCTCAAGGTAGCCGTCCACCATATGTATGAAAGAATCGTCAGCCATTGCTCAAAACTCCTTTTCGCTGGAGGCAGTCAGCAATTGACTGTCTGGCCCTGCAGAGCATTACCCTTACTGCTCCTGCTGTCATTGAGAGATCGTGCGCCAGGTCCTTTACGGCCATTTCCTTGTAATAGAATCCGCTGATCATTGTTCGTGCCGTATCGTTGAGCATTTTGATGCACTGCTGCAATGCGTCCATGACATCTCCCTGCAGGGAGCCTGCAAGCCTGTCGATGTCGAATTCAATTTTCTTTTCTATTTCCGCTTTGTATCGTTCTTTCATGTCGTTCTTGCGGTACCAGCGTCTTCGTTCATTCTGTGCAACGTTACGTGCAATCTGTGACAGCCATGAACCCATTTGCGTATCAGGTTTGTAAGTTGACAGTTTCTGATACGCGATTATAAAAACTTCCTGAGTCAGGTCGTCGACAAGACTGGAATCCGGAACCATGCTTGCAATTACCACCCTTACTCTTGGTTCAAAAGTCTCTATAACCTGGCGATAACTTTCCAAGTCCCCTTCCAGGGTCTTTCTCACAAAATCATCAATGTTGGTACTTTCCATTGGCGCCTTATAATGTTTCTACAGTAATAATGTCTTCCAAGTGGCTGATTGTTACAATTTTATAGAATATCAGACCTGTTGTGACAGTTGTTTTTATGGTCTTGTAAGACGCTCTAAGTAAACAGGTTAAGTCGGGTAATATTTTTAAACCTGTAGTTTGAGCCATTATGCTTCCTGCTTGAGCAGTGCATCGCATGCGGCAAATACTTCCTCCGGAGAGATGTTCGCCATACAGTCAATTGAATGGCATAATTTGTGATATCCGAAAATGAAGCAGGGTGAACAGGCTAGAGGTTTTCTGACAATTTTATGCCGTGAATTCCTGAGACCCCATTTTTCCGGATCAGTTGGGCCGAAAATCACAATTGTTGGTGTGCCGACCGCAATGGCAAGATGGGCGAGCCCGGAATCACCGCTGATAAAAAATCGTGACTTATGGATTATTTCGGCGGTTTCCTGCAGTGTGAGTTGTCCTGTTAGGGAAATAATTTTACCGCTGTTCCCTGTTTCCTTTAAAATCTCATTTGCCTGTTGAATGTCATTGTTACCGCCGATAAGCAGAATCTGTAGTGCTCGGTCTGTTGTCAGCCGGTGTACAAGCTTTGAGAATTTCCTGATATCCCATTGTTTGTAAATGGATGTGCTGCCAGGGTGAATTGTCACAAGTTTGCCGGTCTTCGTGAGGTTATCCAGTTTTTCTTTTAGTCCGTGGGTCATGGATGTTTCTCCAACAGAAAGACATCCTTCAAGGTTGTACGAGAAATCATCTATGCCAAGAGGTGTTAGTAGTCTGGCGAATTGCGTGCCTTCATATCCGTCCAGGTTGTAGTTGACCAGATGGGTGTAAAGCAGGTTTCGGTGCGGATTGATCTTGAAGCCGATGCGCAGTGCTGCGCGGCTCAGAAATGTAATAATGGCAGAGGAGTTGTGAAACTGTTCTGTGTCAATTGCAACGTCGTATTTTCGGCTCCGTAACATGCTGAAGACCCTAAGCATCCCTGCGTCGTAGGCGACGGCATTATTTTCGAAACCCGCAAGCCGGAGGATGTCGATGTTGCGTTTTTCGCAGACGATATCCATCTGTGCTGCTGGAAATCGTCCGGCTAGATATTTTAATACTGGAATAAGAAGGATCATGTCGCCCATTCCGCCGGGGCGTATGATTAGTATACGTTTTGGCATACTGTCCGGCGGGGTGGAAGCCGGGGCGTTCCGCAAGTAGTGAAAGTAGCCGAGAATCCAACAAAGCCAGAATCCGAGAGTTGCATCAAGAATTTTCATCAGGCGCAGACGGAGTCGTGAAATGCCGGCAGTTGTGTTCACTGTAATGTTCCTTGTGGCTGCTTGTATCTCTCCAGGATTGCATGAATAACACAGTTGCCAAAGAAAGATGCAACAACGGATGATAGTGCGGCAAGGGGTGACTTCGGGCTGGTCATTTCGGTAATTTTCCGAGTCAGGCATTTTTTCTCTACCTTTGCTTCGGATAACTGCTGTATTGGGGGAAGGTCTGCGTCTTCCAGGGTTGACCCGTAGGATAAATCGTCGAATTCGACATTGCATGTTCCGTCCAGAGGGAGTGTGTTTGTATTGGAGGATTTTGTATCTTCTACCGGTGGAGCAACTGTTGTTGCTTCCGGTATCGAGGAGATCTTTTCAGGAAAGGTATCGGATTCGGCTTGGTTGCTTTCAGCCTTTTGGGCCTCTTTCTTGTCGGTGCTGTTGAGGAGCATTTTCCTGTGAAAGCTGGTGATCAGCTCGTCGATGGCATAGGTCGATGTTTCCACAAGTTTATAACCGCACCGTTCCGCAAGGCAGTAGATGCTGCGCTGGTTAAAATATGTAAGATGTCTTGGCGGATCCCAGAAGTACCATGATTCTCCAAGCAGCGGACGTAATATCGAATCGTAGTTAGGTGTAATGATCAGTATATATTTAACATCCGCGTACCTCATGGATAAAAGCATTTTTACCGGGTCATAAAGATGTTCAAGTACATGACGCATTACCACAGCCCTTGTTGTGCGGTCGGCTCCTGGTGGGCCATAGGGTGGGAGAGGGGTGTTTAGGTCAACCTTTTGATATTCAATCTCGGGGTGCATCCACTCAGCTTCAGAATGCATGTCCATGGCCGTAACTTTATATCCCATGTTTGTCAAGAGTGCTGATACAGCGCCATCGCCGGCGCCGAAATCAATTATCTCCGAGCCTTTGAGTAGTCTTCTGGTCAGGGGCTTCATTTCATCTTTCAGCAGGATATTTCGCAGTTTCTTGTGGGTGCTGCTTCCGTTCGTATGCATGCGTGTTCCTGCCTCGTTTGAGTAATATTTATTTATCGTTTTAGGCAGGGGTGGGTCTGTGATAAAGCGCAGAGAGCAATCTCTGCATTTTAGGACGGAAAAACTGGAGTGACCAATGTGGTCTCGAATTTCCCTCTCTTGAGAAAGGTTTCTTCCCATACAAACCGGGCAGACCTCCTGTCTAAGGCGGTCTGACTTCGGGCTTGTTAAATGATCATCCATAGATTCAACAGCATAAAACATTACTGGGTCAAACCTCAATACGCAAATAACAGGCCGAAACTGTAAATTATGATGACGTATTCTGCGTTTCCTCCCTTTAAGGCTTTTATAGGGGCTGATTCTTATGGGTGGGCATTCTTTGCATTTGGCTTGGGAATATTTTGTGTCAGGGTGAATAGTGGCGGCCCGCTCATTCTTGACAAACACGATTAACCGCATATTCTGCCATGACAGGAGATGATTTTTATGACTCGTGTTAGTGTCTTTATTTTCTTCATACTTGCTGTTTCGGCCATTGCCGTAGATGAGAAGGATTTGCTGCCTAAGCCAGAAAAACGTGCCGAGCGTAACATCGAGGGCTGGTTGGTGAAAATTGACGACAGGCTGTTGGAGTCCGGTAACCATGTTGGAACAAGCGCCTTGCAAATTCTGGAAACCCAGCTCGCCAATATCAGGTCGGTGGTTTATTCAAATCGCTTGGAGAAGTTGCAAAAGGTGGTAATTGTCATTGATCAGGATCATGGAAAGTTGAAGCCTGCGCAGTACCATCCTTCGGCCGGTTGGCTGGATGGGCATGGTTATTCTCGTGATCTTGCCAAATGTGTGCACATACCCCTCGCATCGGGTTTTGCCGGTGCCCGTCATAACAGCGAACAACCCTGGTGTGTCATGCACGAGCTGGCCCATGCCTACAACGACCAGGTTCTGGGTTTTGAAAACGAAGAGATCAAGAAGGCCTATGAGAAGTACAAGGCAGGCGGGCGAGGTGAATCGGTGCTGTTTGTTTCAGGCGGCAAGAGGAAACATTACGCGCTGACCAATCATAAGGAGTTTTTTGCGGAGATGACAGAGGCATATTTCGGAATGAACGATTTCTTTCCGTTCAACCGCGGGGAACTGAAGGCCGACGATCCGGAAACGTATGACCTTCTCGGGAAAATCTGGGGTCCACCGGCTTTTGAGAAATAAACTATCCGCAGATGACGCTGATTAAAGACAAAAATCTTTATCTAATTGTTTTATAATCTACGCAATCTGCGGATTTAAGTTCCCTGCCTTGTCTTACTTTATTTCCGTTATGTAAATGTTACGGAAGAGACACTGGCCGCCGCCGGGGACTTCGGCCTGCAGGCAGATAAAGCCTTCCTTCAGACCTTCCAGCCCATCAGCTTTCCATGCCGGCTTACCGTTGATTTCCATTTCGACAGCTGTTCCCTTTACCGTCATCTTGAAGGAATTCCACTCGCCGTTTTTGAAGAGTCCCTGAGGCTTTTCGTATTTAAGGCCGCCGACATTGCCCTCGTCACCCTTCCTGAGATTTGCCTGGTAACGGACTGGCCATGGCTTGTTTTCGGGAATTGAATCGTAGCGGAAGTATACGCCGCTGTCCCATTTGTCGTCTTTCAGTGCTTTCCATTCGAATTCCAGGACGAAGTCTTCGTATTTCTTTTTTGTCTGGACCACACCATTGCCTGCCTTTATCAGGATGCTGCCGTCCTGTATCTCTGACTCGCATTTCAAAACGTCCCAGCCATCGAGTGTTTTGCCGTCGAACAGCGCGACGCGTTTGGTTTCGTTCGCCGCGAAAGCAGTGATTGAGAGAATACAGAGGATTGCCGCACAACTGCAGATAAGTTTTGTTTTCATGGACCATTTAAATACCGCTACCGGGATTAAAATGCAACTGCAAATGAAGCTCCTGAATCATAAGAGATGCTACTGGCGCTGGTTCAGACGTGTGTAACTCAAGAATAAGCATTGAAAATCATACAGTGTAATAATAATGTTTGGCTGTTTCCATTTATAAAGGAATGAATGAATATCATTGTCTGCATAAAGCAGGTTCCGGATACAAATGATGTAAAAATCGATCCGAAAACCAATACCCTAATTCGTGAAGGCGTGGTTTCCGTTGTAAATCCTTTTGACGTGTTTGCCGTAGAGGAAGCTTTACGTCTAAAAGCAAGGTTGGGCGGTGTTGTTACTGCCATTACCATGGGCCCACCCCAGGCTGAGATAGCGCTTCGTGAAGTCATTGCGATGGGTGTCGACAAGGGAGTCCTTGTCAGTGACCGAGCTTTTGCCGGTGCGGATACCTGGGCAACAAGTTATACTTTGGCAATGGCAATAAGGAGAATAGGCGATTACAGCCTGATAATATGCGGTAAACAGGCCACCGACGGCGATACTGCGCAGGTCGGCCCCGGCATAGCTACACACCTGAATCTGCCTCAGATTACGTACGTGCGGAAGATAGAAGAAGTTGATGAAAATCACATCATTGCCCAGCGTATGCTCGAGGAGGGTAATGAGGCGATAAATTCCTCGCTTCCGTGCGTGATAACGGTCGTTAAGGAAATCAATCAGCCCAGAATTATTTCGCTGAGGGGTAGAATGGTTGCGCGAAGGGCGGAAATTACAAAGTGGACCGCCAAGGATATAAATGCGGAACCATGCAAGATAGGTCTGGATGGATCTCCAACCAAGGTTGTCAGGATCTTTACACCGTCGGCAAGGCCGGGCGGGCGGATGTTGACCGGTGAACCTGAGGATTGTGTCAGGGAGTTAGTTGATCAGCTGGCAATTGCTTTGGCGGCCAGGAAGAAAGGATAGAATGGCGTCATCCATAAAGGTGCTGGATAACAAATGCGTGGGATGCAAGCTGTGCGTCAAGGCATGCCCGTTTGGTGCCATCACTGTGGAAGACAAGCTGGCACGTATTGATTATTCAAAATGCACTCTATGTGGGGCATGTTTTGAGGCATGTAAGTTCAGCGCCATTGAATATAAAAAAGATGTTTCAGTAACAAAGGATCTCAGCGGATATAGGGATGTCTGGGTTTTTGCCGAACAGACGGATGGAAAGATTCAGTCGGTTACTTATGAACTGATGGGGGAAGGCTTAAAGCTGGCCGAAAGTCTTGACATGAATCTGTGTGCCGTCCTGCTGGGATCTGGCATCCAGGCGAAAGCGGATGATCTGATAATGCGTGGCGCCAGAAAGGTGTATATTGTTGATAAAAAAGAGCTTGCGTATTTTCAGGATGAGCCTTATGCGGCTGTTCTGATAGAACTTGTTGCCAGGTATAAGCCCAATATTCTGTTATGTGGGGCAACAACAATAGGTCGTAGTCTTATTTCTCGAGTGGCGGTATCAATAAATGCAGGCCTTACGGCGGATTGTACAGGTCTGGCAATTGATCTCGAAACGAAGAATCTTCTCCAGACCCGTCCGGCATTTGGCGGTAATATCATGGCCACGATTATCACACCTAATCACAGGCCACAGATGGCAACGGTTCGCCACAAAGTAATGAAGGAAGCTGTCGTTGATGTCCGGCACAAGGGGGAGGTTCTTGTTCAGGAGATTGCTGCTACAGCACTTAAATCGCGGACCTGTCGTGTTCGATTTGATCCTGAAAGTGGAGCGACTGTCAACATTGCTGAAGCCGACATAATAGTCGCAGGGGGTCGCGGGATGCAAAATGCCCAGAATTTTTCCATACTCAGAGATCTGGCAGACGTTCTTGGGGCGGGCGTTGGTGCTTCTCGAGCAGCTGTTGATGCCAACTGGATTAAATACGCGCATCAGGTTGGTCAGACTGGAAAAACCGTTTGTCCGAGAATTTACTTTGCATGTGGGATCAGCGGGCAGATTCAACATCTGGCCGGTATTTCTTCCGTGGATATTATTATTGCAATCAACAAGGACCCGTCTGCTCCGATTTTCAAGATGGCTACTTACGGAATTGTGGGCGACCTGTTCAAGATAGTTCCGCTACTCACCAGCGAGTTCAGGAAAGTGCTTAAGAAATGATGTTTCTTCTTTCTTGGCTTTACGAATAACATCCATCAGAATGCCGCAGTTTTTTTACTCGCCTTCGCCAAAATGCCCCGTGCCTTGGCGCGCGGGATGAGCCGCCTTCGTCCGTCAGTTGACGGACTTCGGCGGGCCAAGATGGCGCGGCAAACACGGTATAGTATGGATGAAGACGGGTCAAGGCTACGGCGGAGTTCCGCTGATCCCGTTTTTGTTGGCGGGATGCCCTGCGGCTTGCCGCGGGGAGCTTCACTTTTATCGCGACGAAGGAAGAATAATGGCTCAAGCAGTTCAACAATTAAGCAGGGCGAAGAGCTGGCTCCTGGCGGTCCGGCCCTGGGCATATGGTGCTTCGATAATGCCGGTTTTGCTTGGAATCGCGCTGACGTTTTATTCCGGCCACAAGATAGACTGGTTTCTATTCGCGATAACTCTTGTGGGTGTTGTCTCGTTTCATACGGCAGCGAATCTGTTGAATGACTGTTTTGATCACAAGCGCGGTCTTGATGTGAAAGTGTATCCTTCAAGCGGTGCAATTGTACGTGGCCTGTTGACTGAAGGTCAGGTCTTTCGGGCAGGGCTTCTATTTTCGGTGATAGGGGTGATGTGCGGTTTTTATCTTGTCTATATATCTGGTTGGCAAGTATTTGCGTTGGGTGTGATCGGGGCTGTTCTTGCTCTTGGATACACAAGTTCGGGTGTCTGTTTAAAGTATGCAGGTTTTGGCGACCTGGCAATATTTATTGCCTTTGGAATATTACCGGTGTTTGGAACATACTGGGTACAGGTTCAGAAATACAGCTGGATGCCGGTGTTGTGGAGTGTGCCGGTTGCATCGTACACTGTGGGTATTCTGCATGCAAATAACTGGCGTGACATGGCTGGTGATTCGGTGAAAAACTGCACGACGCTTGCCGGTCTGCTGGGTGAGGGCGGATCACGGTTGTATTACAGGATGCTTGTCCTCGGGCCGCTCATGCTTGTTTCTGGTCTTGTTCTGATAGCCTTTGTGATGAACCGTACTCATGCTGCTCCAATGACTTCTCTGCTGGTTCTTCTTGCATTACCCATGGGTTTAAAGTTGATCAGTATTAACAGGATAAATGATCCGGGAGTGTTTGTGATGCTTGATGGAAAGACAGCCCAGATGGGTATGGTTTTCGGATTGATGCTGACGCTTGCTTTTGTTGTGGCACGATTGCTCGAAAGGTTCAACTGACGTGCGTGGAGTCCTGTTTTCGTTCGGTGTTTCTGCTGTTGCGTTTGCGTTTCTTTTTACAGGGATGGTCTTTCATTTCTGGTTTCAGATGGTGCTGACTGTTTCAGGACTTTGTCTAATGGCTTTCTTAATCAATCCGACAACTGCCAGAGATCTTCTTGTTTCTTCCCGCAGTGAAGTGTTGCGGGCTCCTGTATTGGGATTGGTTTCTGCGGTGATCCTTTATGGTATTTTCTTTTTCGGCGCGAAACTGGCCACGATGCTGTTTCCGTCTGCCGGATCCATGGTGAAAAGTGTTTACACGCTTAAAGAGGGTTCTTCTACTGGTCTTATAGTCGGTCTTCTTGTCTTTATCATAGGGCCGGGCGAAGAGATATTCTGGCGCGGTTTCTTTCAGAAAAGACTGGAGGAGAGGTATGGTTATTATGGGGTTATTCTTGCCGTGGCAGCCTATACTCTGGTTCATCTTCCCTCTGGTAATCCCATGCTGATTGTTGCATCAGCAGTATGCGGGGGGTTCTGGAGCCTGATGTTTTACTATTTTCGTTCAATCTGGGCTAATATGATCAGTCACGCCGCATGGGATGTGGCAATCTTTGTTCTTTGGCCGGTTTATTGCTGATATATTGCGCAGCCCCCTGTAATCCATGGCACACGGAGTGCTTTTTCAGAAACAAGTAATATGGATGAAACACCAATACTTCTGAAAAAGCTGATGGATGGATGCATGGTCAGGCATGCGGTACTGGCCAATAATATTGCAAACGTCAATACCCCCGGCTTTAAGCGTCAGGATATCGATTTCAGAAAAACCCTTACAGATGCCATAAAAGCAGGGGATGTTGCAAAACTCGCCTCAAGTGAACCTCAAGTCAAGGTGGACGGTAATGCCAAGGCTAATGAAAATGGAAATTCTGTTTCAATGCAAACCGAGGTTGGCCTGATGGCTGATAATGGTCTGCTTTACTCACTTTCAGCAGGAGTAATCTCAGATAAGTTTGCCAGATTGCACAAAGCTATTGGTGGCAGATAGTTGGAAGGATTAAGGCTATGTCGGACAATATATCGCTGATTCCGTCAGTCAAGATAAGTACGAGCGGATTGGATGCGGAAAACCGTCGTATAGAGGTAATTGCGAATAATATTGCCAATGCCAATACCGTAAAAGGGGCTGACGGAAAGGTCTTCCGACGACAAGAGGTCATCTTTGCCGCTAAACTGGCTGATGCGATGGATGGACAGCCTGGCGGGAAGCGACCTGGAGGGGTAGAGGTTAAGGGTGTTGTAGATGACAACAGGCCTTTGAAAAGAATTTACAGGCCGGGGCACCCGGACGCTGACAAAGATGGATATATCAACATGCCTGATATCAATCCTGTTGAAGAAATGGTCAGCATGATGAGTGCAACAAGAGCATTTGAGGCGAATCTTGCTGCAATAAAAGCTGCTAGAAATATGGCATACAAGGCATTGGAGATAGGTAAATGAATATAATTAACGATAATGGTTTTAATGTCAGGGGGACGGGTGAGTCTCTGGAGTCCAGTCTTTTGGGTGGTGTTGGAAAAGACAAGCAAGCCGAAGTTCCGTTTAAAGATATGCTAAAGGGGCTGGTCGATAAAGTTGACTCTCTCCAGAAGGATGCGGATGCGTCAATTAAAGGGCTTGTTACCGGAGAAACTACCAATCTTCACGATGTTAAGATCAAAATGGAAGAGGCTGGGGTTGCTTTTGATCTGATGATGGAAATCAGAAACAAGCTTCTGGACGCTTATCAGCAAGTAATGAAAATGCAGTCGTAAAGGGGTTTTCTTATGGAGAACAGCCTTAAAGTTCTTGGGAAACAGTTAGGAGAGATTTGGCACCATTTCGGGGTGAACCAGAAGACCAGCGTCATCCTGGCGATGCTTATAACGGTTGGTGCAATTGGCGGTATGCTTTACTGGAGTTCGATGCCGAGCTTCAGGCTTGTTTATGCCGGCCTGTCTCTTGAAGACGCAGCCAAGGCTGCAGAGAAGCTTGAAGAGAGCAAGATCAAGGTAAAGATTGGCGATTCCGGTCATGCAATTTATGTGCCTGAGAAAGATGTCTACAAGTGTCGGCTTACCTTGGCCTCAGAGGGAATCCCGAAGAGCACGTCTGCCGGTTTTGAGCTGTTTGAGCAGCCCAAATTCGGGTTGACTGATTTTGCCCAGAAGATCAATTATCAACGCGCGTTGCAGGGTGAACTGGAGCGTACCATTTCTTCGATTGAAGGTATTTCGTCCGCACGTGTAATGCTTGTGTTGCCGGCTGACAAGATATTCTCATCGCAATCGGAAAAGAAAGCCAGTGCTTCCATAATGGTTACGGTTGCAAGTGGTAACGCTTTGAATTCTGCGCAGGTACGAAGCATCAAGCAGCTGGTTTCGAGTGCGGTGTCGGGCCTGAATCCAACTGCAATAGCCGTCACCGATCAGTATGGTCACTTGTTGGCCCAGCGTGTTGAGTCGGATGCCGATGGTGTTGAGGGGGAAGGTACCCAGATTGAGACGCAGGACAAGATGGAGTCAATGCTCACAAAGAAGGCCCAGGATATGCTGGATATGGCGCTTGGAATGGGTAAATCGATTGTCAAGGTGAGTGCTAACCTTGATTTCTCAAAGGTTGAACGACGTAAAGAGTCGTATGAGTCCGAAGGCCGCGTGGCGATGAGCGAGACCATCAGTTCGGAAACAACCAGCACGCCGGGCAGTGGACAGACCGCGACAGTGCCTGTTTCTGATCCCAGTAAAGTTGCCATTGACCAGGGAATGGGTAAATCCAAGAAAGAAGATACTACCACTCAATATAAAGTTCCGGGCGGGATCGAAACAGTTGTGGAGAAGGGAGCCAGGATCAAGAGCCTTTCCGTTTCTGTATGCGTTGCGACCGGGGTAAAGCCAAGAACACCTGAAGACATTCTACGTATTCAAAGCATGGTTGAGAATGCGGTTGGAGCCGTAAAGACCGAGGCGCGCATTGATGCGGTGAAGGTTGTGGAAATGGATTTCCCGCAGCCAGCCAAGGTTGAGGGGCCGGCATTCTGGCAGAAACTGCCTATCTCCCTGAGTTCGATAGGCAATGGAGTATTCTCTCTGATATTGCTGATAGTGATAATTCTTGTCAGCCGCAAGATATTTGCCGGTCTTTCATTGCAGAGGGAAGATGTGGGTGTTCCTATAAAGAATCTTTATGGGGCTGGGGTATCATCTGTCGGAGAATCTGGTGGAGGGAAGGCCCCAATACTTGAGGGTGAGCCTACCATAGAGCAGGTTTCACGTCTTGCGGAGGATAATCCCAAGGCGGTTGCCGCATGGATTACAAGCGTAAGCGCAAGTCACAAATAATACGGTTTGATGGGAGCATTTGCCGATGGCCGGGAACATAAGCCTTACAGACCAACAGAAAATAGCGATTCTTCTGGCAAGCCTGGACGAGAAGATATCGGCTTCGGTTATTCAGCAACTGGATCCTGAAGTGATGGCCAGGGTTGCGGATACCATTCGTACGCTTGGCGTTGTTCCGGGTGACATCAGGGATAAGGCGATACGTGAGTGCGTGCGCGGGATCATGGAAATGGGCAATGCCGTGCAGGGTGATGAAAAGACGATGAATTCCCTGCTGGCCAAAGCTATCGGTGAAAAGCGTGCGGCTGCAATGCTCCAGGATCGGGTTCCGTCTGGTCGTGAGGCATTTGCAAGCCTTGACGGTGTTACCGGGGACCAGATTGCTTCTGTTTTATCAAGGGAACAACCTTCTGTTATAGCGGTAGTTATAAGGTATCTCTCTGCTGAAAAGGCTGGTGAGATCCTGGATATATTGCCAACAGATGTCAGAAAGCAGGTCATGGTATCCCTGTGTACTTCCAACCCTCCTTCGCCCGACGTGGTTGCCCGCATAGAGGAATTCATGGATTCCAAGATCGGCCAGAGCAAGAAGGCCAGGAAGCTGGATGAAGATGATAAAGTTGAGGTAATTACCCGTATTCTCCAGAACGTCAACAAATCCGTTGAAGAGGAGCTGTTAACTGCAATCGACGACAGCGCGGAAAGTCTTGGCAAGGAAATAAGGGAACGGCTCTTTACGTTTGAGGACATGGTCAAGCTTAACGACGTGGCGATCCGCAGAGTATTGCAGGAGATTGACACGGGAGTTCTTGCTGTGGCGCTTCGCAAGGCTTCAATCGCTCTTCGCGAGAAGATATTCAAGAACATGTCCAAGAGGGCATCCGAAGCTTTGAAGGAAGAAATGGAATTCTCGCAGAAGCTTAAGCTCTCTGAAATCCAGGCTAAGCAGAAGGAAATAGTGGATGTCATAAGAAGGCTGGAAGGGGAAGGGCAGGTGACTGTGGGAGAAGAGGGGGCTGATGAATACGTCTAGCAACATTCTTATGCATGACAGTTTCTCGCGACTGGTCTCGCCCGATCCCACGATCGTTGTGATTGAGCACGAGGATGCCTATGAGGAAAGACGGCGAATTGAGCAGATCAGGGAGCAGGTGCAGAAGGAGGCTGACAGGAAATGGGAGATGCGGCTGGCTGAAGAGAAGGCCAAGAACACGAAACTGTGGGCTTCGGTGGAATCTTCATTCGAAATTTTGATGAAACAGGTTGAAGCGCAGATTGCCCGTCAGCTTGTTGATTTGTCTGTGAAGCTGGCGGAAATCATCGTTCGGAGGCAGCTTCCGGATGGGGCAATGGTCAAGGATGTGATTTCTGATGTTCTTTCACCTATATCCGATCTGCAGGGTGCCAAGATCAGGGTTAGCAGTGCTGACATGAATGTTCTGATGCAAGCGCGACAGCAGGGCGGACGGCAGGACTTGATGTCAAGGCTGGAGGTTGTTGAGGATGATTCGCTGATGTCAGGGGATGTAGTGATAGAGAGCAAGAACGGTTATTTTGATGCTCGTATTTCAGAGCGGCTCAAGCTGTTGCAGGAAAAGCTTGTTGAGCGGATGCGTTACAGCGATGAATACAATGCTAAATCTTGACACTCTCAAGTACACGGATGGCCTGGAGAGTGAGTGTACTGCTAGACCGGAAGGGCGTGTGGCGAAAGTCATAGGCCTGACTGTTGAGTCTGTCGGGCCACGTATATCGGTTGGTGATCTTGCCTGGATTGAAACTGCAAACGGGAAAAATACAAAGCAGGTTCCTGCCGAAGTTGTGGGGTTCCGGGACAACTCGGTTCTTCTCATGCCTGTCGAATATCTCGGCGGGATAAGACCCGGTGCGCGGGTTTTGCCTGGTAACCGTCTTGAGGTTTGCGCCGGGTACAGTCTGCTTGGGCGCGTTGTGGATGGCCTGGGCAGGCCCATAGATAACGGACCTGAACTTACGGATACAGTTCCTGTTGAAATACACCGTGCCGCGCCGGCTCCAATGACTCGCGAAAGGCTTAGGGAGGTTTTTTCCACGGGAATCAAGGCTATTGACGGCATGCTTACGTGTGCAAAGGGACAGCGCGTCGGTGTTTTCTCCGGAAGCGGTGTTGGAAAGAGTGTTCTGCTGGGCAGTCTTGCGCGAAATTCCTGCGCGACCGTGAATGTTATTGCCCTGATCGGTGAGCGTGGCAGGGAAGTAAGAGATTTTATTGAGAACTGTCTTGGCGACGGTTTGAAAAAATCAGTGGTGATCGTGGCCACATCCGACCAGTCTCCCTTGATGCGCATAAAGGGTGCATCGACGGCCATGGCGATTGCTGAATATTTCAGGGACAGGGGAGAAAATGTACTGCTGTTGATGGATTCCATTACACGTTATGGCATGGCGCAGAGGGAAATAGGACTTGCAATCGGGGAACCCCCTACAACCAAGGGTTATCCGCCCAGCGTGTTTGGTCTTCTTGCACATTTGCTTGAGCGTTCAGGCAACTCTGATAAAGGCAGTATCACGGCGTTCTATTCAGTACTTGTTGAAGCTGATGATATGAATGACCCGATTGCTGATTCGGCCCGGTCGGTGCTTGACGGACACATAGTGCTTTCAAGACAGATTGCGGAATCCAACCATTATCCTGCAATAGACGTGTTGATGAGCTTAAGCAGAATCATGAATGAAATTGTAAGCGGGCCACACAGGGAGAAGGCCGGTAAGCTCAGAACGCTTATGTCGATTTACAGGAAGGCTGAGGATCTGGTTAATGTTGGTGCCTATGTCGCTGGATCTAATCCGAAGATAGATGAATCACTTGCGAAGATAGACAAGATCATGGCATTTCTACGCCAGCCACAGTACGTGTCATCACGGTGGGATGAAACTTTGAAGTGCCTGGAGGCTGCGGTGTCATGAAAAATTTCAGTTTTTCATTACAAAGGCTGCTTGATGCAAAGGAAGCGTTGGAAAAGGCCGCCGAAGTCCGGGTAGGCGAGATGCAGCGAAAATTGAATCATGGGGAAGCACGGTTGGCAAGATTGCGGGAGCAGGAACATCTGCAGGAAAGATCCCATGCGGACAAACTTCGGGGAGGGGAATTGAACCGCCATGACATGTCGGTTCGAGTGCTGTTTGTGAACCGGTTTGAGGGCCATATGTCAAAGCAGGAGGAAGTTGTAAGGAAATACCGGCAGAGCCTGGAGGAAGCGCGTACGCTGCTGTTGACTGCGATGCGTGAAAGGAAGAGCCTCGAGAAGCTGAAGGAACGTGAAAAGAGTCAATGGATTACTGATGGCCGCCGGGCTGATCGCAGGGAGATGGATGAAATGGCAATTGCACGTTTTGTACGGCAGGAGAGAATCGCTTAGGAGAAAGAAGCAGTTATGAAATTTCTATTCCTGATTGCATGTATTGTGTGCGCTGTATCTCTAAGCATGCTCAGCATGATTGTGGCGACAGGCCGTATTCCTTTCCGCTCGCAGGATGCCAATATTGAGACCACTGAAAAATCTGCCGAAGTCAAAGACGAGAAGATGGCAGGCCTGGTTGGACAGAAGGAGACTGTGGATGATCTGGTGCTTGCACTTAAAAAAGAGAAGAAAATCTACGAAAATAAACTTGGAGAACTTGTGGCGAGAGAGCAGTCCCTGAGTAATCAGCAGGAAGTCGTCACGCTGATGAAGGCCGAGCTGGAGAAGAGCCGGACTTCATTAAGTGAAAAAATAGTGGAAGCAGATGCTGCTGAGCAGGCGAATCTCAAGCGTTTGTCTCTTGTATACAGCAAGATGGATCCGGAAAGTGCATCAACTCTTCTCAGGGAAATGACGAGTGATCGTGCTGCCAGGATATTGAACCTGATACCCGAACGACAGGCTGCCGCAATACTTAACGCCTCAATTGCAACTGGAGCGGACGGAACGAAAAAAGCTGCGGACTGGTCGGATGTGATTCGCAGGATGAAACAGGATAAGGTAAAGAAAGGACCGTAAAATGGCCTATACTATGATCAAGGAGGTCGCGTCGGCTCCTGTACTAAATCTGATAAACAAATCTGCATCAGGTGATAAAGAAACTGCGGATTTCCAGGGGTTGGTTAAAGGCTTTCTGAATCAGGATATTGAAAAGCCTGATGTCCAGGCCGATAACCAGCAAAAGAATCCTTCAGCTGAAAACTCTAATTCCAGCGAAGTGTCGATTGCTGAAGAAGAGGCATTGCCCGTGCAAGTGCATCTCGAAGCCGGAACAAAGGTTTCAAATGAAGAAATTCAAAAAGGTGATGATCGGTTGTCAAGGCAGACAGAAATCAGCGTGGCTGTTGGGGATGTCAAAACCAGTATTATCGCAGCATGCCAGGCTGGTGCAGCCGGGAGCGAACAGGTAGTTCAGGATATTATTGCCGGTGTTTCGGGTATAAATGAAACAGGTGAAGCCCTGGAGAATGAGAATGTTCCCGCAGATGATACGACGTCTGGTATTTCTTCCATTGCCGGGGATGTATTGCCTGTAATAAACCAGGCGGCGATTAACTTTTTGTTTCAGACAGAGAAGGTTGCTGTGACTGTGAACACAGAAGCCTATGCTGACTCTGGGGAAACCATGGCGGACGCTGAAGCGAAAACAGCAGGAACGCCGGAGATGCCTGGAGGTAGCAGGGTTGCGATCAGGGGATTGAATGTAGGTGATCCTGTAATTAGTTCGAACAATAAGGCTATGAATGCTTCTGATGTTGCCAGTGCCGGAGTTGCTCCTGTTGTTTCCAGTGATGGCAAGGTTGATGGGAATGGGAAAGTTCAGGATGTAGTAACACTTTCCGGATCAGGAGGTAATATGGATGCTCCTGAGGTTGGTGACGCGACGTTTGAACAGGGTGATGGCCGGGATTTGGATGGACAGACCAGGCAAATGCCACAAGGAGATAATTCGGGGCAGATATTGCACAATCCGATTAAGGGTATCAGGTCTGACGGTTATAAAAGCCAGGATGTTAAGAATGTTCAAGTCTCTGATGATGAAGTGGCGGAGGCGGAAGTTCTTCTAGGTCAGGTTTCGCGGGGGGCATCCGAACAACAGTCCAATCCTGTGGGATCAATGGTTCAAAATACAGAAAAGATAAATCCGGGTTTCAAGAAGGGTGTAATGGATGAGGGTGTACGTGATGATGCTGTGCCTTCGGTTTTGAATTCTGAAGCCCGGGCGGCTGTTTCGGGTAAAGAGGGTGTTCTGCCTGGAATGGTTGCTCACATGATGAAGAGGGTGGCAACATTGCAGGAAGTTGTGGATCGATTTGATAAGACTCTTCTTTCCATGGTGTCTGGTAACGATACTTCGATGACGATTCATCTTGTTCCTCCGAATCTTGGCAAGCTGACAATAAGCTGTCGGGAATCGGCTGGTGATCTGGCTCTCAACATTGTTGCCGAGAACAGTTATGCCCGCAGTTTCCTGATGAATAACGAGCAGACTATTCGGGATGTTGTGACCCAGAACGGATATAGACTTTCCCAGTTTGATGTTAACAGCGGAAATGAAAATGGCGGTCGAAGATGGTTTACCGGAGACCGTGAAGTTGAAGATCGTGGACCGGCAAGTAAGACCTCAGGCAAAGGTGTTCCGGCAAGTATTGCCGGGATAACCCCGCGAAATGCTGAGGAAATCAATGAAAATGGTGGTTTGTGGTTTGTGGCATAGAGGATGATATAGGTGTAACAGTATAGAAGCAGGAGTATGAATTGTAAGGAGAATTAAGATGGCGGAGATAACAGAAGTAACGAGTCCGGTAACGAATGTTCCTCCCAATTCGGTTCCTGCCAATACGGCTCCGGGTGGTGCGCTTGGTAAGGATGAATTTCTCCAGTTGCTGATGGAGCAGATGAAGAATCAGGATCCGCTGGATCCGATGAAGAGCACGGATACAATCGCGCAATTGGCCCAGTTCAGTTCGCTGGAGCAGATGAAAAACCTGAACGCCACATTCGAAGGATTCAGAAAAGAGGACGCTCTTGTTCAGTCCATGTTGTTGAAGGGTAATACCGTACAGGCTACATTGGTAGGCGGAGAGAGTGTTGAAGGTGAGGTTGAGAGCGTGGTGTGGGGTTCGGATGGAATGACGTTAACGATTAACGGAACGTCGTATCCAATGAGCGGTTTGACCAGTCTTTCTCTGGCAGAGGCTCCGTCGTCAATCTGAATATGAATAAGTACAAAACAAGGAGATAAAGCATGTTACAATCAATGTTCAGCGGTATTTCGGGCCTTCGTACACATCAGAGGAAAATGGATGTTATCGGAAACAACATTGCAAACGTTAATACGCCCGGCTTCAAGGGCAGTGATGTGACGTTCAAAGAAGCTTATGTTACCACGATACGTGCTCCTTCTCCCGGAACGCCTGGCCAGCAGATCGGTCTCGGTGCTCAGGTCGGCGGTATAGTAAGGAATTTCAAGGGTGGTATTTTAATGGAAACAGGACAGGCTTCCAACATGGGTGTTTCTGGTGAAGGATTTTTTGTCGTAGCAGAACCTGGTGCGGCGGTTGGTACTTCAAATGTATATTTTACAAGGGCCGGTGATTTTATCCTTGATGTTGATGCTGCGGGTGTAACCCATTTGATCAACCCGGATGGCAAACGTTTACGTGGTTTGCTAGGCGATGCCGCAGCTACCAGTATGGTGAACAATGATGGTGCCGGGTTGACTGACATTGTACTACCTGCTGGTACGACATCTTTTTCCGTAGGTCTCGATGGTGTTGTTTATGCGTCGGTTGGTGGTGCCACAGCAACGGCGGTAGCGCGTGTGGCGCTTGCTACTTTTGACAATAATACTGGTTTGGACTCGGTCGGAAGCAATTTGTTTAAATCGACGGATGCTGCAGCCCTTAGAGACTTCAATAATGCAGGAACAACTGGTGTCGGCCAGGTGTTTCAGGGATACCTTGAGAATGCTAACGTAGACCTTGCCCAGGAATTTACTAACATGATTATTACCCAGCGTGGTTTTCAGGCAAATTCCAGGTCGATTACGACATCGGATGAAATGCTGCAGGATCTGTTGTCGCTCAAGAGGTAGGACTGATGAAGGGCCCATGTAATGTACTTTAAATAGGGTTACAGAGCTCTGTGGCAATAGATAGATTGTTCTTTCGTAAAGTGTAAGCAGGATGGGTCCGCGAAAGTAGGACTGATAATGATAAACAGGGGTGTCGCAGGGCGACGCCCCTGTATTTTTAGGGGGGATAACAATTATCTTTGATAAAGGGAGAGTTGAGAAACAAGTCCTGTGGCTTTTGGCCTGCTAACATAAACATTTGAACATGAATTAATGAGATGATAAGGAGATCTTCTTATGGCAGAAGAAAATGCAAATCAAGCCCCTGGTGAGGCAAAAGAAGCACCGGCCGGTGATGCTGTTCCGGCAAAACCTTCGAGTGGCAAACTTGGTATGCTGGTGGTTGTAATTGTCGGTTTCCTGGTCATGGCCATTACGCCGCTTGTCACATTTTTCGCCGTTAAGGCGACTCTTCCTCCTCCAGTTGAGAAAAAAGGAGCGCATGGTGGTGGTCATGGCGAAGCACAAGGAGAGGGTGGTGAGGGATCCGCAAAACCAATGATGGATCTCAAGCCGGTAAATGTCAATATAGCCGAAACCAAAGGCACAAGAATTCTGAGAGTAGAGGCGCATCTGGTTCTGAGTGAAGCGAAATTACTGGAAGAGCTCAAAAACTCCACTCCAATGCTTATTGACCGTGTAATAACGGCTGCAAGTCGGAAAACTCTTGATGAATTGGATGGTCCAGAGGGGCATGAAGCTCTCAAACGTGACATAATGAGTGAAATCAATGCGGCTATTAAGGAAAAAATGGCTGGTTCAGTGATAGACGTATATTTCAGTGAATTCATAGTACAGTAGTTCTGATGCCGGGAATTATGCCGGTACACACAAGATTATGGCCGATACACTATCACAGGAAGAAATAGATGCACTGAGGGAAGCTGTTAAAACCGGCGAAGCTTTTGAAGGTGCTGAACAGCCTAAAACTGATGTAGAACAGGTAAAGGTTGTTGCCTACGACTTTCATAAGCCCCAGATATTGTCGACGGATCAACTGCATTCCATACAAATGATGCACGAGTCGCTCGGCAAAACGTTGCAGACAAATCTTTTCTCTATTTTAAAATCATCCATAGAGGTGAAATTGGTGGCTGTGGACCAGATTTCGTACGGCGAATTTGTGCTTTCTCTTTCAAATCCCACATATTTAGGGACACTTTCGACTAAGCCGAATATCGGGAATATTGCAATAGAGATAAATTCTCCTCTTGTTGTAGCTATGCTGGAAATACTTCTTGGGGGAGGCGGAGGTGCTGGCGCTGCAAAAACCCGCGAGTTAACTTACCTGGAAAGGCGAATATTCAGGAATGTGGCCGATGCCATCATCACTGATGCCAATATCGCATGGAAAAACATTACCGACATCAGCATGGAAATTACCGAAGAAGAGTCTAACCCTGAATATCTGCAGCTTGTAACACCGGAGACGCCATGCCTTTGTGTTGCTTTTGATCTTCACATAGGGGCTACTACAGGACTTTTGAACATATGTTATCCATTTGTCGTTATTCAGTCAGCCGTAGCCAGGGGTGAGACGTCGCCTGGAAAGAGGAAGACTCTCGCTGGTATGGAGTCTGGCGAGGGTGATATGATGCTGAAGGCCATGGAGGTCGTTCCCCTGGATATTAAGGCGGTAATAGGTTCAACCGTTATCTCGGCGAGGGAATTAGGGCTCCTGAAAGTGGGAGATGTTGTGTGTCTTGAGCAGAGAATAGAGAATCCTGTGGATATTTATGTCGGAGAAAACCAGGCATTTACTGCGGAGATAGGTAAGCATCACGGCAAGGTTGCGGTGGGTCTTGTTAAGACTTATGGCATGTCGGTTGCTGGTGGTATACAGGAGAAGAAAACCAACTAACAGGGCTATTTTGAAATAAAGGAAAGTGTGCCATGGAAAATAATGTCGGCCAGAATGATGGTAAGGTTGAGGTAGCTCCGGTTGAACTTACCCAGATTGAGCCTGGGCAGGGTACGATGCCTGGAAAAGATGCGAAGGATATTAATCTCAAGATGATCCTCGATATTCCGGTTGAAATCAGGGTTGAGCTTGGCCACACGGCACTTTCCATTCGTGAGATTCTTAAGCTTGGTACTGGTTCCATCATGGCTCTTGACAGGCCTGCCGGCAGTTCAGCTGATATAATTGTGAACGGTAAGCTTGTTGGCCAGGGTGATGTCGTTGTGGTTAATGAGAATTTCGGCATAAGGATCACGAAGCTTGTCGATCCGGAACAGCGAATCGAATCTCTGTAAAGAGCCTGTACAGGTTGCTGGACAATTTTTAATAATTACCTGAAGGTTTTTTTTCTTTGCGGGCAGATGTCTTTAAAATTAACAAAAAACAGAAAGTTGCTTAAGATCCTCTTTGCTTGCTTATTTCCAAGAAGTTGGGCTGTAATGGTCTAAAATGTGGATTGCCAGAAGTCCCATTTCAGTCCGACAAGAAAAGCAAAGCTGTTGATATCTCCTTCAAATGGTCCATTAATAATGGCCAGATTGTATCTGCCCTCCAGGGATAGTGCGAAGGCGCTTGTTTTAAGCGGATAAATATCTATTCCCCCGGAGATGTGTGCGCCCAGGGCTGAGCTCACCCTGGTTAGTGAGGGCTTGGAGACAGATCCTGGCGCCAAGGCCACAGTTTCCGTTTCGGTTACTTCCAGGAGATTTCCGTCAAGACCAACGCCTGCCCAGGGTACAAAGGGTCGCTCGCTGCGCTGCCAGTATCTTTTCCCTGTAACACTGAGCTTTTTGTTATTGAGCGAAATATTCATGGAATTGTTCTCATTTCCCGAACCTTGCGCATTCAGCTGGCTTGCGGAACTCGTCAGTTCAGACAGTGAGATTTCGAGGTCATAATTTGGGTTTAGTACAAATGTAAAGCCGAGGCCAATCTCAGCATCGCTACCCATTTCGAGGGGTAGATAAGTTCCTCGGCCGTCAATTGTTGCAGCATTATCGACAGAGCCCATATATAAGCGCAGTGAATGGTCATGCCATGGATTTTCTGATTCGCCGTATGCTGTCTGCAGAAGTAAGAACGACAGGAGCACGGAAAGGCGTTTTGTCTGTGTATTTTTCATTTGCATTTTCTTTCCTTGTCAGCTGCCGGAAGGGCTGTTAGTCGTCTGATTGATAACTGCTGTTGCTGCCCAGCTGTTTCTGTCGATTACAGTAATTGTATTGGCCCCAAGAGTAGTGCCTGATCTTGTGTATGTGATTGTTGAAGCGTCAGTTTGCGGTATTGAGCCGAGGCTGGTGTCGCTAATAGTCCAGGAATAGGGAGGGGTTCCGCCTCTGGCTGTGAAAACGGCATAGGTTTCGTCCAATCCTATGGATGCTGAAGAAGGGGTGATTGTAAGGGCTCCTACAGGATCTGCCTCATTCAGTGTGTCTGGAACGGCATTGTCCTCGCAGCCAGCGGCAAAAAACAACATTACTCCAAGGGCTAAAAGGCAAATTTCGCCGAAAAAGTATCTTTTTTCCATGATACAGTTAAAAAGCATTCATAATGCCATATAAAAAATCGCTGAACCATTGAATCGGCAATTTCTTCCCTGTCAATGGCATGCTGAGTGCTAAAATACAGTTGAGAATATAACCTGAATTTCAGGTGTTTGAATGGTTTGATTGGGAAAAATATGAAGAAGATGCTGGCAGTAATTGCAGTCTGGCTCGGGGCAACTTTCTGCCATTATGTGCATGGTGCATCTCCCTCAAATCTTGACTGGGTGGTTTCAAATATAACTTCCAAGTGGAGAAATGCCACAGTGTCGACCTCAACAGTAGATCGCATGGATTTACCTGCAGGAATGCCGCACAGCGGTTGGTCTGATGTCCCCGCTACTGTGCATGGTGGAGGTGAGATTGTATCTGTTCCTCCTTACCTTTTTGTGGAGAGTTCGGCTCCTCTCGACATGGTTGTCATACCGTCTGGAAAATTCCTGATGGGTGGAGGGAACATGTTTGGTTATTTCTCGAATGCTCCGCCCCACATCGTTGATGTAATGGGTTTCAACATGGATATAGATGAGGTTACCTGGGAGCTCTGGATGAAGGTGAGGAAATGGGGTGAAGCTCGCGGGTATACAGACCTACCTGCCGGTCAGGCCGGTAGTTCAAAACGTGAGTTAACTACGCCGCAACATCCGGTTGTGAATGTCAACTGGTATGATTGTGTCAAATGGTGCAATGCCCGATCGGAAAAAGAAGGATTGACTCCTGTTTATTACCTGAACCGGACTCAGACCAATATATACAGGATAGGTAAGAGTGATCTCGAGATGGCATCCGTTGATTGGAGTGCAAATGGTTATCGTTTGCCTACTGAGGCCGAGTGGGAAAAGGCATCCAGGGGTGGGCTCGAGAAGTGTTATTTTCCCTGGGGTAATGCCCCTCTGAGTGGTGCCAGGGCAAATTACTTTTCCAGTGGTGATCCGTTTGATGAAGGCACAACGCCTGTTGGCTATTATAATGGGAAACAGGAAATCAATGGTGGTAAAAAAGGCCATGATATGATGAATCGGTATGGTCTTTATGATATGGCTGGCAACGTTTATGAGTGGTGCTGGGATTGGTATGGCGAAATATCTGAGACTATGGCAGGAAATCCCCGTGGTCCATCGTCCGGCGCGGAACGGATCATCAGGGGCGGCTGTTGGAGGAGCCGGGTTGAATATCTGCTTTTCTGCGTCAAGAGAACCAGCCTTTTACCGGCTGAGCAGAATGATTTTGTGGGCTTTCGCTGTGTTCGAAATTTATAAAGTTGATCAACAAATGCATGGAGGCAAATCATGATAAAACTGAGAATAGTCAGCGGTGAAGAGATTTACATTAATGAGGATTTCATTGAGTCCGTAGAGGCCAACTCGCAGGCTGATACGAGTGTAAGGTTGCATGAAGGGACCACTTTTGTGGCGAAGGAAACTCCTGAAGAAATCGTTGCCCTTATCTTGGATTGGAAGAAGCGGACGTCTGGCAAATAGAATTTGAACGGAGAATGTCATGGATAAACTTACGGTAGGCGGGATGATAATGGCATGGGGCAGCGTGTTTGCTTGCCTTGTCCTGGAAAAACCTGCATCAGAAAGTATTGGTGAGGCTCTTCATTCATTTATGAAAGAGGCACCGGCGGTCCTGGTGTTTGGCGGAGCCTTTGGTGCCGCAACAATAGGCATCTCCATGCACGAATTAAAGGCCATTGGTGCAAAACTCAAGCGGGCGTTTGTCGACAACGCAATGGAGCACGGTGCGTTGATCAAGATGCTTGTTGATTTCGCAATGATCAGTCGAAGGGATGGCGTGCTGGCTTTGGAAAATTCCATAGAAAATCAGAAAGATGAATTTCTGGTTAAGGGATTACAGTTGCTCGTTGATGGCGTCGATACGGATCGTCTGAGGACGACAATGGAAATGGATATGACATCTCTGAAGACTTGGTACAAGGAAGGAGAGGAATACTTTAAGGCCCTGGGTGGTTATGCGCCAACTCTGGGAATTATTGGAACAGTGCTCGGGCTTGTGTCGATGCTTTCCAATCTGGAAGATGCAGCATCCATGGGGCCGGCAATTGCCTCTGCTTTTATTGCCACTTTATATGGCATTTCTTCGGCTAACTTGGTTTTTCTACCTCTTGCAACGAAAATCAAGAATGCATGTACTCGCGATGTACATGAAAAGAAGATCATCCTTGAGGGATTGCTTTGTATACAGGAGGGTGTGAGTCCCAGAATGACGGAACAGACCCTGCAGTCCCTGATTTACAGCCCTGGCAAGAATGCTGTGCCTGAAACAAAAGAAAAGAAATAATCTGTACCGGGAAAGAAGTCGGATATGGCGGAGAAGAAACCCAGAAAACAGGAACATGAAGAGGAGCCGCCCGAGAATGCGGAGCGCTGGCTTCTGTCCTATGCTGATATGATGACTTTGCTGGTAGCTTTCTTTATTATGATGTATTCAATGTCGGCGCTGAATCTCAAGAAATTCAGTGCTGTAGCCATTGCCATTCGCAGCGGTTTCGGCGGAGAGACAACAGGAGGAAAGGGTAAGGTTATAGCAGGAAGGAACTGGGCGATTGTCGGCAGTGATGTGCCAAGTGCTGCTTCGTCTTCGGGCGAGGGCGGGAAAAAGAAGGGCAAGCAGGCAGTTGAGGAAATTATTCATGACCAGGCATTTCTGGAACACTTAAAAACTCAGATTGCGTATCTGAAACTTGATCGGACTATACAGCCGATTCTTGATGTTGAACCTAATGAAGGTAACCGCTATAGCGTGATTCTGTCAGATCAAATTGTTTTTGAACCAGGTAAAGCGTCGATTTCGGAGGAAAATGCAAGGTTGATTCAACACATAGGCGGTTTTCTCACAAATGCTCCCATGAAAATAGTTGTGGAAGGATTCTCCGGGCATTTTCAAAGTAATCCTGAGTTTCGTGACAGCTGGCAGCTGTCACTGGAAAGGGCTCGCAAGGTTGCGGATTACTTGATTTCCAAGGTTGATGTCAATCCGCGTCGGATAACAATAATGGGTTATGGGGAATGGAAAACGGCATCAAGGGCCCGTAAACTCTCAATGACTGCAACAGGCGAGTGGAGGCCATCTGATGATGTCTCTCCGGGTATAAATAATTCGAATGATCGAGTAACTGTTTCCGTGCTCTTGAAATGATGTTGCCCGGTTCTTTTTTTTAAACGTACACCGGGCTTAGTACCATTCGTGATTTGGCTGAGAGTGAGAATGCTTTCCTGAGTGTCCTTTTCGTTTTGTACACTGTTTCATGCATTGCGGAGTCGAACAGGTCGACCCGCACCACGTTGGTCCTTCGTATTTGGAGAATCTGTCATTGTTTTTGGATTTATTGCCTGGAGAGCAGCTGGTTAACATTGCTGCCGTAACAATTACAATAAGTGCTATATATTTCTTCATTTAGGTGTTCGATTCTTTATCTGTCAAGCATCTCAAACATGACAGGTAATTTCTCTGCAAAATATCTTACTGATGTTAGCATCCATATGCTTATGCATGAAGCAATTGATGAATGTCAGTGGATGCAATATTACATTGTATGAATGTTGTTGCAACTTCGTTTTCTTGAAAAACCTCAAAATCAGCGGAAAGCTTCGATCTGTAACTCTTTGCATTGCAGAATATTCTGTTTTAGTTGTTTTAGCGATGGTATTTTATGAAATAGAGGGCTTGTATTTCTTCAAGAAGATTATTACGGTTCAAAAACGTGTGGTTTTATTGCCGCAGGAAGATTTACCCTGGAGGCCTATGCGTAAGAGAATTCTGATAGTCGATGATGAATCAACGATACGACGATTTGTCCGAAAACTTTGTCAGTCTCTGGGTGATGTCGAATGTCAGGAGGCGAGCAGGGTTGCTGAAGCCTTGAAATTGTTGGATGGCCAGGAGTTTGATCTAGTTATAAGTGACCTCAACATGCCCGGCGAAACTGGGTTGCAAATTCTTGAGCATGTTAAAGCGTCGGTTCATGTTGTTCCTGTGATGATATTCAGCGGTAGTCTCAATCCAGGCGAGCAGACGAAACTTCTTCAGTCCGGAGCAGATGTGGTCCTTTCCAAAGACAGCGAACCTTCGGATATTAAGAAGACCATTCGAGGGCTTCTGGAGAGTGATAAGCCATCTGTAAGCGATCCTGCCGTGAATGCAGTGAGGTGATTGTCAGTAAGCGGGGGTTTTGTTGGCAGCTACGGATGTGCTGCAATCGTGCGAATCCTCGTATTCCGTAACCCACTCGAGGTTAAACTGTGCAACAGCAATATTTTCGTCAAACCTTGCCTCTCCCTCTTCGTACATACAGAAAATAGTTCCGTTTTCCAGCACAGCCAGATCGGAATAACCGGCTTTCCCTTCTTCGAGAACTCTCGAGACGGGCCAAGTCTTTGCTTCATCATAACTTAATCGAACTGTCAGTTTTTGCCTGGTTTTCAAGTTGAAGCCTTTTTGAAAATTGGGGATCCCCGGATTGACAAATAATATCCTGCTTTGGTCGTCGTAACGTGAAGAGCTTAATCTGATAAGTCCTGCGTGGCAGGTTGGTTCTGGCAGGGTTTGATCAAGTGATGACCTCAGGTTTTTTTCGTTAATATCCTTAAGCCGCAAGACCCTGCGTTTGGCGTCCTGTGTCCGCTGGTTGATGTAGAAGCCATTTTCTTCAGTGTCCACTAAAACATATTCCATAGGTGCGTATTTAGCCGGCCATTCTGCCCCTCGATTCCATGTCAAGCCGTGATCATTGCTGGTGAGTAATACCGAGCGGGTTGAGTTTCTGGCCTTGTCTGTGGTTTTCTTTGTCGACAGACAATAGCCTTGAATGACTAACGTTCCGTCCATCAGTTGGATGCCATGGCTTCCGTTCCCGACATTGACAAATTCATCTTTATTGGAATATTCAATTTCGACGCGATGTGGGGTGGACCACGTCACGCCATTATCGTCACTGCTGGTAACATAACTGCCCATCCCCCATTCTTTCCATGTGCTTGTTTCGTGGAATAGTGCAAAATAGAAGCTGATACGGTCTTTGAATGATGCAGGGCGCTTTCTGAGGAATTTAAAAATACGTCCAGTTTGTCGGTCAACCAGTGCTGGCCCGCCGTGAAAATTTACTCCTTCCTCGGTGATGATGGTTTGTCTTGGAAGCCAGGTCTTTCCGTCATCGATACTTCTGCGCAAAACGATGTCTGTGTCGTGTCCCCAGTCCGTACGGCTACCCTTGCGGCGATCGGCAAAAGCCATCAATGTGCCGTTCTTTGAGACTATGATGGATGGAATGCGACATACAGTATTTCCCTCGCGCGGGAAAATTATGGTTTTCTCACAGGCAGGCTCCGCTGCAAGCACGCAGGATATTGCGGGGATGAATAACGTTAATGCTGGCAATCTGTATAATGAATGATTAATAATGTCCACCCGGTCATTTATTTTGCGTTTATTAGGGTAATTATTCAAGCAGTATTTTGATACAATGTTCTAAAGGTCTGGTCTGTTTGATTGTTTGTATTCCTGTAGGAGGTAATAAATATGAATAATTCCGCTTTGTCTTTCCGTATATTGACTTGTTTTGTTGTTGCCTGTTTTGCGTCAGATGTTTATGCAGCAGAGCTCCCTTCTGGTTCTGCGCCAAATGCTCTGGAGTTTTCTCATTTCCCAGACCGGATGCATGTATTTATCTGGCGCAACTGGATGGTGGTTGAGCCAGCCAGGATGGCTAAAGTGCTAAATACTTCCGTCGAGAATATTGAAGCTGTTGCCGCGTCCATGGGATTGCCGCCAGCAATAAAGATCCCGAGTGAACAGGAGGCGCGCGGATATATCACAACCATTCGCCGAAACTGGCACCTGCTGCCGTATGATCAGCTCCTGGTGCTGCTGAATATGTCGGCGGAACAGCTTGCATACACGCTTCGCGAAGACGATTTTCTCTTTATCAAGCTTGGTTCTCTGAAGCCTTCATGTGAACCGCTTTGTTACGTGGAACCATCGGCAGATGCAAGAACGCGCACTGCTGCAATCAAGAGTCTGGTCCTGGATATGTTTGGTGACGAGTTACAGAAGCCTGGAGAGGCGCGGTTTGCCTTTATAAAAGAATTAAACGAACGGCTTCCGGCTTCGCAGCGCAGTCCGGGCCAGCTAAAAAACGCAGAAGGGTTACGTTTTATCTATTCGTATTGTGCGCTGTACGGCGATCCGCTCTCGAACCCCGATCTGGATCCGTATCCTGATGGACTGTTGGAACGATTGGCCAACCTGGGTGTAAATGGAGTCTGGATGCACGTTGTTCTCAACCAGCTTGCACCCAGTAAGAAGTTTCCTGAGTTTGGCGCTGGGTATAAAGCAAGGCTTGCCGGGCTGCGCAGGCTGGTGAAAAAAGCGGGGAAGTACAATATCAAGATCTACTTGTACATGAACGAGCCGCGCGCTATGCAGGAACCTTTCTTCAAGAACCGTATTGGAATGCAGGGGGTACAGGAGAAAGACCATTTTGCAATGTGTACTTCTTCGCCTGAGGTGCGCGAATGGATCAGCGATTCGCTTGCTTATGTTTTCAAAAAGGTACCGGGGCTTGGGGGTGTCTTCACGATCACAGCGTCTGAGAATCTGACCAGCTGTGCATCACACGGGAAGCATAAGGCGTGTCAACGGTGCGGTTCCCGCAGCGCAGCGGAGATCATTGCGGAGGTGAACAATACCATCGAGGCTGGGGTGCACAGGGGTAACCCGGATGCGAAGGTCATCGCATGGGACTGGGCGTGGGGTGAGTGGGCCGGTGATGCCATCTCAAAATTGTCCAAGTCGATCTGGTACATGTCTGTCAGTGAATGGAGCAAGCCGATAGAACGCGGCGGCGTTAAGACTGCTGTAGGAGAATATTCCATTTCCGCGGTTGGGCCCGGGCCGCGTGCACTCAAGAACTGGGAGCTGGCAAAACAGGCGGGCTTGAAGACCGCGGCCAAGGTCCAGTTTAACAATACATGGGAGCTTTCTTCCGTGCCATACCTGCCTGTCCTTGACCTGATTGCCGAACACTGTGTGAACCTGGCCTCGGCCGGTGTAGACGGGCAGCTGCTCAGCTGGAGCCTTGGTGGTTATCCATCGCCGAACCTTGAGGTAGCCAGGTATTTCAGCGAGAAACCGGTGCCTTCAGCGGAAACGGTTCTGGATGCTGTTGCCAGGTCGCGTTTTGGTGACGGTGCGGCAGATGCCAGGAAAGCCTGGACGGCGTTCAGTAAAGCTTTTCAAGAGTATCCTTATCATATCAGCGTGCTTTACAACGGACCCCAGCAGTATGGACCTGCCAACCTGCTCTTTGCGGAACCGACAGGTTTCCGGGCAACTATGGTTGGGATTCCTTATGATGACTTGAAGACATGGCGTGGGCCGTATCCAGCTGATGTGTTCGGAAGGCAGTTTGCAAAGGTGGCGGACGGCTGGAAAAAGGGTCTGGCAGATTTGCAGCATGCTGTGGCCAAAGCGCCCAAAGACTGTGTTGTCAGGGCGCAGGCCGAGTTAAACTTTGCAGAAGCGGCACAACTGCATTTCCAGAGCGTTGCCAGCCAGGTGCGGTTTGTCATGGCGCGCGATGAACTGCTGAATAAAGCCAAACCTCTTACGGCAGAAGAGAAGAAGGCGCGGCTTGATGAAATCAGTCGTCTTGTGGAGGACGAGATACAGGCGGCTAGACGTCTGTTCACGCTTACAAGGCAGGATTCCCGGATCGGTTTCGAGGCGTCTAATCATTATTACTACATGCCTCTGGACCTGGTTGAGAAAGTTGTTAATTGCCGTCATGTTCTGGAACGGTTGAGGCAGGAGGCTGGAAAAAATAATGAAAACAGTAAGTAAATTTATCATTGTGCCGGTTATGGTTTCAATCGTTTCGGGATGCAGTTCCGGGTTTTTGGGACAGGTTCCTGTAATTCCAGCAGAAGCCATTAAAGAAGTTCAGGCAGGTCAGCGCCATGTTGCGCGTGCCGAATGGTGGGGTTTTGATCCGGCAGATTCCACCAGGGCGCTTCAGTCTGCAATTGATTCAGGTGTCCGGAAACTGATTGTCGGCAACATGGGCCAGCCCTGGGTGGTGGATAAGATCCAGTTGGCCGGAGACCAGGAGATAGTATTTGAAAAGGGAACTGTTGTGCAGGCCAGGAGGGGTGCTTTCAAAGGTAAGGCGGATTCGCTGTTTACTGCCTCGCTGAAACAGAATATCACGCTGACCGGTTACGGGGCAGCATTGCGCATGTGGCGTCAGGATTATGATGATCCGGCGCAATATGAGCACGCCGAGTGGCGTCATACGCTGAGTATTCGCAGCTGCAGTAATGTGAAGGTGCTTGGGCTTACCCTTGCAGAGAGTGGCGGGGATGGTATTTACCTTGGCGTCGCAAAGAAGGGAATTACAAACAAAGATATTCAAATCAAAGACGTGATATGTGTTGATCATTACCGGCAGGGGATAAGCGTTATAAGCGCCGAGAATCTGCTCATCGAGAAATGTATTTTAAAGAATACGGCGGGTACGGCGCCGATGGCTGGTATTGATTTCGAGCCGAATGATGCAGATGAGAAGCTTGTAAACTGTGTCATGCGCGACTGTGTTTCGGAAAATAACAAGGGTGACGCCTATGAGTTCTATCTCAAACAACTGAAGGCGGAATCGGCGCCCATCTCGATTCGCCTAGAGAATTGCCGGTCCGTGGGATGCCGCCGTGCTGTCGGATTTACGACAGATGATGAGGTTGGCGTAACGGCTGTAGGCGGTATCATTGAGTTTATAAATTGCCGTTTTGAAAACAGTCTGGGCGCCGGTATCGCAGTTAACGGGAAGCCGGCTGGTGGCTGCAGGGTGTCGTTTAAGAATTGCGAGATTCGTAATTGTCTTGCCGACAAGCCGGAACAATCTCCGATACAAATCTCTTCCTTACCCGACGGAATAGGCGACATGGGCGGCATTGCATTCGAGAATTGCAAGGTGGTGGATACGGTTGAAAGACTGCCGTTGTCATACAAGGATATGAGCGGTGACCGTGAGCTTGTCGATATAACAGGCCGGTTAAGTGTTGAACGTAACGGTCATACCAGTGTTTACAAGCTCGATAAGAAACAGATCGATGCCTGGTTTCCTGGACAAGCCGGGGTGAAAGCGGTCAGTCCGTTTAACTTGAAAGGTGTTCAATGGAAGCCATTTGGAGGGAAAGTAGCGCCCGGAAAACAATACAGTTGCATGGCGCGTTTGCGTGACAAGGCGGAATATCTTCTTTGGGCTGATTCTGGGCAGGAAGTTAATTTTGTTATTCAAGTCGATCAGGTCGGGAAGGGGAAGAAACCGGCTGCAAAGGTCAAAGTCATTACGCCGTCGGGCAAGGAGATGAAACTTGCCGATGCGGTGGCTGGTCAGAAGTCATATACATTCAAGACGGCTGATACCGGCGCCTGCCGGCTGATTTGCGAACAGGGGTCGGATACTATCCGGATATCCACTTCGACCACACCAGTCAGCGCATATTATGAATCAGGTTCCATGCATTTGTTTTCATCTCCGGGTGAATATTTCTTTTATGTTCCGGCTGGAGTGAAGGAATTCATTGCCAGGGTTGCTGGCAGTGGACCGGGGGAGCTGGTTAAGGCGGCTCTTGTGGGCCCGACCGGGAAAGTCGTCGAAGAGAAGGATAATATTGAAGGCGCACACAAGTTCCACGTTGTGCGCCAGGATGTGTCCAAAGGAGAATGCTGGAGTATACGCTTCGTCAGACCTTCAAAAGAGACGCTTGAAGATTTTTATATCAACCTGCGCGGCATTCCCCCGGTTATTGCCGGCTCCCGCGAGGCATTGCTTATTCCTTCAAGGTAGGACAAAGGACTATTGTTTGGTTATTTTATATATATGTCGCCATCGCACGAATTGAGAGCGTGACTCTGTTGATTCTTGCCTGTTGCAATGCTTGTCCTGGACTCGCTGAACGAGATGTTTACAGAATTATTTCCCATTGGATTATATACTGCTGTTCCATTGGCGAAGTCCCTTGTTATAGAGCCATCCGGACGCTGTATTCCCTGAGCCAGGGCTGGCCCCAGTCTTCGTTCCCAGAAAGGGTACCAATTATGCAAATGATCAGGTGTTGGTAACGGATTAGGGTCTGAGAAAAGGCAGTATCCGTCAGATAGGACAAGGCTAAGCGTTGTAGTGGCACGCAGAAGATTTTCGTCGGCACGAGACTTGTGATACCAGGTTTCCAGGCAATTGATCCGGGGAACCCGCAAGTTTTTCTCAGCCCATGCCAGAGTATCGGCAATTCTTTTCCAGTCTTCGGCTGTCCGGCTCCTATAGCATTCCATGAAATAACCATTTATAAATGAAGCAGTTTCAGGTGTATGGCGATCGTTGGCGTTTGCCAGTATCAGGCCTTTATCTCCGATGATCTTACGTATGGCCTTTGCCAGTGCGAGGCGATCAGTGTCATCATCCCACCAGTCCAGCATAATACCGTCGACTACGCCTGACTGTATTGCCGCCCGTGCCTGAATAGCAACTTGTTCTCTGAATTCCGGATTAGAGTAATCCAGTTGGAGGTATCCTCCTTCTTCCCATCCCTGAACGATCTGTCCCTTTCCGTCCCGGCGCCACCATTTGTGGCCATCCGGGAGATAGGATTTATGGGCATCCCGGTAACGAATTTCAATCAGCAGAATCATGTTCGGATTCCTGCTCATTAAATCCTGCCTGCGCCGGAGGCCCTGCTGGATGCTTTTTTCCGTGAATCCTGTAGCGAGTCCATGATGTACATCATTATTCCACTGCAGCCTGAAAAATGACGCCCCATTAAAAATAAGATCATGCCTCGCTTCCGTGACTGTCCTGTCTTCTTTGAGATTGTCAGCGGGATTCCATGCCTGGAATATTGATGGAAAAGACCGGCCTGTAATACGTTCTGTCAATGCTTTTTCCCGAGTGGGTTGATCTCTGAGAAGTGTAAGTTAAAATGCCGCATGAATACGCGGAAGCGTTCCATGCCAGGAATCGCTATCCTCTGTGGTCTTACAAAGGACACAAAG
>MHBM01000082.1 GCA_001804885.1 Lentisphaerae bacterium RIFOXYA12_FULL_48_11
TAACTGTTTTTCTTCATTTTGCATGCCCGGCTGACAGGATCTGCCTGGTTCTTGAACTTCTGCGGGTAATGCTTTCGTACGCATTGTTTATCTGTACGGCGGCGCTTTCGATGGCGATTTTAAATTCCTTCCATCATTTCATGGTTCCGGCGGCAACGCCGGTTCTGCTTAATCTGGTTTTGATAGGCACTATGGTGTGGGTTTCTCCGCACATGGGGAATACCTCAGAAGAGCGTATTTACAGCGTTGCATGGGCTGTGTTTGCCGGGGGAATCCTGCAGCTGGTTGTTCAGTTGCCCATGCTTTGGAAGTATGGTTACAGGCTGGGCATTTCTTTTAGTTGTGCTGATTCTCGTCTGAGGCAGGTTCTGCTGCTGATGGCGCCGGCCGCGCTGGGTGTCGGGGTAACACAGATTAATGTAACCGTCGGGCAGATACTTGCCTACCGGGTTGCTGACTGGGCGCCGGCCGCCCTTACTTATGCCGAACACATGGTTTATCTGCCCTTGGGTCTTTTTGCCACTTCTCTTGGTACGGTGCTGCTGCCTGCATTTTCAAGCCACTCTGCAAGGTCGGATTTTGGGCAGATTACCTCAATGATAAACAAGGCTTTACGGCACCTGATGTTTGTAATGATTCCAGCTTCAGTGGGCATGATAATTCTTGCGAATCCGATAATAAGCCTGATTCTTGAGCATGGTAATTTTTCAGCGGAGTCGACGCAATTGACGGCTCGGGCTTTGCAGTGCTATGCGCCGGGTCTTTTTGCTTTCAGTCTCTGTAAAATTTTTGCACCTGCGTTTTATGCACTGAAAGACACCGCTACTCCTGTGAAGGTAAGTCTTTGTGCCATAGCCCTGAATTTCTGTCTGAATGTTGCTGGAATAATGTTTCTGCCATTTTATTACAAGCATACCAGTATCGCGTTGGGTTCAGTTGTGGCAGAGACTGTTAATGGCATTGTACTTGCCTGGCTGTTGACGAAGCGGATAGGTTCCCCTGGTTGGTCCCAGGTTTTTAACAGCCTGGTCCGGATACTGATTTCCGCTTTGATTATGGGTGTTGGTGTGTTTTTTGCAAATGCCTGGCTTGCAGGTTTCCTTGCGGGATCTGGCATGAATAACAAGATAACAACAGGTTTATGCGTATTTGGCAGTATTGGTATTGGGCTGGTTATTTATGCTGTGGTTGCCCTGGCTCTCTGTCGTGATGAATTCAGGGAGATTATGACTGCGCTCAGGCAACAAAAGCGGTACGTTTCTAGTGATAAAGAGAGCAGTAATGGTAATTGACACGCTCCGCTTTTCTTATATAGTTTGGCACGCTTTTTGTTTACAACGGATTGTAAATCCAGTCTGCTTTTTGTTTGTGGGGGTATAGCTCAGTTGGTAGAGCGTCTGAATGGCATTCAGAAGGTCAGGGGTTCAACTCCCCTTACCTCCACCAGCCTTCGCTCGCAGCGTAGCGGATAGTGAAGGCTGTCCCGCCGTAGACATCCGAGGTTTTGCGAGGATGCGAAGGCGGACAAGTATATAACCGCTGCGAGACTACGGCTTGGCATGCCGGTTAAGAAATATCATTACGTATATATCATTATTAGTGGGCAAGACAGCAGCCGGCATTATGTGGGTTGTACGAGTAATATAGGTGCAAGGCTTAAGAAGCATAACGAAGGTGGCTGCCCTCATACAACGAAGTTCAAACCGTGGATTCTGGAAACCTGTTTGGCATTTGCTGACAAGGCTAAAGCTATAGCTTTTGAAACATATCTTAAGACTGGGTCAGGCCGGGAATTTGCCCGTCGCCATTTCTGATCTTCGCTCGGAGTTTGGCCGCCTACGCAGAAGGCTACGGTGACCATGGCGGAGAGTGAAGGCTGTCCCGCCGTAGACATCCGAGGTTTTGCGAGGATGCGAAGGCGGACAAGTATATAACCGCTGCGAGACTTAACAGAACATTCCGGGCACATGGTTTACACTGTTGGAAAGCCACGCAAGTGAAAGACTCTACGCCAATAAAGCTTATTTGATCTGGGGCACCTGCTTTACCTCTTGTAAATGGGCCAAATAAAAAACTATAATATAAGTCATATTTAGCGGGAAACAAAATATGATCACTGAACAATCTAGCTCTATTATACGTCCAGTTAAGCGGTTAATTTTAGCGGTACTTGGTGTTGGCGTGTTATGTTCCGCTGGTTGTGCCTCTTATTCTCCCAGTGTTGTTAAGAACCCTGTTTTCAGTGATTTAAGTTACAGCAAGAATGGAACGCTCTTCTACAAGGGCGAAGAGGTTGATTGCATCAAGCTGAAGCGACCCTGGTATATAGCAATGCTTCCTGATGATGCATACCAGTGGGGGTTTAGCGGTTTCATGTTCGTGGCCGGGATAGGCATCAGCAGCATGGGCGGCGGAGGTGGCGGAGGAGACAGCCAGCAGCCTGCGGCTGCTACAGTGACACCAACATCGTCTAGCGGTGGCGGAGGTGGGTCAAGTTCGACTACAACTTCAACATCCAGCTCCGAATCATCCGGCGGAGGCGGGAGTGCGCCCCCGTCCGCACCACCGCCTACTGAATTTGAGACGCCGGACTGATGTAGTTTGTATGGGCGGTTTATGGGGGGAAGTCGCGAAGTATGTGATCGCGGAGAAAAATAAAGAAAGTCCATGAACTGTCGTTATATAGTGGTGTGGGCATGCACATGCACCTGCGCGGCTTCGATTGTGGTTGCCGGACAGGCGATCCGACTGGATCGGATTGACCCCTCCAAATATGCTCCTGGCGAGCTAATAGTAAAGTTCAAGCATGGGACCAAGGACGCTGATAAGGTGACTGCGCATAGGCGTCTGGGGGCAAGCATCAAGCGTAACCACAAGACGCTTCACATGCATAGCGTGAAGGTGCCCAAAGAGAAAGATCTCCAGAAAGCCATAGACCTTTATAGTTCTGATCCCTCCGTGGAATACGTGGAACCTAACTACGTGATGCGGGTCGTATCAACAACACCGAATGATTCCATGTTCGGATCTCTCTGGGGTATGACGCGGATCAGGGCACCGGAAGCCTGGGATGTTACCACCGGAAATACAAACATTGTCGTTGCCGTGATTGATACGGGTATTCTCCGCACTCATGAGGATCTTGTGTCAAATATATGGTCAAATCCGACTGAAGTTGTTAACGGCAAGGATGATGATGGGAACGGTTGCATAGACGATGTTTTTGGCTGGGATTTTGTAAACAATGATAACGATCCTACGGATGATCACGGGCATGGAACCCACTGTGCAGGGACTGTTGGGGGTACTGGAAACAACGGCGTTGGTGTTGCGGGCGTGAACTGGCGACTGAGGCTGGTGGGCCTGAAATTCCTTGATGCCGGCGGGAGCGGGTATACGGACGATGCGATAACGGCTGTTGAGTATTGCCGTGCCATGGGGATTAGAATCAGTAACAACAGTTACGGTTCATCGGAATACAGCCAGGCGCTGAGGGATGTCATAGCCGGGTTTCCTGATCATATGTTTGTTGCGGCAGCCGGGAACAGTTCGGCCAACAATGACGCAACTCCGAACTATCCATCCAGCTATGACCTAGAGAATATAATTGCGGTTGCGGCTATCGATTCATCGGGTGGACTTGCATCTTTTTCGAGTTATGGAAGAACGTCTGTGGATATAGGTGCGCCTGGGGTTGAAATTCTCAGTACGCATAAAAACAGTACCAGCGCCTATGCTACATGGTCTGGTACATCGATGGCGACGCCGCATGTTGCCGGGGCTGTTGCATTGCTCTGGGGTTATGACATGAATCGGCCCAGGAGCGATGTGAAAGACGCGATTCTTTCAGGTTGTCGCTCGAATGCGGCATTGGTCAATCTGGTGGCAACCAGCGGCGATCTGGATCTTGTTGGCGCTTTTGAGGCGTTTACAAACACAGCCAGTCGTACGAGGATCCAATATTTTCCAATGGATACTTCGCCTGGATGGACAACCGGGACTGGCTGGGCATTCGGGAAGCCGGCAGGCGGAGGAGGTGCATATGGCTTCGCCGATCCGATGTCCGGGCATACTGGTACAAATGTTTACGGATATAACCTTGGCGGAGACTATGCGAACAATATCGCCACGACAAGATGGCTTACGGCAGGGCCGTTTAATCTTGGAGGTGTCACTAGCACCAGGCTTGGTTTCTGGCGCTGGCTTGGTGTTGAGCAACCGGAATATGATCAGGCTTACATTGACGTTTCATCGAATGGGACCGCCTGGGTTCGTGTATGGTCCAACCAGGTTACGATAACTGATTCATCGTGGATATATCAGAGTTGTGATGTTTCTTCCGTTGCTGACGGCTGTTCGACGGTTTATATAAGATGGGGACTGGGCCCCACTGACGAAAGTTGGATATATTGCGGATGGAATATTGACGATGTTGAAATACTGGGTGTTCCGTCCGGGCCTGCTGTGCCAGCTGTTCCGACCGCACTAACCACGACTGCAGTTCTAAGCACAAATATAACACTCTCGTGGACTGACAATTCCGCCAACGAGGACGGGTTCGCAATGGAAAGGAAGACTGGTGTTGGTGGATCCTGGGGCGAGATTGACCGGATTGCCTCAAATGTGACAGCCTATACGAACTATGGGTTAATTCCTTCAACTAGATACACATACCGCATAAGAGCTTTCAACACTAACGGCTACTCCGGCTACTCCATTGAGGCTGCTGCAACGACGCCTATAACGCCTGATGCATGGGATCCCGCAGACAGTAATGGTGCGGGTGCAACCGATATCGGGTTCCCGCCGGTTGCAGAAACAGCGCATGGCGGGCATACACTTTCCGTATCGGATACGGCTGATTGGTTCAAGGTCCAGTTGACAAACAATGTGATCTACAACTTCAACAGCATAGGCGGGGCCGGCGATCTTTTTGCAGAGCTGTTCTCGGATGCAGGGGGAATCACAAGAGTGGCTTCAGATGACGATTCTGGCGGGGATTTGCAGTTCAATCTTAATTATATGCCCGCCCTTGACGGGACTTTCTACTTGCGCGTACGATCATATTCAACGGGTGCGGACTCGTCTTACTACCTGAAGTACAGTCGAAGAGCCTACATAAGGGGAACAGTCGGCTACGCTGGAAGCCAGTTGGGAACAATACGTGTGGCTGCGGCTTCTTCTAATGATGGCAACAGGGTTGTGCTTATGGATGGTGCTGATGATTATGTGCAGGTAGGCAACCACAATTCCCTGGTCGTCAGCAATGAACTGGCTGTTGAATCCTGGGTTAATCCTGATGGACTTTTCTCGTCTGCAGGATATGGCGTTGTTGCCTCGAAAGAAGGGGAATACATCCTGGCAGTCTGGTCGGATTTGACAATCAGGTGGTGTATTGCAAATTCAAACCCGGGCTGGACTTGGATTAATACCGGAACAACCGTGCCATCAAACCAGTGGACACATATTGCGCTGACCTATGACGGGTCAAGCATCAAGACATATACAAATTCCTGCCTGGTACACAGCTGGAGCCTGCCGGGAGCCATTTATATAAGTGGTTTGGGCAATGTAGGGGATTTCTATCCGGCATGGAATGATTTCAGGATTGGCTGGAGACAGGCAGGTGATGCCAGTTATTTCCGCGGCATGATTGATGAAGTACGTGTATGGAATAGGTATCTTGCGCAATCGGAAATAGCCGCAAATATGAGTCGCAGGCTTTCAGAAATGAAAGAGGGCTTGGTCGGATACTGGACATTCGATGACGGAACGGCGCTGGATTTGACCGCCAACACGAATAACGGCTCATTTATGGCCGATGCCACAACTGTTGCAACAAACATATCCGGTTTTTATCTTTTTACGACCCTTGTGGCGAATCCTGGCGCATATTCGATTGGAAACGTTGTTACTGGAATTCAATATTGGGCATCTGCTTTCAGGGATGGTAATGCAAATGGTTTACAGGATGCTTGGGAGCCCTGCGGGAGCTGGACGGGAAATCCGGCTGCTGTGACCGGTGACCTGTCTGCCGTGGATATCACTCTGGTAGATCCTCCTGCGCCGCTGCTTGCGCTCAGCACGAACGCTTTGTCGGTGACTTTACCCGTATGGAGGACCTCGTTTACCCAGAGTTTTGAAGTGTGGAATTCAGGCAATGTGACATTGAATTATGCAATTGTTGACAACGTGTCCTGGCTGTCCGTGTTGCCTGCAGCCGGCACAAGCACGGGCGAACATGTTTCGGTTGGCGTTGTTTACGATGTGACTGGGCTCACGACCGGAACTTACAGCGGTACCGTTACAGTGTCATGTGCCAGTGCAAGTAATTCTCCGCAGACGGTGGCGGTGCATCTTGCCATTGATCCTGCTCCTGCCATAGCGATCGCTGCGCCAACTTCTTTATCAACTTATTCAACTACGAATCCGGTTCTTTCGATTGGAGGAACAGCCTCTGACAATACCGGGGTGACCCAGGTAACGTTCTCCAATAACAGGAGCGATAGTGGCACCTGCGCCGGGACAACAAACTGGAGCTGTACGAACATCAGCCTTTATTGCGGGGTTAACGTGATTACGGTTGTTGCACATGATGCGGCGGGCAACGTGCAGACAAACACGCTGACAGTTACATACAACCAGGAAACACGAATTTATGAAGCGCTTCTGCGAGCCGGGATGGTTGCCACCAATATCAATATGTCCGATCCCCTTGTACCGGGGACGACTAATACCGTCCAGTGGAGCATACTTTCGTACGTTCCGCTTTCTTCCATAATGACTGTGCGCCTTATCTATGGAGGAGTGACCAACGACGTCATGATCCAGGCCAGGAGGACGGGAGTAGAGGATGGGCGATGGAGCATAAAGGGGCAGCGTTCCAAAGTATATAGTTTCGAGTCCAGCTGGGTTGTGCCCAGTATTCCGGGTGATTGTCGCGTCTGGTTTTCTGCGGCCCAGCAGGATGGTTTCAAATATATGATTATCAACATTCCGGCCGGGGTTGGCAGCAGGCCTTATGGCTCAGATGGAAAACAGATGGTAAGGACAATTTCGGCTGGAGGTGCTTTCCCTGTTCCTGTTTCCTATGTTCCTCCCCAGGTCCTGCCTCTTTTTGATTCGATAGACCTCGCAATCCTGCGTGCAGGTGCGGCTCTGCCAAGAATCAGTATTTCAACAAACACTTTCATTCCTGGCCAGGCAATAACATCCAGCTGGGATGTTATGTCGTATGTTCCGGTCGAGTCATATCTTGTCCTCAAGCCACCAACGGAGAGTGACTATAATGTTCTTGGGACCCAGACAAATTCGGTGGATGGCAGTTACAGCATTGGAGGGCGAAAACCGAAGATATACAGTTTCTACAGGGTTTGGACTGTGCCTAATGATGCCGGTACCGGCCGTATTCGTATCGCCAATACAAAGAACGATGGGCTGGCTATGACTGCAAACATGCCCGGAGGTGTTGATCCAAGACCTTACGAGACTGACGGCAAGGAGATTGAACGTGATATTGCCAGTAGTGGAGAAATTCCTGTGGGGTTGGTTTTAGGGATTGCCAATAATTTAGGAAATATTCAGTATTCAGGCGATGCGGACTGGTACAGTTTCAATGTCCTGGCTCCGGCAGGTTACAATGACGAAACATTCCTGACGGGTACATTGACGGACACCATTCTCAAGCTTTTTGGTCCAAACAATCAGACCAACCTGCTTGCTGTGAATGACAATTATACAAACACAATCTCTGCCTCGAAGATATCAACGAATTTGAATGCCGGAACGTATTACTTGAAAGTCCTGGCTCCCTATGCCAGTACAGGTACATACAGCGTAATCATAAGATAATGATGACAGCGAGCGATTGGCGGAACATTGTAATGAAAATAAGGCTTAATACAGGACTAAGATTGATTCTGACGGTGGCGCTGGTTGGCACAGCAGTCTTTTGCTTCTTCCGTTCTGTAGATGGAAACAGTCCTCATGATTTGTTATCACGCGGAATGGATCAGGACGGGCAGGGAAAAAAAGGATCGGCGTTTGTTCGTCCGGAAACAAGAACGAACCTGAAGGCTGTTCGTGTTTTGGATGTTAAAGATGATGGGGAGCGGTTTCCTGGGGTGGGTGATCTTGACCAGTCGCCACCCATCGATGCGGAGTTGCTGAAGGAGCTGAATGATGCAGGGAATGGAGGATCGATTGCGTCAGTTCTTTCAAGAGAGCTCAAGAAGTCCGTTCTTGCTGGCCGTGCAGCCATGGTGAATGCTGTAAGCGGGCAACTTATTGTTCTCGGTGACAAGGCGGTACCTGATGTAATGCTTCTTCTGGGTTGCGGCGAGAGGCAGGTGGAGTCTGTTGCCTTTTCTGTTCTCAGCCGAATTGGAACGGCGAAAGCGCTGGTTGCGCTAATCGGGAAGACGATAAACACTGCTGATTCGCAGTACCGTACAGAGATGGAGCGACAATTCGCCAGTATTCAATCCACGCTTTTAATTGACTCTTTGGTCAACATGATGAACGAGTCCGATCAGCCCGATTTGAGGTCGAGTATCAGTTCGATGCTTTCGTCGATGGAGGGAGGGTATGTTGTCGGTGCCCTTGTTAATGCAATTCCGAGGGCCAGGACCGGGGAAATAGCCCGAGAGATGACGGGTGTGCTGTCGCGGCTGAACAAGCCGTCAAATACTCTTGAGCTGGAAAAGGCTTTATCGCTTCTGAAGGAACAAGGTATCCAGGAGGCTGCGGCGATGGCCCTGGCGAATATCGGCAATGCCCAGGCATGCGAAGTGCTTGTTAAGCATTCAAGTGATCCAGGGGCAGGTTCCGTATGTAGGGACTGGCTGGCAACAGTCAGTTCACCTTATGGCCAGCAGGCGTTGCTGGATATTGTAAATAGTGACAACGAGGCTGACGTTAGAATGTCAGCTGCCATGGCTTTGGGGAATTACACCAGTTCTGATCTGCTGAACACGCTTCAAAGACTGTTGTTGTTGGAACCAGATCAGCAGGTTAAGGCGGCGATTCAGGACTCCATCGAAATGGTCAAGGCCAAGGTTGTTGCGATCCCTGTTGAGACTGTTGCCGCAGGGGTACAGGACGGGGTATCCCTGGTTCTGGAACGCGCCCAGTAAAGAAGGGTCCGCATTCTAGATTCTCTTCGACTTTTTCAGGCAGGTTTTTCTTTTCAGGCATTTGCTGCATCGGGAATCGCTGCACATCTGGCAGACGAGGCAGTCGGGGCAGTTGTGTTTACGTTCCGATGCCGGCTGCTGGCCGGGTTCGAATACCATGCCTGCAATACCATGTACATGTTTCCAGATCTTATGATGTTTTGTCATTTCTTCTTGCTGCCTTTTGGCTGATATCCTATCTGACCGGTTCTGTTATTCAAAAGGAAAAAATCCCTTCCCCGAAACTGTGTTGCCTGAGGTAACCATATCAGATAAAGTCCAAGTGTGAAGAATTGTCTTATAATGCTGTTAGGTCTGATGGTGTCGGTAAGCTTCTCGTATGCATTGGGGCCGCATGAAGTATTGTTGCTTGTAAATGAGAAATCGCCTGATTCAGTGGAGATTGCCGCTGAATATGCGAGGATCAGGCATGTTCCGGAAATTAATATTGTCAGGCTTAACCTGCCGGGTTCAAATGCCGTTCCGCCATTGATTATTTCGCCTGATGATTTCTCCAAGTTTATATGGGAACCTGCGAATAAAGCCGCAAAGGACCGTGGCGTAAAGGACCAGATACTTGTTTGGGTCTATTCCACTGATTTTCCTACAACCATAAAGTTTGTTCCGGAAATGTCCATTCTCGGGCTTACTTTTTTGCGTAATACATTTCAAGATTCTGAAAAAGTGAAGATGGGTGCCTATGTTTCAACATTATTTGGAGGCCCTGATGGTCCGTCAGGGTTACCTTTGTCTTCACAAACTTTTGATGTTTCAAAGGAATGGCTGAGGGAGGAAATGCCCTTGCCCTGCATGATGCTTGGTTATACGGGTGTACGTGGCAATACCAAAGATGAGGTGCTGAAATACCTGAAGAATGGGGTGGAATCTGATGGAAAAACGCCCTCTGGAGATGTGTTCTTTGTGACAAGTAGTGATATTCGTTCTACATGCCGTGCTTGGCAATTCGCCAAGGCAGTTAAGGAGCTGAATGCACTAAATGTTTCAGCTGTCATAACTAATTCATTTCCTGTGGGGCAGAAGCAGATTATCGGGTTAATGAGTGGAACTGTGCATGTCAAGCCGGAGGAAGGCGGTAACGTTTATCTGCCGGGTTGCATGGCGGAGCACCTTACCAGCATGGCAGGAATGTTCAATACTGATAGCCAGACCAAGTTGACTGCCTGGTTAAAATCCGGCGTGACATCTTCTTCTGGTACTGTTACGGAACCGTTTTCGTTATGGACAAAATTTCCTTCTGCAAGGTTTTTTGTTCATTATGCAGCTGGATGTACAATGATTGAAAGTTATTACCAGTCTATACGGTGTCCCCTTCAGATCCTTTTGATCGGCGATCCTCTTGCCTGTCCCTGGTTACCGAAAGCGGAAATCGTAATTAATGGAGTTGAGCAGGATACTGTTACCGGATTGCTGGATTTAAGTGCTGAATTAAAAGGCGCCCAGAGCCATGCTTACAGGAAATATCAGTTCCTTCTGGATGGCAAGGTGATTGGCAATGATAGGATGCTAAAGCTTGATACAGCCAATCAAAGCGAAGGTTCTCACGTGATCAGAGCTGTTGCATACAGTACAGGATATGTAAGGAATCAGGTCTTTACCGACAAGAAGATTGTTGTGCGCAAGGGGAAACGATGAAAAAATGTGTTTTCTTTGACAGGGATGGGATTATCAACAAATCGCCGGGTCCTGGATATGTGGAGCGGTGGGCTGATTTTCACCTGATGCCGGAAATTCCCGGTATACTGAAACTTGTGAAAAATTACGGTTACGAGGCAGTTGTTGTTACCAATCAGCGAGGGGTTGCGACTGGGGTTATGACGCTGGCAGCACTTGAGGAAATACATGGAAATTTGCAAAAGCAGCTTGATGAAGATCACCATCTCGCTTTGTGCGATATTTTATATTGTGTTCATGGTGAAGGAGAGTGTGAGTGCCGGAAACCCAAGCCGGGCATGCTTCTTGAAGCAGCGAAACGGCACAATATTGATCTAAAACTGTCATGGATGATAGGTGACAACGAAAAGGATGTTGAGGCAGGTCGCCGAGCCGGTTGCAGAACTATTCTCGTTGCTGCAGGAAAACCCGTGACAAAGGCTGATTACTTTGTGCCGGACATGAAGTCGCTTGAATTACTGTTGAGGCGTGTGTTAGAAGAAGGCAATGCGCAAAGCGGTAAGGGTAAGGCAGGAAGAGGGAAAGAATGAATATATTTGTACCGGGACGAATATGTCTTTTTGGTGAACATTCAGATTGGGCCGGCAGTTACAGGCGTATTAATGCCGAGCTCGAAAAGGGTTTCACAATCATATCAGGCACAAATCATGGTCTTCATGCCGAGGTAAAACCGCATCCGACGAAGTTTATCATCCGCTCGAAAATAGGCGATGATGCCAATATCAAATCGCTTGAAATCCCCATGGATCGTAATGCCTTGCTGGAAGAGGCTGAAAAAGGGGGGTTTTTCAGTTATGCGGCAGGTGTGGCTTATCAGGTTGTGACTCATTACCGTGTGCGTGGAATTGAGATCAACAATTATCTTACTGATCTGCCCATAAAAAAGGGACTTTCTTCAAGTGCTGCGGTTTGTGTTCTGGTTGCCAGGGCTTTTAACCGTGTTTATGACCTCAAAATGACAATTCGAGGGGAGATGGAGTTCGCGTACATGGGCGAAATCACCACTCCGTCTCGGTGCGGAAGAATGGATCAGGGCTGCGCTTATGGGAATCGTCCCATAATGATGACTTTTGACGGTGATCGGATGGATGTGGCCGAGTTGAGCGTAAAAAAAGATCTTCATTTCGTAATAGTTGATCTCGGTGCAAGTAAGGATACAAGGGAAATCCTTAACAGGTTGAATCACTGTTATCCCTTTGCCGAGAATGATGTTCAAAAGAATGTACAGAAGTATCTTGGCCGAATCAGCGCTAAGCTTACTGCTGAAGCCTGTGAGGCTCTGAAAGAAGGTGATGCGGCCAGGATAGGATCGCTGATGACAAAAGCTCAGAAGGAGTTCGATGAACATCTTCAGCCTGCATGTCCTTCCCAGCTCACTGCTCCTGTTCTTCACAAGGTTCTGAGCTATGAACCTATTCAGAAATATGTTTATGGAGGCAAGGGAGTTGGGTCGCAGGGTGATGGAACAGCTCAGTTCATTGCAAAGGATGAAGAAAGCCAGCAGACGGTTATGGAAATCATTGAGCGCGATCTTAATATGTCTTGTCTAAGTCTGGTTCTTAAATCCGGCTTGAGAGTCCGAAAAGCGGTCATTCCTGCTGCCGGATTCGGGACCCGTCTTTTCCCTGCTACGAAGGCCATAAAGAAGGAGTTGTTTCCGGTCATTGACAGGGAGGGACGCATAAAACCTGTTATTCTAGCCATAGTCGAAGAAGCCATAAGTGCCGGCATTGAAGAGGTTTGCGTGATCGTTCAGGGTGTTGACAGGGAAATCTTCGAGAATTTCTTTTCATCTCCTCCGCCAATCGAGAACTACAATAAATTATCTGCTGAAGCGAAGAAGTATAATGATTACCTCATGGATATCGGCAGGCGTGTTACTTTTGTATCCCAGGATGTACAGGAGGGGTTTGGTCATGCAGTCAATTGTGCCAGGGAATGGGTTGGAAACGAACCTTTTCTTCTTCTGCTGGGTGACCATCTTTATGCATCTACAACTGATGTCTCATGTGCCAAACAGGTTTTGAATGTTTATGAAAAACTGGGGCAGAGCGTAGTGGGTCTGAAGGTTACGCCGGTATCTGAAGTGCATAATTTCGGTTGTGTTGGCGGTGTGTGGACTGAGCGTGATGAGATTCTATCCCTGACTGAATTCAAGGAAAAGCCGGACCGGGAATATGCCATGAAACATCTGAAGATTGACGGCATTGAGAAGGACTCATTTCTGTCCGTCTTCGGCATGTATGTCTTGAAGCCTGAAATATTCGACTACCTGCATGAAAATATCACACACAATATCCGTGAGGGTGGCGAATTCCAGCTGACTTCATGTCTGGACAGACTCAGGCAGGAGGATGGTTTTTCGGCCTGTATTGTAAAGGGGAACAGATTTGACATTGGTTTGCCGGAATCATACAGGCAGACGGTAATTGATTTTCGAATGGCGTAGGGTTTGGGATAGGAGAGAGCTGGAAGAGGATTATCCGCAGATTACGCGGATGACGCAGATTGGAAGAAAAGAAGAGGAATGAAATTATGGAAAAGTCAGTTAAGAAACCTGTATCTGTGGTTACTGGTGGCGCCGGATTTCTGGGGTCACATTTATGCGATCACCTGCTTGCAAAAGGACACCAGGTGATATGCATTGACAATCTTATTACCGGTAATGTTGCCAATATTGAACATCTCTCTGGTAATCCCGGTTTCAAGTTTATCAAGCATGACGTGACCGAGTACCTGTATTTGCCTGGCAAGGTTAATTACATATTCCATTTTGCTTCTCCTGCCAGCCCGATAGATTATCTTGAGTTGCCGATTCAGACCTTGAAAGTAGGTGCGTTGGGAACGCATAAGGCTCTTGGTCTGGCGCGAGCCAAAAAGGCCGTTTTCCTGATAGCGTCAACGTCAGAAGTTTATGGTGATCCGATAGTTCACCCTCAAAAGGAGTCATATTGGGGTAATGTGAATCCAGTGGGGCCCAGGGGGGTGTACGATGAAGCCAAGCGCTTTGCCGAGGCAATGACGATGGCGTACCATCGCTATCATGGTGTTGACACTAAAATAGTGCGTATTTTCAATACCTATGGCCCAAGAATGCGGCCAAATGACGGCAGGGCTATTCCTGCCTTCATAAGTCAGGCGTTGGAAGGTAAGCCTATCACTGTCTTCGGTGATGGCTCTCAGACACGCAGTTTCTGTTATGTGACCGATCTTATTGCCGGAATATATGCCCTGGCGATGAGCAGGGAGACCGGTCCGGTGAATATCGGTAATCCGGAAGAAATGACGGTGTATCAGCTTGCTCAGAAGATTGTTGCGCTTACAGGGAAGAAGTCAAAGATAGTTTTTAAACCTTTGCCTGTTGATGACCCAAGGGTACGTCAGCCGGATATCACTCTGGCCAGGAAGGCCCTGAAATGGAACCCCAAATTGGGCATTGATAAGGGGCTCCCTTTGGTTCTTGAATACTTTAAGAAGTTGGCAGCAAGCCGCAAAGTGTAACCTCGCTGTCTCACAGGCATGTGATGGACTACATGCCTGTGAAGAATAAGGTTTTTAATCTCAGGCTTCTGGCGGCTGTTCGGAGATTTCTTTGTCTTCCGGTTCAAACGTGGTTGCAGATACCAGTTTGTCGCCTTCATCAAGATTGATAAGTCTCACGCCCTGTGTGGCGCGTCCGATTACCCTGACATCGCTGACGGCCATTCGGATCATCTTGCCCTTTGCAGTGATCAGCATAAGTGAATCAGCTTCCTGCACGGCATGAGCACCAACGACCATGCCGTTTCGGTCTGATGTGCGGATGGCGATAACGCCTTTTCCACCTCGTCCTTGGGCCCGATATTCGTCGAAGCTGGTCCGTTTTCCATATCCATTTTCGGTGCAGATCAGGAACGTGGCGGTCAGGTTGACGATTTCCAGTGTTTCTACAACATCATTCTCCCGGAGGGTGATACCCCGTACTCCGCGGGTGGCTCTTCCCTGGTCGCGCAGTTTCTTTTCATTGAACCGGATACTCATGCCGTTGTACGTTGCCAGGACAACATCATCGTTGCCGTTGGTCATTTTGACCTGAATGAGGTGATCTCCCTCATCTATGTTTATGGCTATTATTCCACC